>JANOAH010000256.1:0-18188 GCA_031411075.1 Erythrobacteraceae bacterium
CCGAATACAACCCCGGAACAGGTCCGGGGCAGGGGGGATTGGCGGTGGCCGAGACGAGCACGACCACGGTGCGCACGGTGATCAACGGCGGCCCTTCGACAGGCTCAGGACAAGCGGAAGAAGAGGGCGCGGCGGCGGCGACGCTCGAGCAGTTCGAGGGCGTGGCGCTCGATGCCGAGGCGCAGGCGGCGATCGCCGCGGCGCTCGAGGCTTGCGCGGTGCGGGCGCGGGCGGCGGACGAGGCGCTCGGCGAAGCGGCGGCGGACTATGCCGAGAGCAATCCGGACGCGCCGTTCGTGGCGCTGCCGCCGGACTGCAGCGAATGGCGCGGCGCGCTCGAACCGCCGGTCGCGCTCGAAGAATGGCAGCCGTTCGCCGACGGCGAGGGGCCGTGGGAGATGACCGGCGCCGATTTGCCCGACTGGGCCACGCCCGAAGCGCTCGAACGGGTGGCGGCCGCGGCGCGCAAGAACCGTAAGGGCGGCAAGTCCTGAACCGCCGCCCGACATTTTGCGACAACTGCAGGATTGCCCCGGCGCGCGGGAAGGAGGATAATCGCCGCGGCCCAGAGCCGATGGAGACGCCCATGCCGGCCCCGTTGCGCAACGTTCGCACCCTGATCCTCGCCGGCCTCGGCGCCGCCGCGGCGCTCGTCGCCGTCCCGGCGCAGGCGCAATCCGACGAAGAGCCGCTGGCCCGGTTCGAGGATGCGATCTGTCCCGGCGTGGTCGGGCTGCGGGTCGACGCGGCCGAGGCGGTGGTCGGGCGGATTCGCGAGAACGTCCATGCGCTCGGCCTGCGGCTCGCCCCCGAAGGCGAATCGTGCGAGCCCAACGTGGTCGTGGCCGTGCTCGCCGATGGCGGGGCGTTCATCGACAAGATCCGCCACGACAACGGCTGGATGTTCGCCGAAATGGACCGCGGCGAGGCCCAGGCCCTGCGCGACGATCCGGGCCCCGCGCGGGCGATGTTGCGCACCCGCACCCGCACCCGCGATGGCCTGCCGGTGGCGCGCCGCGAAAGCCTCGGCGATATTCCGCAGGCAACGATGTGGATGGCGCATTCGAAGATCTACACCGCCACCCGCAACGATATCCTTTCGGCGCTGGTGCTGTTCGATCGGCCGGCGGTGCGCGGGCTGTCGCTCGATCAGCTGGCCGATTACGCGACCTTCCGCGCGCTCGCCCACACGCTGCCGCAGAATGTCGCCGCGCGGCCCGATTCGATCCTCGCGCTGTTCGAAGGCGGGGCAACCAGGCCCGCCGGGCTGACCGAGTTCGACCGCGCCTACCTCGCCGGGCTCTACGAAGGGCTGCCCAACTTGCCGGCCCCGGCGCGGATGAGCTACCTCGAGGAAGTGACCGGGCGGAACCTGTTCCTCGAATGAAGTCAGATCTGTTTGCCGCGGCGGCGCTGCTGCTGTCGCTCGCGGCCCCCGCCATCGCGCAGGACACGGCCGAGGACGGGCCGACGATCGTGGTCACCGAAGACCGCGAGGCGCCGACCAGTGGCGAGGTCAACCGCCAGGCGCGCGACATCTCGGACGTCACCAACAACCTCTACGACCGGCCGCTGGCGCGGATCGAGGACCGGCTGTGCCCGGGCGTGATCGGGCTCAGGACCGAGGCGGCGCAGCTGATGGTCGACCGCATCCGCTGGAACGCCGAGCGGCTCGACATGTGGCTGGCGCCCGAGGACGGCTGCGCGCCCAATCTGATCATCGCCTTCGTCGAGGACGGGCGGGCCCAGATCGCCGAGCTGGCCGAGCGCCAGCCGTGGCTGTTCCAGGCGCTGACCCGCGACGAGCGCGAGCGGCTCATGGCCGAAGACGGGCCGGTGCGGGTTTGGACCACCGCGCAGCAGCGCACTCGCGACGGGATGCCAATCGCCCGGCGCGAAAGCCTAGACGATCCGCCGGTGGTGCAGATGTGGATGGCGCACTCGAAGATATACCTGACGGTGCGCGAGGACATCACCCAGGTGCTGGTGCTGTTCGACCGCACCGGGGTGCGCGGCAAGACGGTGATCCAGCTCGCCGACTACGCCACCATGCGCAGCTTCGCGCGCACCCGCCCGGCCTCGGCCGGCGCCACGCTCGATACGATCCTGGCGCTGTTCGACGGCGCGCAGGAACCGCCGGGCGGGCTGACCGATTTCGACCAGGCGTACCTGCGCAGCGTTTACGCCGGCATTCCCCACCTGCCCGCCGCCTCGAAGCTGCTCGGCGTCAACCGCGAACTGCGCCGGGGCGAGACCGAGGCGGCCGAAGCGAGCGAATAGTTACGGCGCAGGCGTGATCTTGAGCACCGCGCCCTGGGTTTCGTCGGTCGCCAGGTAAACCGCGCCATCCGGTCCGACCCGCACGTCGCGGAACCGCTGGCCGAGGTTTTCGAGCAATCGCTCCATCCCCGTCACCCGCCCGTCGGCATCGAGCCTGAGCCGCAGCAGCGACGAGGGGCGCGACATGTTGGGCATCAGCAAGTCGCCCTGCCAGGCGGCAAACGCATTGCCGCGATAGACGGCGAGGTTGCCCGGGTTGCCGCTCGGCGGAAAAGCCCACACCGGGTCGATGTATCCGGCAACGCCGCGGATACCCCGGGCCGCCGGTTCGTTGTTGTAATGGTGGCCCTGGGTGACGTCGATCCAGCCGTAGTTGCCGCCGCGGGTGATCAGGTTGACCTCGTCCCCGCCGCGCGGGCCGAACTCGCTTTCCCACAACCGCCCGCTCGGCGCATCGTAGAACAGGCCGAGCTGGTTGCGGTGGCCGGTCGACCACACTTCGGGCTTGTAGCCCTGGCGGCCGACGAACGGGTTGTCGCGCGGCACGCTGCCGTCGAGGTTGAGGCGCAGGATCTTGCCGAAGTGGTTCGACGGGTCCTGCACTTTCTCGCCATAGTTGCGGTCGCCGCTGGTCACGAACAGGTGGCCCTTGTCGTCGATCGCCAGCCGCGCGCCGAAACTGCCCGAGGCCGGCCCCTGGCCGCAGCAGCGCGTCGGCAGCGGCGGCGCGCCGTACCAGGTGTCGGCCACGAAAATGTCCTGAACATCCTTGAGCTGGGTGCCGCCGTCATAACGCGCGCGCAGTACCGCCAGGGTTGAATTGATGTTCGGCCCCGGCCCGGTGGCATTAGGATCGGGCTTAGAATAGCTGAGATAAATCAGCCGATTGGTAGCAAAGTTGGGATCGAGCACAACGTCGGAAAGGCCCGAGATGCCGAACGCGTATATCGGCGGCAATCCGCCGATCGCGGTCGGATCGAGCGTGCCGTCGGCGCGCAGCAGGCGCAGGCGGCCGGGCCGCTCGGTCACCAGCATGTCGCCACCCGGCAGGAAGGCCATGCCCCACGGATGGTCGAGCCCGCGCGCGAGCACTTCGACGTGGAGCTTGGCGTCCCAGCTCTGCACGTCCCACGGCCCTTCGCCCAGCGGCGGGACCGGCGGCGGCGCCTGGCGCGCCGGCTGGGCGGGCGGCGGGGCCGGTGCGGGGGTGGCTTGCGCCCAAACCATCGTGGCCGAAGCGGCCAATGCCGCCCCCAACGCTGCCAGGCCCAACTTGCGCATTGAAATCCCTCCCATCGGTCAATCTTTGACTTTGTCCCACCCTAGGCGGCGCGGCCGGGCCTGACAATCGGCCAGCGCGCGGCCCCGCCGCTTTCGCTTGCCCCCGGTGCGCGGCGCAGTACCATGCCGAACAAGCGTCTTGGGGGAGAGTGGCCATGGGCCCGTTGTTGATCGCGCTGGTGGTGCTGGTCTTCGTGTTTCTGCTGATGGGCGTTCGTGTGGTCCGCCAGGGGTTCGTCTACACCATCGAGCGGCTGGGCAAGTACACGCTCGCCGCGCAGCCGGGGCTGCATCTGATCATCCCGTTCGTCGACCGGGTGGGCCACAAGGTCAACATGATGGAACAGGTGCTCGATATTCCGGGCCAGGAGATCATCACCAAGGATAACGCCATGGTCGGGGTCGACGCGGTGGTGTTTTTCCAGGTGCTCGATGCCGGCAAGGCGGCTTACGAGGTGGCCAACCTGTTCGTCGCGATCATGCAGCTCACCACCACCAACTTGCGCACGGTGATGGGCAGCATGGACCTCGACGAGACGCTGTCGAAGCGCGACGAAATCAACGCCAAGCTGCTCTTGGTGATCGACCACGCGACGTCGCCCTGGGGGGTGAAGATCACCCGGATCGAGATCAAGGATATCCGGCCGCCGGTCGACATTTCGAACGCCATGGCCCGCCAGATGAAGGCCGAGCGCGAGAAGCGCGCCCAGATCCTCGAGGCCGAAGGCAGCCGCGCGTCGGAAATCCTGCGCGCCGAGGGCGAGAAGCAGGGCCAGATCCTCCAGGCCGAGGGCCGCCGCGAAGCCGCGTTCCGCGACGCCGAAGCGCGCGAGCGCGAAGCCGAGGCCGAGGCCAAGGCGACGATGGTGGTCAGCCAGGCGATCGCCGCTTCGGGCACTCAGGCCTTGAACTACTTCGTGGCGCAGAAATATACCGAGGCGGTGACCGCCTTTGCCAATTCGCCCAACGCCAAGACCATCCTGTTCCCGATCGAGGCGACCCAGTTGATCGGCACGCTCGGCGGGGTCGGCGAACTGGTCAGGGACGCGCTCGGCGGTGACGGCGGCGGCCGTCCGCCGCCACCGCCGCGCGCTGTGGGCCGCGCCTCGGTCCCGCCGGCGGGCGACCGCTGATGGGCGGGCTCGAAACGTTCGAGCCGCATTACGGCTGGCTCGCGCTTGGCCTGGTGCTGGCGGTGGCCGAGATTGTCATTCCGGGCGTGTTCCTGATCTGGCTGGCCGGCGCGGCGATCGTGGTCGGCCTGGTTTCCTGGGCGCTGCCGATCGGGTTGCCGCTGCAGATCGTGCTGTTCGCCGCGCTGGCGGTGATCGCGGTGTTCGCCGGGCGGCGCTATCTCGCGGCGCATCCGGTGGTCAGCGCCGATCCCAAGATGAACGATCGCGGCGCGCGGCTGGTCGGCGAAATCGTCACCGTGACCACCGCGATCGAAGCGGGATCAGCCGGCCGGGTGCGCTGCGGCGACAGCGAGTGGCTCGCCAAGGGGCCGCCCGCCGCGGTGGGCGAGCGGTTGCGCGTCGCCGGCAATGAGGGTGCGGTGCTGCTGGTCGAACCGGTTCCGGCGGTGACCGCCTAGACCCAGTCTAAGCCGGTTCGCGGCGGTCGCCGAAGCGACCGTGCTTGCGATAGCGGGTCATCCACTTGTCGAGGAACAGGCCGAGCGGGCGCGGCTGGACGCCGAGCGCGGCGATCCCCGGCAGCGCGCCGCTGGCGACGCTGCCGGCCTCGAGCATGCGCCACTGATCGCTGTTCATCGGCGTACCGGGCAGCGCCGCGAACAGCTTCGACAACGCATCGGGCACCGCGATCAGGGCGCGCTCCCGCCCTTGTGCCGCGGCGATGCGGCGATGCAGGTCGTCCATCGTCAGCACTTCGGGTCCGGCCAGCTCGTAGGTCTTGCCGCCGTGGCGCGCCGGATCGGCCAGCGCATTGGCAATCGCTTCGGCCGCGTCGTCGACGAACAGCGGCTGCACCCTGGCGTGTGGGCCGAACACCGGCAGCGCCGGTAGCGCCGCGATCAGGCCGGCGAACATCTGCACGAACTTGTCGTCCTCGCCGAACAGCAGCGAGGGGCGCACGATCGTGGCGGCGGGGAAGGCTTCCAGCACCAGCCGCTCGCCCTCGCCCTTGGTCGCGGCATAACCGCTGTCGGATGCCGGATCGGCGCCGATCGCCGAGACATAGACGAACGAAGCCGCGTCTGCCGCCCGCGCGGCCTCGCCCGCGCCATCGGCCTGCAACGCCTGTTGATCGGCGCCGAATGTCCCGACCAGATAAGCCACCGCATCTGCCCCATGTACCGCGGCGGCCAGGCTGCGCGGATCGGTGACGGCACAGCGGGCGAACTGGATCTGGCCAAGATCGGCCAACGGCTTCAGCCGGAACGCCTTTTCGGGATGCCTCTCGGCAATTCGCAGCCGCGCCCCGCGCGCCAGCAGCGCCTGCGCCAGATGCGTGCCCAGAAACCCGCCGCCGCCGATCAGCGTCACCAGCTTGCCGTGAAGGGGGGAAGGGTGGGGCATGGCAGAGCTCGTTCCGTTGGCTTGGGGCTGGGCCATGCCGCATGGCGCTGCCCCCCGCAACCGTTGACAACGCCCGCCGCCCTGCCTAGTTGCGCCCCCCTACCGCCGCCGGCCTGATCCGCGCGGCCCGTGCCCAGATGGCGGAATTGGTAGACGCACCGTCTTCAGGTGGCGGCGCTGGAAACGGCGTGGAGGTTCGAGTCCTCTTCTGGGCACCATTTCCTAAATCGCTAACGTCCGCGATTGGTTGCAAAAACCGCAGAAATCCGCTACTTTTGTCCTCGGATTGACCGCCTTCGATTGCTGGCGTTCGCTGACAATCGGGAAAATTTGGGGGCCTTTTTGGGGGCCTTTTGCAAAGGGGCGGCTGGCGATGAGGCGGCAATGGCTCTCACTGACACGACGATCCGGCTGGCTAAGGCGGGAGCGACCGACCGCAAGCTTGCCGACGAGAGGGGTCTCTACCTTCTGGTCACCGCGAACGGATCGAAGCTGTGGCGGCTGAAGTATCGGATTGATGGGAAGGAAAAGAAGCTCGCACTTGGGGCGTATCCGACTGTCGGGTTGAAGGAAGCGCGAGCCAAGCGCGACGAGGCGCGCAAGGCTACGCAGTCGGGTAGCGACCCGGCCGTCGCCAAGCGCGAAGCGCGCGTCGCCAAGCGGATTGCGTCCGCCAACACATTTGGCGCGATTGCTGACGAGTTTATCGTGAAATTAGAGGCGGAAGGCCGGGCGGACGTTACGGTCAGTAAGGCCCGCTGGCTGCTATCTAAATTGTCGCCTTCACTTGGCGCACGCCCGATCAGCGAAATCACTCCGCACGAGCTATTGGCGGTCCTACGCGCATCCGAGCGTCAAGGGCATCGCGAAACGGCCCGGAGGCTTCGCTCATTCGCCAGCAGAGTTTTCCGTTATGCGGTAGCGACGGCTCGAGGGTCAGTCGACCCGGCGCAGCCGCTCTTGGGCGCGCTGGTTGCGCCTGTCGCGAGACACCATGCTGCGATTACGGACCCTGTTGCGTTCGGTACGTTGCTGCGCGCGATCGAAGGTTACACCGGCCAGCCGGTCACGCGGCTGGCGCTGCGCTTTACTTCCCATGTTTACCAGCGCCCTGGCGAAGTGCGCCAAGCCGAGTGGAGCGAGATAGACTTCGACAACGCGATCTGGACCATTCCCGCCGCTCGCATGAAGCAGCGCCAGCCGCACAGGGTGCCGCTGTCCCGGCAGGCGCTGGCGATCCTGCGTGAAGCTGAAGCGTTAAGCGGTGGGGGCCGATTCGTGTTTCCGAAGCTCGGCTCGCCGCTTAAGCCAATGTGCGAGAATGCGATCAACGGAGCCTTGCGGCGATTGGGCTATGGCAACGATGCGATGACGGCTCACGGCTTCCGCTCAACCGCATCGTCGCTGCTCAACGAAAGTGGCAAGTGGAGCCCTGATGCGATCGAGCGCTCGCTCGCTCATGCTGATGGCAATCAGATTCGCGCGACCTATCATCGAGGCGCGCACTGGTCGGAGCGCGTCGAAATGGCGCAATGGTGGAGTGATTACCTCGAAACTCTTCGCGACGGCGGAACCGTAATTCCGCTTGGCCAGCGGGCATAAGGTGCAGTTTTCGATTTCGGGGATTGTCCTAATCCCCGCGCCGGTCGAAGCTAAGGGCAATGGCCCAGCACTGGATTCCGGCGCCGACAGCGCTGTCGCTTCTCGATGAACTCTCCGGTGGGCATGTAGGGAAGCAGGCACTTGTGACACGGGCACGGGCGGGCACGCTCAAAGCAAGCGCGCGACTTCTGGACATTGAAGGTGACACCAAGAACGAGGTGGTGCTCAAACCGGCTTTTTGGGATTGGGACCGCTATTCTGAGTCACTTGAAAGGTGGGAAGTCGGCGACTTCTCAGTGGTCCACGACGGGCTTCGCCACCATGCTGTCGGTGTCCACTTTGACCTTCTGGGGCTTTTAGAGTTGCTGCCAGCCGAGCGGCGTTCCGAATTTGCCCGAAGGGTGTCTGTAGCAGGAAGTGGCGAATGGATGACTGCCAAAGCCGCGCGGGCGTTCACCTATAACGAATTAGGTGCTCCGCCCCTGACAGCGGCATCCGTTTTGCTAGACCAGTGTCGGTTCGGCTTCGTGTCGGGGAAAGCAATTCTCAGACAGCAGGCCCGGGAAGAGGGGGCCGAAGACTTCGATATCGAGGAGCGCGAGTGGGACATTCCGCTCTGGTTTTGGGAGAGGTTCACGTTACCCGACAGTTCTTCGCAAGACTGGGAACGGGGCATCTTCTCGGGCCAAGGCCGGGCTCCATTTGGCCAATGTTGGATACGGTTGTCCGGCGTTCATTTCCTAAAGACGAGCTTAGTAGGCTTGCTGGCCTCGCGCGGAGCCGGAACTAACACGTCTGACCCACAGCCGAACCAGCAACCAAAGCCGCCGCTGCCGGACGCGAAGCTACAGAGCTGGTGGGCGGCCAAAGTAGCAGTGCGGGAGCAGCTTTCGCTCGAAGAGTTACTCGTCTTAGCGCGGGGGGCGTTTCCCGAGAACCACATCACCCGAGACCGGATCCGGTCTCTCTCCGGCCCCAGGAAAACAGGACCTAAGCAATTCGGCGGAAATACGTCCGCCGAATAGCAGCCGAACTCCGCGAAATTAGCCCGCCAAATTATGCTCGTTCAATCTCACTCGCGTTCGCCCGGATCACAGCGAATAGACGGAGTGATGACATGGAAAAGCTTGCATACTCGATCAATGAAACTGCGCAGGCGCTGAGCTTGGGGCGCACGTCGATCTACGCAATGATTGGCGACGGCCGATTAGAAGCTTTTAAGCTCGGGCGTCGAACGCTGATCCGCGCAGAGTCAGTCAAGCGTCTGGTGGCGGGCGAGGGATAGGCCAATGTCTCGCCGCCGAGTGAACGCCCGGCTAGTCAAAATTCACCGGGTCTATGCCGTCGACGAAGCCGCTCGTGCGCTCGATGTGCACAAAAACACCGTCCGGCGCTGGATTGAACAAGGGCTTCGGGCGCTCGCCTCGAAGCGCCCGACGTTGATCCTTGGCCGCGACCTACGCGCGTTCCTTGACGCGAGGAACCAGCGGGCGCGGCGGCCGTGTGGGCCCGGCACGATCTATTGCTGCAAATGCCGCGAGCCGCGCCGCCCCGCCTTGGGCATGGTGGATTTCATCCCGCACAGCGCCACCGGGGGCAACCTGAAGGCGTTATGCGAGCAGTGCGGCACGATGATGCATCAGCGCATCGCACGGTCGGCAATCTCCCTCAAAATGCCTGGAATCGAGGTCCACGTGGCGGGCGCGGACGCACGCCTAACAGTCTGCGCGCCTCCCCCCGTGAATCGTGACTAGCAAAGGGACTGCAAGAGCATGGCAAAGCACAGTGAAAAGAACGCTCGGATAAAGCGGACCTATTTCCGCTATTTGGGCGAGGCGCAGCGGCGCGACGAGAAATCGATCGATGTCGCCGCCCGCGCGCTAGCAAGGTTCGAAGAGGCGAACCGCCACAAGGACTTCGCGACTTTCAACCAGGAACAGGCCGTAGCGTTCAAACGGCGGCTGAGTGAGGCACTGAGCGACCGCACGGGCGAACGACTGAGCAAGGCAACGGTTCACGCCATGCTGGCGACACTAAAGGCGTTCTTTCATTGGCTGGCGGGCCAGCCGGGCTATCGCTCGAAGCTCACGTACGCCGATGCTGACTATTTGAACCTGACCGACAAAGACGTGCGGATTGCCAAGACGAGCTTGCCCAAAGCCTTCCCGTCGTTGGAGCAAATCCACCACGTGCTCACCGTGATGCCCGCGACCAGTCCGGTTGAGCGTCGCGACCGAGCGCTGATTGCTGCGGCCATTTTGTCGGGCGCGCGCGACGGGGCGTTGCGTTCGTTCAAAATGAAGCACGTCAACCTTGCCGACCGGCGCTTCGACCATGATGCGCGCCAGGTCGCGACCAAAGGTTCAAAATCCTTTTCGACCTGGTTTTTCCCGGTTGGCGGTAACGCCGAAGCGATCTTAACCGACTGGTGCACCTATCAGCGGCTAGAGTTACTGCGCGGTGATAACGACCCTTTATTCCCCGCCACGGCGGTCGCGCCCAACGGCGACGGCGCGTTCGCGGCGGCAGGCTTGCTGCGCGAGGGTTGGAAGTCGACTGGGCCGGTGCGGGAGGCCTTCGCACGGGCCTTCGAGGCAGCGGGCTTGCCCTACTTCCATCCGCATACCTTCCGACACACCCTGGCACAGCTCGGCGAGCGGGTTTGCTCGACCGTCGAGGAGTTCAAGGCATGGTCGCAGAACCTTGGCCATGCAGGCGTGCTGACGACGCTGACCAGCTACGGAACGGTCGGAGCGCACCGCCAAGCCGAGCTGATCCGGGGACTCGCCGCGCCGAAGTCCAGCGCGCCCGATTCCGACGAGTTGGCTCGGGCGTTGGCAACGATCCAGCGCGCACTTCCAAATAAGGGTGCACCGCCGGTCGTTTGACGCTTCGCCGGGGATGTCAGCAACATACCGGCTTCCAACGTTGCCTAGTGCGTGTTCGAGTGATTAAGTGCCCCGGAAGACTAGGGGGCATCGATGAAGCCATACACGCGCTCCATTATCGAGCTATTCGATGGCAAGAAGCGCTACCTCATTCCCCTCTACCAGCGCCAATATGCGTGGAAGATCGAGCCTCAGTTAAGGCTGCTCTGGGAGGATATCGGCCGGGCCTATCAACGCCTGCTGACCGACCGTGCTTCCCTCATCCCCCATTTCATGGGCGCAATGGTGATCGCCCAAGTTAAGACCTTCGGAAAGGAAGTGCAGGCTTTCGAGGTCATCGATGGCCAGCAAAGGCTGACCACGTTCCAGCTTTTGCTTGCCGCGCTCCGTGATGTCGCCGCTGCCAATGGCTCGTCCTATGCGGCCGAAGTCCACAAATACCTACTGAATGAGGGGATCATGGAAACGCCTCATGTCGAGCGTTTCAAGGTCTGGCCCTCACTGATGGACCGGCGGTCATTTGCGTATGTCGTCGATCCTGCGACCGATCTCGATGCGATCACGAAGAGACCCGTCGAAGAGGACGGTTTCGTCCGTAAAGCTGCGCAAGCGCATGAGTGGTTCCGGGAACAGATCAATGAGCATGTGGGCGTCGGCGATCAATATGATGAAGCGACGCTGGAGAAGCTTTTTGAGGCGATGAAGGAGGGTCTGGCCGTCGTCTCGATAGAGCTTGAGGGGGGTGATGATCCGCAGACCATCTTTGAGACTCTAAACAGCCGTGGTGTCGATCTCACGCCCGGTGACCTGATGCGGAATTTCATATTTCAACGCGCGAAGGGGATGGGCCAGGAGGAAGGCTCGCTCAAGGTCGACGAACTGTACGAGAAGCACTGGTTGCAACTAGACGGGCCGTTCTGGGGCACCTTGGCATATCGGGGGCGGCTAGGGGCCAGCCGATTGGATTGGATGCTGACCGACCATCTTTCGATGGCGAAGGCCGACATCGTATCGAAAGAAACTCTCTTCGAAGGTTATCGCCGCTGGATCATCGATGATCGGCCTTTTGCGGGCGTCGAGCCCGAACTTGAAGCCATCACGGCGTCAGCGGCTGTCGAGCGGAAAATCTTCGAACAGGACAAGCATGATCCCATTGGGAGCTTCGGTCTTGTGGCTGAAGCTTTTGATGTCAGCACCGTCTTTCCGCTGGTGGTCTATCTGGCCACCGAAGCCGACATTGGCGAACGGCTCCCAGACGCCCTGGCGATGCTCGAGAGTTACATTCTTCGGCGGGACATCTCCGGGCTGTCCACCAAGAGCTACAACCGCTTCTTTGTCGGCACGATCGATCGATTGCGCGAGAGCGAGGGGTGTAAGGTCGAGGCGTTGGAGCGTTGGCTCTCTACGCGCCCGAACGACACTGACCGTTGGCCGAACGACCGCGAGTTTCGGCAGGGGTGGCTTGGCCGCGATCAATACAAGTCGGCGAGACAGCCGCGGCTCCGCTATATCTTCGAGCGCATCGAAGAAGCGAAGCGGACTGCGCTGAGCGAAGAGATCGAGATCAAATCTGCTCTCACGGTCGAGCACGTCATGCCTCAAACGTGGCGCGAGAGTTGGCCTGTGCGGGGCTTTGAGCACTTGGAAGAGGACGACATCGATCCCGAGCGGATGACCGCCGAGCTCATTCGGGACGAGTGCATCAACAAGCTCGGCAACTTGACGCTGATCACGTCGCCTCTCAATTCGAAGATGTCGAATGGGCCATTCTCGGCCAAGCTTCCCGCGCTGAGGGCACACGCCAGTCTTGCGCTAAACCGGGAGCTGAATGACTTCCATGACTGGGACGAACAATGCGTGATGGAACGCGGCGCTGCGCTGTTCGAAATCGCGCGGAACCTGTGGAAGCCGCCATTGGAACTCAAGAGCGCATTCCCTGAACTTGGGCGGCTAGGGGAGAACGGCAACTTCCCCGCCGAAGGGACCCAATGCCGCTTCGAATATGGCGGCGATACGTTTGCAGGACTGATCAAGAATAGGAAGCTCGAAGTCGATGGGGTCGACGGCTCGCACAGCTCCTTTTCAGGTGCCTCTTGGGCCATCACTCGCACCAGCCGCAATGGTTGGAACGACTGGGAGCTAAAGGCTCGCGAAGGTTGGATTTCGGCCGACCTATGGCGTTCACAGTCGGGCACAACTGCCGCCTAGCGGTTGCCTGCCAACGAGTCCGGGCCGCACAGGACGGGCGCTCAAAGGGGTAATGCGTGGATCTGACCGACGAAGACAAGCGCCTAATCCGCGATCATTTGGATCGAGGCGAGCCGCTGCCCGATCGGTTCCGCTGGTTGCTGTTCGCGGAGCCGCGCGAGGCGGAGCTGATCTGGCCGGGCAAGACCAGCGACGTGACCAACGTCGTGCTCCCCTTCCAGTCTATTGAGCAAATCGACGAGCCGCGCGCGGAGACGGGCGCGCAAGTCGCGGACCTGTTTCAAATGGACGCGGGCGGGCGGCAGGGTGGCGGCTGGTCGAACAAGCTGATTTGGGGCGACAACAAGCTGGTGCTTAGCTCGCTTAAGAGCGGTCCCATGCGCAAGGCTATCGAAGATGCGGGCGGATTGAAGCTTGTCTACATCGATCCGCCATTTGACGTAGGTGCGGATTTTAGTTTCGAAATTGAGATCGGCCACGGCGATAAGGTCACGAAGGCTGCCTCAGTGATAGAGGATATTGCCTATCGAGACACCTGGGCGCGCGGCACGGACTCTTACGTTGCCATGGCCTATGAGCGACTAAAGCTCATCCATAGCCTGCTATCCCCCGATGGCGCATTGTTCTTCCATTGTGACACGCGAGTTAGTTCGCTCATTCGTCTGTCACTCGACGAGATTTTTGGCTCTTCGGGTTTCCGTAATGAGATAAGCTGGGTTCGGTCGGCCTCGCATAATGATGCCACCGGTCAGTTCGGTAAGGTCAAGGACCACATTCTCTATTATGGTCGCAGCAAATCTACACCGCTGAATATACTCTATACTCCGTACACGGCTGATTACATCGATGCCGAGTGGCGAAAGCTTGAGTCCGGACGATATTACAAAGCTGAAAACATGCTTGATCCGCGTGGGTCCATGGCTGAGTTCGATTTCCATGGTACCCGTGCACGTTGGCGGACCAGCCCGGACAAGATGGAGGAGATGTGGAACGCGCCGCAAACAGAGGTTCCGAACAGTTCCGGTCGAATAAAGCTGGGCAATGACGGCAAACCCACCAAACGGTGCCGGATCATATTCTTAGACGAGATGCCCGGCGTGCCGCTTGGAGATAACTGGAGCGATATTCCCTATCTCGCTGGCGGGGCCAAGGAAGCGGTAGGCTATAAGACGCAGAAGCCCGAGAAGCTTCTGGAACGAATCGTTTTGGCCTCCTCTAAGCCCGGCGATCTCGTTGCCGACTTTTTCTGCGGGTCTGGCACCACTCTGGCTGTGGCGGAGAAGCTTGGTCGAAAGTGGATCGGTGCTGACCTTGGGCGTTTCGCCATCCACACTAGCCGCAAGCGGCTGATCGGCGTGCAGCGTGAGATGAAGACGGCGGGTAAACCGTGGCGCAGCTTCGAGATTCTCAATCTCGGCAAGTATGAACGGCAATGGTTTGCAGGTATCGACCCGACGCTTCCGGAACCACAACGTCTGGCTGCAGCGGCGCGAGCGGAAGGGGCCTACATCGCTCTGATCCTTGAGGCCTACCGTGCCGAGCCGGTTGAGCAGTCGCCGCCGTTTCACGGGGCGAAAGAGGGTGCGTTCGTGGTCGTCGGGGCGCTCGATTCGCCGGTCACCGAAGCGGGCGTGCACGAAGCAGTCGAGGCCGCGCGGCGGATGGGGATCGGCCGGATCGATGTGCTTGGCTTCGAGTTTGAGATGGGCCTAGCGCCCCGGCTGGTGGACGAAGCGCGCGCCAAGGGCGTGGCAGTAGCTCTGCGCCATATCCCCAAGGATGTGTTCGATCGCCGTGCGGTCGAAAAGGGGCAAGTCAGCTTCCACGACCTCGCCTACGTCGAGGCCAAGGCGGCAGTGGTTTCGAAGCGCGAGCGGTCGATCACCGTCAACCTGACCGATTTCGGCGTTAGCTATCGCCAGGACGGGTTAGACAATCTGATCGAGGGGATGAAACCGGGCACCCGCGTGGCGGTCGAAGGCGGGCAAGTGGTCAAGCTGACCAAGGCCAAGGACGGAGAGGTGACGCGCGAGGTGCTGACCAGGGAATGGACCGACTGGATCGACTATTGGGCGGTAGATTTCGACTATTCCAGCCGCCCGGAAACGATCCACGAAACGGTCATGCAAGCCGATGGTTCGGTGAAGCATGTGCCGCAATGGACAGGGCGCTACATCTTCGAAAACGAGTGGCAGAGCTTCCGCACGCGCATGAGCCGCGCGCTCGAACTGACCAGCGCCACGCACAACTATGCCACGCCGGGCCGCAAGCAAATCGCGATCAAGGTGATCGACATTTTCGGCAATGACACGACCAAGGTGATCGGGGTCGAGGTCTAGTGCCGCTCAGCCCGCACTTCCCCGCTGATCCCTATGCGATCCTTTCGCCCGACTTGCGCTGGTATCCGGGCGACGCCTCATTCGACGACTTGCTGCGGGGGCAGCTTATCCCGCCCTTGGTGGACAAAGTGCGGCGTGGCGTCACCGACTGGCGCACATCGGGATATTCGGGCGCGAGCGATACAACGCGGGCGCTGCTGCGTTACTGGTTCGAACGCGATCATTTCATTTATGGCACGGACGGGCCGGTGCTGTGGCGGTGGTATTTCGCGCAGCGCGAGGCCGTCGAAAGCGCGATCTGGCTCTATGAGGTGGCGCAGGCGCGCGACCCGCTCAGCCTGATCGCCTATGACAGCACCGGCGCGGTTTCGGCGGGCATGTTCGACGAGGTGTGGACCCGCTACGTGCTCAAGCTGGCAACGGGCGCGGGCAAGACCAAGGTTGCGAGCCTGCTGATCGCGTGGAGCTACTTCCATACGACCTATGAGCGGGACTCGGCGCTCTCGACCAACACGCTGCTGATCGCGCCGAACATCATCGTGCTCGACCGGCTGCGCCTGGATTTTGACGGTGGACGGATCTTCTTCAGCGATCCGATCCTCCCGCCCAACGGCTATGAGGGCAAAGATTGGCAGGGCGACTTCCAACTGACGGTACACGTGCAGGACGAAATCGGCCACGTCGGGCCGACCGGCAACCTGTTCCTGACTAACATTCACCGCGTCGGCGAAGAGGGCCGGGCAACGCCCGCATGGGATTTGCGCGACCAGTTTCTGGGGCCCAAGCCGGTCGGGAGGACGACTGACAGCAAAGTCGATCTGGGCGTGATCGTGCGCTCCGTGCCGGACTTGATCGTCATCAACGACGAGGCGCACCATGTCCGGCTGGAAACCGATTGGTTCAAGCAAATCGAGGGACTGGACGCTGGATTGCGGCGGCGCGGGAGTGGCCTGGCGGGGCAATTCGACCTGACCGCGACGCCCAAACACAGCAATGGCGCGATCTTCGTCCAGACGATTTCCGATTACCCGCTGGTCGAGGCGATTGCCCAAGGCGTAGTGAAGACGCCGGTGCTGCCCGACGCCGCAAGCCGCGCCCGCCTCAGTGTGCGCCAGAGCGACGATTTCGTGGAGCAGTATCAGGATCATCTCGACCTCGGCGTGCTCGAATGGCGGCGCACTTACGACGAGCTGGCGCGTGCAGGTAAGAAGTCGGTGCTGTTCGTCATGACCGACAATACGGCGAACTGTGATCGCGTCGCGGAGTGGCTGGAGGCGCGCCATTCTGATTTGAAGGGCAAGATTCTTGTCATTCATACTAACGCGCAGGGCGAGATTTCTGAGGGCGCGGGCACGAAGGCGAAGAAGGCGGAACTAGACGAGCTTCGCCGCCAGAGCCGCGAAATCGATTCATGGGACAGCCCTTACAGCGTCGTCGTGTCGGTCATGGTGCTGCGCGAGGGCTGGGACGTGCGCAATGTGACGACGATCGTCGGGCTGCGCCCCTTCCAGGCGCCCGCGAATATCCTGCCCGAACAAACGATCGGCCGGGGCCTGCGCCGAATGTTTTTCGGGCAGGACGTGAAGGAACAGGTGAGCGTGCTGGGAACCGAGCGGTTCCTCGAATTTGTCGAGACTATCCGCAATGAAGGCGTGGAACTCGAGCGGCGCCCGATGGGGCCGGATTCGCCCGGCGCGGGGCCAATGGTGATCGAAATTGATCGCACCAATCCCGACAAGGACGTGGACGCGCTCGACATCGAACTGCCCAAGCTCAAGCCGCGGATCGAGCGGCAATTCTATCGGTTCGAAGAAATCGACGACGCGAGCCTGCCCGCGCCCCGTCTGCCGCTGCACACGTTTTCGGCGGACGAAATGCGCGAGATCGTCTTCCGCGACATTCACACCGACGAAATCAGTCACACGACCAAGCTGGACGCGGGCGCAGTGGCGGACTGGCGCAACGTCGTCGGCTGGTTCGCCAAGTCGATCAAGGATGACCTGCGGCTGGTGGGCGGCTACGATGTGTTGTTCGGCAAGCTCAAGCGGTTCATCGGAGATGGCCTGTTCGCCGGCCGCGTGGACCTGGACGATCCCAACGTCTTGCGGAACCTGTCGGAAACCAAAGTCACGCGCGCGCTGTTCGATACGATCAAAGGCGCGATCAACAGCCTGACCGTGCGCGACAGCGGCGACACGCATGTGATCGACCGGATCAAGCTGTCGGCGACCCGCCCGCAAGTCGTGCGACGGCGTGAGACGATCGAGGCGACCAAATCGCTCATGAACAAGGTCGCGGGCGATAACCCGTTCGAGCTGGACTTCGCCCGGTTCCTTGAGGCTGCGGCGGACGTGCAGGCCTTTTTCAAGAACACCGAAGCGACGAATTTCACGATCGAGTATCAGTCGGCTAGTGGCGGCATTGTCCGCGACTATCGCCCGGACTTTGTGGCGCGGGATACCGAAGGCTTGGTCTGGATCATTGAGACGAAGGGCCGGGAAGACCTCGAAGACCCGCGCAAGTGGGAGCGGCTAAAACTTTGGTGTGAGGACGCGAACGCACAGGACTCGCCGCGCAGCTACCGAGCGCTCTTCGTAAGGCAAGAAGCTTGGGGATCGCTCCTCAATCCAGTGCGCACTCTCGCCGAAGCAGAAGCCGCTTTCGGGGAGAAGAAAACCTAGGCAGATTTGTGCCGTGGGGGCCTTTCTGGGGGCCCTTTTCAATGGCGCTCAGGATTACGTGTTGTAAATCAATCATTTGACTGGCTGCTTCGAGTCCTCTTCTGGCACCAGTTTTCGCTGTTTTCGGCGAAAACTCCCGAGCGAAGCGAGGGTTTGATTCAGTCCACGCCCAGCGTCACCGCAGCCGTCTGCAGTTGTTCGCGCGCCTCCGGGTTGTTGGCCAGCGCCGTGCTCAACGCGCGTCTCGCCTCGGCGTCGCGGCCGAGAGTGCGGTAGCTGCGCATCAGCATGATCCAGCCCTCGACGTTGCCGGGTTCGCGTTCGAGCCGGGCGGCGAGGCGGGCGACCATCGCCTCGGCCATGTCCTGC
>JANOAH010000257.1:0-10879 GCA_031411075.1 Erythrobacteraceae bacterium
GTATTCATCGACGATGCGCTTGAGCGCCGCGCCTTTCGGGCCCTGGTTGGTGAACACGCGCAAGTCGATCCCGTGATCGCGCAGCTGCGCGGTGCGCATGGCCTGGAAATCGTCGGTCAGATTGGTCAGCACCACGACGTCCGCCTCGCGCGCCAGTTCGGCCATCGCCGCCGCGGCGCCTTCCACTTCGGTCTGGCGGTGCATCTCGGTGTCGAAGAACGCGGCGAGATAGCGCCATTTCTCGGCGTCGCTCATCGGTTCCGAATCGCCCCGGCGGCGCATCTCGGCAAACGGATTGCGATCGAGCGGGATGTCGATGGCGTGCTCGGCATCCAGCCAATCGCGAAAGTGCCGCACCATGTGCAGCAGCACCTCGTCGCAATCGGTGACCACCAGCGGCCGGCTCATCCCAATCGCTCCCGCGCACCCGCCAGCGCAGCCGGATCGATGTCGAGCGCTGCGGCCGCGGCGACAAGGTCGGGCTCGTGCGCACAGAGGAAATCGAGCACCGCGCGGTGCGTGGCCGCCTCGCCGATTCCCGCGCGCAAACCATCGGCGTCGAGCCCGGTCAGCGCCAGGAAGCGCTCGGCCCGATCCGTGTCCGAAAGGACCCAGGCAAGCGAGCGCAGCGCCAGCTCGCCGGCGTCCTTAACCGAATCTTCACCTTGGTTACGAATTGTCAGACTTTCGTTAAGGCGGTACATATCACACCAGAGCTGCCGTGGGGACGGCAGTGCCGGGGGCGCAATGACCAAACGCATTCTCGTTGTCGAGGACAACGATCTCAACCGAAAGCTTTTCTGCGACGTCCTGGTGGCGAGCGGGTTTGCGGTGCAACCGGTGTCCGACGGCAACCTGGCGATCGCTGCCGCGCGCAGCTTCTTTCCCAACCTGGTGGTGATGGACATCCAGCTGCACGATGTCTCGGGCCTCGACCTGATCGCGCTGCTCAAGCAGGACGCCGACCTCGCCGATGTCCCGGTGCTGGCGGTAACCGCCTATGCCGGCAAGGGCGACGAGGAACGCATCCGCGAAGTCGGCGCCGAAGGATACTTGGCCAAGCCGGTGTCGATCGGCCCGTTCATGGCCGCGGTCCACGGCCTCGTCGGCGGCCCCGCGCGTTCGGCCGCCTAAGTCCCCGTCGCCAGTTCGATCCCGAACGCCAGCAGGGTGACCACCAGACCGGCCACGAACATCCGGTAGGCGTAGCCGAGGTAGCGGTACTTGCTGTGCTGAAGCACTTGCCCGTTCTGGTAGGCATCGTGCAGCATCAGCCGGAACACGCCTTCGTCGGTGTGGAGTTCGTCGAGCACGCTCTGGGTCCATTCGGCTTCGTCGAGCGCCTGGAAGTGGCCGAAGAACAGGCGGTTGATCCGGCCGCCCTTCCTCGGCGGGCCGATCGAGGGCATCACCGCGATCGCCGCGCAGACCGCGGAGAGGAACGCGAACAGCGCGAGGATCGCCAGCGGCCAGGGAATGTCGCCCGACAGCGAGCGGCCGACCGCGAGCGAGAACACCACGAAGCTCGCCCCCATCAGCATCGAGGCCTTGTTGTCGGCCATTTGCGACAGCGCCAGGGTGCTCAGCTGCAAGGTGCGCAAGGTGTGGATGGCGTGCGGCGAATAGGGCGCCGGCTCGGCCCGTGGCGCTATCGCCTGATCCCTCTCGGCCATCGCGCTTCCCCTTTCGGACGGCGGCGTGCTGCCAGTGCAGGCTTGCCAGCCGCGCCCCCGGTTGGCAAGGCGGGGGCCTATCAGCGCCAGGCAGGATAACCACATGGATCGCGCCGCCGTCGACAGCCGCATTCGCGCCTTGATCGAGCCGTTCAACAAGAATGACGTCGCCATCGGCGATGCCACCACGTTCGCCGGCGACCTCGAATTCGACAGCCTGACGGTGATGGATTTCGTCGCCGCGATCGAGGACGAATTCGACATCATCATCAGCATGAACCAGCAGGCCGAGATCGAGACCTGGGGCCAGCTGGTCGACGCCGTGCAGAAGCTCGCCGGGGCATGAGCGAAGGGATCGACGAGGCCGACCGGCCGCAGCCGCTCTCGGGCGAGAGCCGCGATCTGTTCTCCAAGTTCGACCCGATCATCCAGACCCGCGAGACCTTGCTGGCGAGCGGGGTCGAAGATCCGTTCAGCCTGGTGATGGAGCGGGTGCTGAGCCCGACCCGGGCGATCTGCAACGGCCGCGACACGATCCTGCTCGGCACCTACAACTACATGGGCATGACGTTCGACCCCGACGTGATCGAGGCGGGCAAGCATGCGCTCGACAACTTCGGTTCGGGCACCACCGGCAGCCGGGTCTTGAACGGGACCTATCAGGGGCACCGCGACGTCGAGGCGGCGCTGCGCGAATTCTATGCCTGCGACCATGCGATGGTGTTTTCGACCGGCTACCAGGCCAATCTCGGCATCATCTCCACCATCGCCGGTAAGGGCGATTACATCGTGCTCGACATCGACAGCCACGCCAGCATCTGGGACGGTTGCGCGCTGGGCAATGCCGAAGTGGTGCCGTTCAAGCACAACGACATCGAGGCGATGGACAAGCGGCTCGGCCGCATCCCGGAAGGCGCCGGCAAGCTGGTGGTCCTGGAAGGCGTCTATTCGATGCTCGGCGATATCGCCCCGCTGGCCGAAATGGTCGTGGTGGCCAAGCGCCACGGGGCGATGGTGCTAGTCGACGAGGCGCATTCGATGGGCTTCATCGGCGAACACGGCCGCGGCGTGGCCGAAGCGCAAGGCGTGCTGGGCGAGGTCGATTTCGTGATCGGCACGTTCTCCAAATCGGTCGGCACGGTCGGCGGCTTCTGCGTTTCCAACCACCCCAAGTTCGAGATCCTGCGGCTGGTGTGCCGGCCCTATGTGTTCACCGCCAGCCTGCCGCCAAGCGTGGTGGCGACCGCCGCGACCAGCATCCGCAAGCTGATGCACGGCGGCAACAAGCGGGCGCATCTGTGGGAGAATTCGAAGCGCCTCCACGGCGGCCTCACCGCGCTCGGCTTCACGCTCGGCACCAAGGAACCGCAGAGCGCGATCGTGGCGGTGATCATGCCCGACCTCGAACGCGGCGCGGCGATGTGGGAAGCGCTCCTGCACGAAGGGCTCTATGTGAACCTCGCCCGCCCCCCGGCGACGCCGGCCGGCATGACGCTGCTGCGCTGCTCGCTGTGCGCCGAGCATTCGGCCGAGGAAGTCGAAACCGTGCTCGGCATGTTCGAGCGCGCCGGCAAGGCGACCGGGATCATCTGAGGCTCTGCGCCGGCTGAGCTCGACATTTCAGGACGTCGCCGGCCCGGCCTACGACACCACTGCCTGCGCATCGGCCGACCTCGGCCCGATTTCTGCAGCGAATCGGCGGCGCCGCGATGGTGCCGGGCGCTGACCTGGGCGGAACCTTTGCCGCGACGGCGCTTTACGCAATCACTTGCTGTTTTAGCGAAGCCTCATGATGAAACCGCACGTCAAAGCGCCGATCGATCTGGACCTGTTCACCGCGCAGGCCGGCGCGGTGGCCGACGTGCTGCGGGCGCTGGGCAATGGCCGGCGGTTGATGATCATGTGCAAGCTGGCCGAACAGGGCGAACTGAAGGTCGGCGATCTGGCCGCGGCCGTGGGCCTGTCGCAATCGGCGCTGTCGCAGCACCTGGCGAAATTGCGCCAGGAAGGGCTGGTGGCGTTCCGGCGCGAGGCGCAGTCGGCCTGGTACCGCATCGCCGATCCGCGCTGCGAAGGGCTGATGGGGACGCTGTACGATCTCTATTGCACGCCGCCGGACGCCGGCTGACAGCGCCGCGGCGCTTATCCGAACGGAGCGTTGACTCCGCGCGGCGCTTACTTATCAAGTGATCGCTAATGAAAAAATAACCGAGTCGCTTCGGGGGAGTGCGCGATGTCTGTGAAACGGTTGCCGCCGGCCGATGCCTATCGGCTGGTCCGCCGCGGGGCGCGGCTGGTCGATCTCCGGCCGGCCGAGATCTACGCACGCGCCCACCCGTGGATGGCCGAAAGCCGGCCGCTCGAATCGTTGGCGTCTATGGGGACTCCGCTGAGCGAGCGGGCTGAGCGGCCGGTGGTGTTCGTGTGCCGCACCGGCACCGTGACCGCCGCGCACGCCGCGCTCTTGGCCCGATGCAGTGACGGGCCGGCTTATGCGGTCAACGGCGGGTTCGACGCCTGGCGCCGCCAGGGCCTGCCGATCGAAACCCCGCCACGCTCGCTCGGTGCGCAACTGCGCGGCGCGCTGGCCAGCCTGGCGCAAAGCCTGCGCGCGGCGTGAGCGGCAACGAGCGTCGCTAAGACAATCTAAGACGCTGCATCTGAACATATTATCCCACATTTTGCACATTGTGCGGAATTGTGGGATAAGTCGCCGTGGCGATCAATCAGCCCTTTTCGGACGAGCAGGCTCGTACGCTGGTCAATCTGCGCCAGCGTTACGAGGTATGGCGCGATGCCCAGCGGAGTTGGCGCGCGCTTCCCTATGACCTGCGACGCAAGCAGGTCGGCCGGTATGCGTATCTCTATGCAATTCATGATCGCTCGGGCAACGGGACCAGTCTGGGCCGATGGGACGCAGCGATGGCGACCCGGTTCGACGCGTATCGGGCCGAAAAGGCTGAGCTCAAGCAACGGCTCGAGGTGAGCGGCGCGGCGGTGGATGATACCGCGCGGCTGGCGCGCGCGCTGCGGGTGCCGATGCTGGCGAGCGCCGCGGGGCAGGTGTTGCGCGAAGCCGATTGCCGCGGCCTGCTCGACGGCCAATTGCTCGTTGTCGGCACCAACGCGTTGCTCGCCTATGCTTACGAAGCCGTCGGCCGGCTCGATCTGGCGGACGAAACCGAGGACTTCGATCTTGCCTGGACCGGCACCCAGCGAACCGAGGGCGCTCCGGTGTGGCAAATGCTCAAGGCGGTCGATCCGACTTTCACGGTGAACACGGAACGTACCTTTCAGGCGCGCAATGCCTCTGCGTACGAAGTGGAACTGCTCGTCGCACCGTCGCGCGCTCATGGTCTCGGACGCCTGGAAAAGCCCAGTCCTGTTCCCCTCCGCGAGCAGGAATGGCTGCTCTTGGGCAAGCCGATCGACCAGATCATCGCCTGCCGCGATGCGACGGCGGCGCGGATGGTGGTGCCCGATCCGCGCTGGTTCGCGCTGCAAAAGCTCTGGCTGGCGGCCCAGGCCAAACGTGACCCGTTCAAACGGGGCAAGGATCGCGCGCAGGGGCTTGGCGTGCTCGACGCTGTCGCCGCGGCGATGCCGCACTATCCGCTCGATGTCGCGTTCGCGGACAGCCTGCCGGACGAACTGCGGCCGCAGTGGGTCCAATGGCGCGCCGATCGCGAGCCCTGACCCGCGGCGGCCGCCTGGCGAACCCCGCGCTGAGGCGCAAGGTCAGGCGAAGCGCGGGTCGAGCGCGGCGGCGGCGGACGGCCGTGCCCGGTGGCCCTCCCGAGCGTCGACATCGTTCCCGGTAACCCAGTCCACCTTCCGCAGACCGACTGGACGGCGAAAATGCGATCCCTATAAAAACGCGATGCGCAGGACTGCACGCTGGCTGTTGATGGCCGTTCTGATTCTGGCGCTGGTGCCGGTGGCCTACGACGACGCGCTGCGCTTCACCTATCGGCAGACCCTGGCGCGTTGGCTGGCCAAGGCGGTGGCGCCCGACACGGTTTTCCTGGGCGATAGCATGACGGCCGGGGCGCACGCCTTGACCGGCTGGCGTGACGTCAACCTCGGCACCAACGGGCTGCAGACCTATCAGATCGCCGCTACCCTGGGGCGGGCGCGCCGCTTCGCCCCGCGCCGGATCGTGGTCATGGCCGGCACCAACGATGCGATCGAAGGGCCGATCGACCGGGCCGAGCTGGGCGCGCTGTGGCGCACGCTGTGCGCCGAGCCGAAGATCGTGGTGACGCTGGTTCCGCCGACGATCGACGCCACGCTCAACGCCCGGGTGCGGATCGTCAACGCGGTGATCGCGCGGCAATGCGCCAGCCGGCCGGTGGTGTCGCTGGCGCCGCTCGCCGGACCGGACGGGCGGCTGCAGGCGCGGTACACCGGCGATGGGGTGCATCTGTCGCCGGCCGGTTACGCCGTGTGGGACGAGGCGCTGCGCCGTCAGGCGCCGGGCACTCGGCCGAGGTAGTCGAGACCGTGCTCGGCATGTTCGAGCGCGCCGGCAAGGCGGTAGGGATTATCTGACGGCGGCCGGCCCGCCGGGCCACTTCGTCAGGCGCTGGGCGGGCGCCGGTCTAGACGGGCGGCGGCGGCTTGTTCGTATCGCGCGGCCAGCGCCAGGCAGTCGATTTCGCGGCGCACCGGGGCGATGATCTGGATGCCCATCGGCAGGCCCGAGGGCCCGAAGCCGGCGGGAACGGCCAACGCCGGGCAGCCGCTCATCGTGACGAGGCACACCCCTTCCATCCATTCGTGATAGGTTGCCATCTGGCGGCCGCCAACTTCCGCCGGCCACCGCCACTCGGCCGGGAACGGGAAGACCTGGGCGGTGGGCATGATCCAGTAATCGTAGCGCTCGAAGAACCGGCGCACCGCTTCGCTCCAGGCGCTGCGTGTGGTCGAATGGGCGGTAATGTCGAACGCCCCCAGAGCCAGCCCGGCTTCGACTTCGTAGATCGCCTCAGGCTTGAGCTGGCTGCGCCGGACGGGGTCGAGATAGTGTTCGAGGAACGGGGCGGCCTGCTGCCAGTGGCGCAGTTTGACGAACGCCTGCCACACGGCTTCGATGGGATAGTCCGGCACCGCTTCTTCAACCGTGGCGCCGAGCCCGGCAAGGTCGGCGAGCGCCGGGCCGCAGGCGTCTAGCACGCCGGGATCGAACGGAAGCGCACCGCCGAAATCGCCCGACCAGGCAATCCGGGTGCCGAGCAGCGGGGCCGACGGCGCTTCGCGGATGGCGTCGCTGTCAGCCTCGAGCGACAGCGGCGCGCGCGCGTCGAAGCCGGCCTGGACCGATAGCAGCAAAGCCAGGTCGCCGACGTTGCGCGCCATCGGCCCGCTCACTCCCATCCCGACATTCCAGACGTCCCGGCCCGGGGCGGCGATGCGGCCGATGCTGGGGCGAAAGCCATAGACGTTGTTCCATCCGGCGGGGTTGCGCAGGCTGCCGGCGTAGTCGCTGCCGTCGGCCACCGGGAGCAGGTCGAGCGCGAGCGCGGCGGCCGCCCCGCCGCTGCTGCCGCCGGCCGAACGCGAGAGGTCGTAGGGATTGCGGGTCACCCCGTAGACCTCGTTGAAGGTGTGCGACCCGAGCCCGAATTCGGGCGTGTTGGTCTTGCCGATAAAGATCGCCCCCGCCTGGCGCAGCCGCTCCGCCTGGAGGGCGTCCTCGGTGGCCACGCGATCGCGGAAGATCGTCGAGCCCTGGGTGTAGCGCAGGCCGCGAACCGCAGTGAGGTCCTTCATCGCCTGCGGCAGGCCATGCAGGGGCCCGAGGGCATCGCCGCGGGCGACGGCTCGGTCTGCCGCCAGCGCCTGGTCGAGCAGCACCGCTCGCTCGGGCATGGCGACGATCGCATTGACGGGCGGATTGAGCCGCTCAATCCGGTCGAGATAGGCCGTCATTACTTCAACCGCCGAGACGGTGCGGTTCCGGATCGCGGCGGCGATTGCGCGGGCGGACATGGCGGTCAACGCACTGCCGTTGGTTGGCGCGGCCGCAGTGGCCCCGGCCATCCCGAGCGACGCCACCGCCGCGAGCTTGAGCAGCTCGCGCCGATCGAAGACGGGAAGCGCGTTGTGGGGATCGTCGCGAGTTGCCATGGCCATCACTCCACCAGGGGCGCGCGACCTGACCGCTATACGCGAGCGCGGGGCAGCCGGGAAGCCGCGCCTCCGACCTCAGGCGTAGTTCGGATCGAGCGCCGCCGCCGAGCACTTGTCGGCCGCCGCCGCGCCGCCGCCCGAGAGGAGGGTGGCGGCAAGGAACCCGCCGACCACCAGCACCACGAACCCGGCGGTGGCAAGGCCCAGGTACTTGTCGATGAACGCCTTGATCGGGCGGCCGAACAGCCGGAACAGCACGCCCACGATCATGAAGCTGATCGCGCGGCTGACCAGGCTCGCCACGATGAAAGTGATCAGCGGCATGTGGATGAACCCGGCGGTGATCGTCAGCAGCTTGAACGGGATCGGCGTCATCCCTTTCACCATGATGATCTCGGCCCCGTATTCGCGCAGGTAGCAGGCGGCGACGGGGAAGCTGTCGGTCAGCCCAAGCGCGCCGATCAGCTGCTGGCCGACGGTATCGTAGAGCCCCCAGCCGATCGCATAGCCGAGCAGCCCGCCGAGCACCGATGCCATGGTGGCGACCGCGGCGAAGCGCACCGCGCGGCGCGGTTCGGCGAGGCACATCAGCCCGAGCAGCGGATGCGGCGGAATCGGAAAGAAGCTCGCTTCGACGAAGGCGAACGCGGCCAGCCACCATTCGGCCTTGGGGTGGGCGGCCTTGGCCATGACCCAGTCATAAAGCTTGCGCAGCATCGGCTCGGGGTAGGCGAGGGGAGAATACCGCGCAAGTCCACGCGGCAATAACCTATTTGGCACTTTACTGTTGACATCGCGACGCTGTTATGGCACAAATCAGGAACATCGCGATGGTGTGATTCGAACGGGCGGCCCGGCAACGGCGCCGCCCGTTTGCTTGTCCGCCTTCGCCGACGGGAAGGGACTTTTCATATGGACCAAAGCACGGATCGGACCGCGCCCGCCTGGGTGGCGCGGTTCCTGGCCGCGCTGCGCGACGGGCACAGCATTTCCGGCGCGGCGCGCGCTGCGGGGATCAGCAAGTCGACCGCGCAAAGCCGGCGCAAGCGGTATCCGGAATTCGCGGCGGCGTGGGCGGCGTGCAATCCGCCCGATGGCCGCCACGCCAGCCGCCAGCCCGCCAACCGGACACATCATGCCGACAAGTTCGAGCGGTTTCTCGATGCGCTGGCCGAATCCTCCAACGTGGCCGCCGCAGCGTTGGAAGCCAAGATCACGCCGAGTCAGGTCTACAAGCTGCGCCGCACCGATCCGGCCTTTTCCGCCAAGTGGTATGCGGCGCTGGCCGAAGGGTACGACAACCTCGAGATGCAGCTGCTGCAGCACTTGCGCCAGGGCGAAGCGAGCGAGGCGGATGAGCCGGCGGAGGGCAAGACCGCGAAGAAGGCCAAGCCCAGGTTCGACGTTCCCAACGCGTTGCGCATCCTCGCCGCGCACCGCGACAGCGTGGCGCGCGAAAAAGGCCGCCGCACGCTCGCCGAGGAAGCCGCGACGATCGCGGCGATCAACGCCCGCATCGACGCGCTGCGCGCCAAGGCCGACGCCAATGCCGGCGCCATTCGCCAGGCGCGCAAGGCCTCCGCCAAACGGACCGACGGCGATGCCCAGGGCTAAGCGCGTGCCATCGCGCGGCACCTGGCTGCGCCGCCCCGGACCCGAAGCCGACGCCGAACGCGAAGCGCTGGCCCGGCAACTGCGCCCGCACGAACTCGCCGCACTCGGCAGCTACTACTGGGAAGGCTGGGCGCGCGACGAACAGTTGCCCCCGCGCGAGGCGTGGCGGACCTGGCTGATCCGCGCCGGGCGTGGCTTTGGCAAGACCCGCGCCGGCGCCGAATGGGTCCGCGATGTCGCCCGCAACGACGGCAGCGCGCGCATTGCGCTGGTCGGGGCGAGCCTGGTCGAAGTGCGCAACGTGATGGTCGAGGGCGATAGCGGCGTGCTCGCCGCCGCGCCCGGCGCGCTCGCCCCGGTGTACGAGCCGAGCTTGCGCCGGCTGACCTGGGAGAACGGGGCGATCGCCTGGCTCTATTCGGCGGCCGAACCCGAAACGCTGCGCGGGCCGCAGCACAGCCACGCCTGGTGCGACGAGTTCGCGAAGTGGGAGAACGCCAACGACCGGGCGATGAACACCTGGAACAACCTGCAGCTGACCATGCGGCTGGGCGATCAGCCGCGCGTGGTGGCCACCACCACCCCGCGCAATTCGCCGCTGATGCAGCTGCTCGCCGCCGATGCCAAGCGCGGCAAAGTGGTGGTGGCGAAAGGCAAGACCACCGACAACCGCGCGATCCTGCCGGGCGATTACCTCGCCCCCATGATCGAACGGTTTGCCGACAGCCCGTTCGGCCGCCAGGAATTGGACGGCGAGATGGTCGATGCCGCCGAAGGGGCGCTGTGGGACCGCGCGCTGCTCGAGAGCTGCCGCGGCGAGGCCCCGGCCCACCGCCGGGTGCGCACGGTGATCGGGGTCGATCCGCCGGCCAGCGATCGGGGCGATGCTTGCGGGATCGTCGTCGTGGCGCTGCTCGACGATGGCAACGCGCTGGTGCTGGCCGACGCCAGCGTCAGCCGCGCCAGCCCCGAACGCTGGGCCCGCGCGGTGGCCGCCACCGCCGAGGCGTGGGCCGCCGACCGGGTGGTCGCCGAAAAGAACCAGGGCGGGGCGATGGTCGAATCTGTGCTGCGCGCCGCCAACGCCACCTTGCCGCTCAAGCTGGTCCACGCCAGCACCGGCAAAGTCGCTCGCGCCGAACCGGTCATGACGCTCTACCGCAGCGGCCGGGTGCGCCACGCGGGCACGTTCAAGGCGCTCGAGGACGAGATGTGCGGGCTGATGACGGGTGGGCGGTACGAAGGCCCGGGACGGTCGCCCGACCGCGCCGATGCGCTGGTCTGGGCACTGACCGAGCTGATGCTGGAGCCAAAGAGCGAGCCGCGGGTGCGGGTGTTGTGAGGGCGCCGGGCTCAGGTGAACCCGCACTTGTAATAGTCGTCCCACAGGGCTCGGCATCCCACCAAGTCGCCCCCGAACAGCTTGGTGATCCGCTCCGGCGCGCGGAACTTGCCGACGC
>JANOAH010000258.1:0-5825 GCA_031411075.1 Erythrobacteraceae bacterium
GCCCGACGTGCCTCCGCCCGAGGAGCTGGAATCGGACGCCGCGATCCGCATCCGCGTCGCGCCGGAACTCCCTGACGGGCCGATGCAGGCGCTGATGATGCGCCCGCGGCCGATCGATTTCCGCTCGGTCGAGCCGCGCGACTGGCTCGATCCGCAAGTGCGGCCGCCGGTGGCGCACGTCTGGTTCCGCACCGTGGCGGCGCTGCCCGATGCGCCGCGCATTCATGGCGCGGTGCTGGCCTATGCGAGCGATTTCCAGCTGCTCTCGACCGCGCTGCAGCCGCACGGGCTCAGCTACCAGCGCGGCCAGGTCAAGGCAGCCAGCCTCGACCACGCGATCTGGTTCCACGGCGAATTCCGCGCCGACGAGTGGTTGCTCTACGCCACCGACAGCCCATGGTCGGGCCGCTCGCGCGGGTTAGGCCGCGGCCAGATCTTTACCCGCGACGGACGCCTGGTGGCGAGCGTGGCGCAGGAAGGGATGCTGCGGGCGGTGGGCTGACGATCAGAAAACCACGGGGCGCCATTCCCCTTGCCAGACAAGATCGTCCGAGGAGCGACCGATGGCTAGGCGGAGCGGTGATCCGGCAGATCGCCATCCCGACAAGCGTTCGTCCCAATAGCGATCGGCAGTCGCTGGCACCTGTAGATCGACTTCACGTGCCTCACCGGGCGCCAAGATCGCTTTGACGAACCCGCGCAATTGCCACGGCGGCGCGCCGTTTTCGGCCGGCAGACCGACATAGAGCTGCGGCACCACCGTGACCTGACGCGACGACCGATTGACAAGCCGGACCCGGACTCTGGCATCCGCGCCCGCCCGGCCGAATACGCCCAGCCCCGTGATCGCTACCTCGCCATATGCCAACCCATGCCCAAACGGAAACAGCGGCGTCTGCGCATGTCGCTGGTAATAGCGGTACCCAACGAACACCCCTTCGTCGAAGTGCGCATCGCCGAGCGTGCCGGTGGCGCGGTCGATCAGGCCGGGGAACTGGCGCGGCTGGGTGGCCGGGCCTTGCGTTTCGTCGGCCGGGAAGGTCACTGGCAGCCGCCCGCCGGGCTCGCGGTCGCCGAACAGCATGCCGGCGATCGCCGGGCCGAATGCATCGCCGGGGAGCCAGGTTTCGAGCACACCGCGCACCTTGGCCAGCCACGGCATCGCCACCGGCCCGCCGGTGCTGAGCACAACCACCGTGTTGGGATTGGCCGCCGCGACCGCCTCGATCAGCTGGTCCTGATCGCCCTGCAGCGCCAGGGTGTGGCGGTCCATCCCCTCGCCCACCCGCTCGCCGACAAAGACCACTGCGACATCGGCGCGGCGCGCGGCGGCGACGGCTTCGGCAATCAGGCCGTCGGGCGGGGCCATCCCGAAGCGCAGCGTCAGCCCCATCTCCATGCCGAACATCTCCATCCGCTCGGGCCTGAGCGCGCTGCGCGGGGTGTATTCGATGCGAATGTCGACCGGCCGCCCGGCGGTGAGCGGGACGTTGACGTAAGCCTGGTTGCCGAAGTCGGCCCATTCAAACCCACGCTCGACGCCGTCGACCACGAGTTTCGCGCTGCCCGAACCATGCAGGCTGAAGCGATGCATTCCGCTGACCGTGGGCGTGAAACGCCCGGTGTAGCGTACCGACCAGCGGTTGGCAGCAGGCAGCCTGGCGACTTGCGGCGCGGCGCCGAGCGAGGGATCGGCGACGATCGCAGTGGCGAGCAGCTCGCCCGAGAAATCGAGCGCCGGGTTGGCGACGTATTCGGCCAGGAAGCCGGGTTCGCCGTCCGGCGCGGTCACTCGGGACACATCGATCGGCGGCAAGGCGCCGAGCCCCAGCGTGCCGGGCGCATAGCTGACCTGCACTCGCTGGCCCGCCCGCGTCCGGATCGCCGGCAGCGCCGGTTCGAAATGCGCCGGGCGGACGTACGGGCTGCCCTGCTCGACCACCGTCGCCGCCTCACCGGCGTTGACCCCGATCACCGCCACCGAGCGCACGTTCGGCCCGAACGGCAGAATCCCGCGCTCGTTGCGCAGTAAGACCGTGCCGGCGGTCAGAATGTCCGCCGCCGCCGAGCGGTTGGCGGGCGACGACGCCTCATCGCGGCTTTTCACCGGCGGGTTGTCATACTGGCCGAGTCGGAACAGCGGGATCAGCCGGCGCAGGATCAGGTCGTCGACGCGCGCTTCGGGAATGTCGCCATCGCGCACCGCTTGCGGGAACGGCTTCTCGGCGGCCAGCGCGGCGTTCGCCCCGCCGGGCGTCGCGGTGCTGTCGAGACCCGCGAGCACGGCGCGAGTGATCGAGCGTTGGGCGCTCGGAAAATCGGGCATCACCGCGCCGTCGAAGCCCCATTCGCGCTTGAGCACATCGAACAGGTGCGGGTTTTCGCAGGCGTAAACGCCATTGATGCGCGGGAAGCTGCACATCACCCCGCCCGCCCCGCCCTGGCGCACCGCCGCCTCGAACGCCGGTAAATAGATTTCGCGCAATGCCCGCTCGCTGACCAGGTTGTTGCCGGTGGAGGCCGACCCGCTCGGCTGGTCGCCCACGCGGCCGGCTTCCTGCGCGTAAGCGGCGTAGTGCTTCATCGTCACATTGACGCCGCCATCGCTGATCGCGCGCACCTCGGCCCCGGCCATCGCTGCCGCGAGGAACGGGTCTTCGCCCATGCTTTCGCTAAGCCGCCCAAACTTCCACGTCCGCGCGATGTCGAACGCCGGGCCGAGGATAGTGCCGAACCCGGCGGCGCGGAATTCGTCGGCCAGGATGGCTCCGTAACGCGTGGCGATGGCGGGATCGAAGCTCGCCGCGACGGCCAATGGCGACGGTAGCGCGGTGGCGCCGGCATTGGCCCGCACCAGCCCCGCAGGTCCGTCGGACCCGGCGATACTCGGCAGGCCGAACCGCGCCTGCAGGTCCCGCGCGCCCTCGACGCGGATCGGCGGCGGGACGAGGAATTCGATCTTGTCGTCGAGCGTCTTCAACTCGCGCAGAATGAACCGCGCGCGGCATTGGGGCGCCTGCGTACGGTCGCGCCAAGGCTCGGCAACGCCCGCCGGCGCGACGCAATCGGCACCTTGCGTTCCCCAAACCGACGCCGCGCCCGAAGTCTGTGCGAGAGTGGGGAACGCGATCGCGCCCAGCCCGGCGATAGCGAACGACAGGTGCCTGATCATGCTTGCTCTCCCCATTTCGGTCTAACGACCGTTACGATCGAGCACCAGCCATGCCGCGCCCGCCGCCAGCACGACCCACACCACTGCGATCAGCACCGCCGCGACGCGCGATGTCGGCCGCGCCCGCGCTTCCGCAGCGGCGCGCAACTCGGCCATCAGCGGCGGGGGGATCAGCCGCACCGCCAGCCAGATGCCCGCCGGAACCAGCAGCACATCGTCGAGATAGCCGAGCACCGGGATGAAATCGGGGATGAGGTCGATCGGCGAAAGCGCATAGGCCGCGACCGCGCCGGCGACGATCTTGGCGCCGAGCGGCGTACGCCGATCGCGCGCCGCCAGCCACAACGCCACCACGTCACGCTTGAGCGCCCGCGCCCAGCCCTTGATCCGTTCGAGCGCGCTCAATTTGCCCGTTCCTTTAACTCGTCATTGCGAGCGAAGCGAAGCAATCCACAGGAGCATGGCGCCGGCCTGGATTGCTTCGTCGGCTTCGCCTCCTCGCAATGACGAACTGCCGGTGTCATCCGCTCGGGTGGTAGAAATCGTACACCGCGCGCGCCACCGTGGCGCTGACGCCGGGGGCACGCTGGAGGTCTTCGAGCGCAGCGGCGCGGACTTTGCTGGCGGTGCCGAAGTGAAGCAGCAGCGCGCGCTTGCGGTTGGGGCCGATGCCCGGAATCTCGTCGAGTGGGCTGGCCGAGATCGCCCGGCTTCGCTTGGCCCGGTGCGCGCCGATGGCAAAGCGGTGCGCTTCGTCGCGCAGCCGCTGCAGGTAGAACAGCACCGGCGAATTGACCGGCAACGTCTTTTCGCGCCCGTCGGGGAAATGGAACACCTCGCGCCCGTCGCGCCCGTGGTGCGGCCCTTTGGCGACGCCGATCAGCGGCACGTCCTCGATGCCCATTTCCTCCAGCGTATCGCGCACCGAGCTCATCTGCCCCTTGCCGCCGTCGATTAGGACGAGGCCCGGCCAGGTCTCGCCATCCCGGTCGGGATCCTCCTCGAGCGCGCGAGCGAAGCGCCGGCCCATCACCTCTCGCATCATGGCGAAGTCGTCGTTGCTCTGCGCCTGCTTGATGTTGAACTTGCGATACTGGTTTTTGATGAACCCTTCGGGCCCGGCGACCACCATCGCGCCAACCGCGTTGGTGCCCTGGACATGGCTGTTGTCGTAAATCTCGATCCGCCGCGGCTCTTCGGGCAGTTCGAGGAAGTCGGTCAGTTCGCGCAGCGTCCTGGCCTGTGTTCCAGTTTCGGCAAGCCGCCGATCAAGCGCTTCATTGGCATTTCTTTGCGCCTGCTCGAGCAGCCGGCGCCGGTCGCCGCGCTGCGGGACGCTGATCTCGACCCGGTGCCCGGCGGCGGTGCACAGCGCCTCGGCCAGCAACGCCTGCTCGGACAGTTCGCGATCGACCAGGATCGTGCGCGGCGGCGGCACTTCCTCGTAGAACTGCGCCAGCACCTGGCTAAGGACCTGATTTTCCTCGACGCCAGCGATGTGGCTGGGGAAAAACGCGCGGTGTCCCCAGTTCTGCCCGCCGCGCACGAAAAACGCCTGGATGCCGATCTGCCCGCCCTTGGCCGCCAGCGCGAAAATATCGGCGTTGCCCACCCCTTCGGCATTGATCGCCTGGCTGCCCTGGATGAACGTCGCCGCCCGCAACCGGTCGCGCAGCGTGGCCGCGGTCTCGAATTCGAGGTTGGCCGCCGCCGCCGCCATCTGCACCTCGATCTCTTTCTGCACCGCGCCCGATTTGCCGCCGAGGAACTCCTTGGCTTGGCGCACGAGCCGGGCATAGCCGTCCGCGTCGATCCGCCCGACGCACGGGGCCGAGCAGCGCTTGATCTGGTACAGCAGGCACGGCCGGTCACGCCGGGCGAAGAAGCTGTCGGTGCAGCTCCTCAGCAGGAACAGCTTTTGCAGCGCGTTGATCGTGGTGTTGACCGATCCGGCGCTGGCGAACGGGCCGTAGTAGTCGCCCTTGGCCTTGCGCGCCCCGCGATGTTTCATGATCCGCGGGAACGCATGCCCGGCGCGCAGCAGGATGAACGGGAAGCTCTTATCGTCGCGCAGCAGCACGTTGTAGGGCGGGCGGAAGCGCTTGATCAGCTGCGCTTCGAGCAGCAGCGCCTCGGCCTCCGAATTGGTGGTGACGATCTCCATGCCCCGGGTCTGGCTGACCATGCGCTGCAGCCGGCCCGGCAGCGCGGTGACCTGGGTGTAATTCGCCACCCGGTTCTTCAGCGAGCGCGCTTTGCCGACATAGAGCACCTCGCCGCGCGCGTCGGTCATTCGATAGACGCCGGGCTTGGGTTTCAAAGTGCGCACCACCGCACGTATCGCTTCGGCCCCGGCGGCCAAGTCGGGCAGGGACGAGCCGCGCAGCGCCTCGGTCGCCGCCGCTTCGTTGAAGCGTTCGGCGCCCTTGGGATGCGGCGGGGTTCCGGCGGGCGATCGGGCCATCGCTGACCCTTTAGCAAGCGCGCAGCGTCAGAACAGCTTGCGGATGCCGATTTCGAAGAAGCGGCCAACCGGGTCGATCAGGTCCGGCTGGTAACGCAGCGGCACCGCGCCGGTCCCGTCGGTCACCCGCTGGCGCGCGTCGAACACGTTGTTGATGCCAAACGTCACGCGCGTGCCCTTGAGCAGCGG
>JANOAH010000259.1:0-21948 GCA_031411075.1 Erythrobacteraceae bacterium
CCAGCGACAGGTTGCGCATGCCGGTTTCGAGCCGGCCGATCGTCTGCGCGGTCGTCGGCGGCGAGCAGGCTTCGGCCACTTCGGCCAGAGTCAGCCCCTTCTGCTTGCGGATGTCGCGAATGCGGTTGATCACGGCCAGCCTTTCAATAACCGATATGGTTTTTCCGTTTTCCTACAACCTATCCAATTTGGCAAGTCAGTCGCGAATCAACTGTGGAGCGATTCGCATGCAGCGCAAACTGGTCGAACGGGAATTGACGCCGGCGGGCCCGCGAAGGCGGGGCGGGGTGGCGGCGCGGCGGCGCAGTGTCACCGTCAACCTCGCCGAATCGCCGCTCGGCTGGCTCCATGCGCACGGCCATTTGACCGACCGGCTGTTTGACGCGGGCGAGCGGCTACGCGCCGATTACGAAACGGCGCAGATCGCGCCGTCGGTAACGATGCGGTGGGAACCGGTGCGGATTCGCGGCACCGCCGGCGCGCTCAGCCCGACCGAACGCCAGCTCGCCGCGCGCACTCGCTTCGATGGCGCGATCGGCGCCGCGGGCAAGGGGCTCGACGACATCCTGTGGCGCGTGGTCTGTGCGTGCGAGACGCTGCCCGTGGCGGAAAAGGCGCTCGACTGGCCGGCGCGCAGCGGCAAGCTGGTGCTCAAGCTGGCGCTCGACCGGGTGGCAGATTTCTATCGGATCGGGTGAAGGGCTCTGGACCCTGTCAACTGTGTCAAGCGCGTGTCAACTTTCCACCTGCTCGGCCAGCATGAGCCAGCGTTCCTCGGCGGTGACCTTGTCATTTCGCAAGGTGTCGAGCCGCTCGGTCAAGCGGGCGAATTGGGCCGGGTCGCGGCGGTAGAGATCGGGATCGGCGAGCGCGGTTTCGCCTTGCGCGATCTCCGCATCGAGTGCCTCGATCCGGGCCGGCAGCAGTTCGTAATCGCGCTGGTCTTTGTAGGATAGCTTGGGTCTCCCCTCCCCCTTGCGGGAGGGGTCGGGGGTGGGCATGGGCGCCGGTCGTTCTGGCCCACCCCTAGCCCCTCCCGCAGGCGGGAGGGGGACTTTGGTGCGCTTGGCCTGCCAGTCCTCGTAACCGCCGGCGACGATGTCGACCATGCCGCTGCCGTCGAGGCCGAGCGTGATAGTGACGGTGCGGTCGAGGAAGTCGCGGTCGTGGCTGACGATCAGCACCGTGCCGTCGTAGTCGGCGATCACTTCCTGCAGCAGGTCGAGCGTTTCGAGATCGAGGTCGTTGGTCGGCTCGTCGAGCACCAGCAGGTTCGACTTGCGGGCAAATTCGCGCGCCAGCAGCAGCCGGCTGCGCTCGCCGCCCGACAGCGCCGCGACCGGCGTATCGACCAGCGAAGGGTCGAACAGGAACTCCTTGAGATAGCCCTGGACGTGCTTGCGCACCCCGCGAACGTCGATCCAGTCGCCGCCTTCGGCGAGTACCCCGCGCACCGTCTTGTCGCCGGAGAGCAGGCTGCGCTGCTGGTCGATCATCACCCCGTGAAGCGTCTTAGCCAGGGTCACAGTGCCTTCGTCGGGCGCCAGTTCGCCAGTCAGGAGCTTGAGCAGCGTGGTCTTGCCGGTGCCGTTGGCGCCGACCACGCCGATCCGGTCGCCGCGCTGGATGCGCAAGGTGAAGCCTTTGATGATCGGCCGCTCGCCGAAGCGCTTGGTCACCCCCTCGGCCACGATCACCGACTTGGTTCGCACCTCCTCGTCGCTGGCCAGCTCCAGCTTGGCGGTGCCGGCCTTGCCGATCATCGCCGCGCGCTGGGCGCGCATGCGGTACAGCGCTTCGAGCCGGCCCAGGTTGCGCCGCCGCCGCGCGGTGACCCCGCGTTCGAGCCAGTGCGCTTCAAGCTTGAGCCGCGCGTCGAGCTTCTCGGCGGCGCGCGCCTCTTCGGCATAGACCGCCTCTTCCCACGCCTCGTAGCCGCCGAAGCCGACTTCCTTGCGCCGCAGCTTGCCGCGGTCGAGCCATAGCGTCGCGCGGGTCAGCCGCTTGAGGAAAGTGCGGTCGTGGCTGATGGCGATGAACGCGCCCTTGTAGCGGCCGAGCCAACTTTCGAGCCAGTCGATCGCGCCCAGGTCGAGGTGGTTGGTCGGTTCATCCAGCAGCAGCAGGTCCGGCGCCTGGGCGAGCGCGCGGGCGAGGGCGGCGCGGCGCCGCTCGCCGCCGCTGGCGGTGGCCGCGGGCCGGTCCATGGCAATGCCGAGCTGCCCGGCGATCGCCTCGACTTCGTGCTGGCGCGGCGCGTCCGCCCCGGACAGGGCAAAGTCCATCAGCGTGCCGAACGGGCCGAAGTCGGGTTCCTGCTCGAGCAGCACCACCCGCGTACCCGGCTGGATCGAGCGCTTGCCGGTGTCGGGTTCGATCTGGTTGGCGATCAGCCGCAGCAGCGTGGTCTTGCCCACGCCGTTGCGGCCGATCAGCGCCAGCCGGTCACGCGGGCCGATGGCGAGGTCGAGATCGCGGAACAGCCAACGGCCGCCCTGCTGTAGGCCCAGGCCTTCCCAGGAAAGGATCGGTGCGTCCGCCATCGCGCGGGGCAGTGAGTGAATCTCCCTTGGACCTCAACCCCTTTCCGTCGCGTCTGGAATGAACGCGTCGGAACCGCCGGGTTCAGCGGCGCGTAATTGCACCGCGCCCATGCCGGACATTCGTTTTTGGAGATACACGATGCGTCGCTTTGCCCTGCCGTTGCTTGCCGCCGCGGCGATTGCCACCCCCGTTGCCGCCGAAGTCCAGGTCACCTCGGCCGGGCCGGTGGTGGCGCTGACCGTGCAGGAAAGCGTCGAGGCCAGGCCCGATGTCGCAAGCGTGGGGGCGGGCGTCACTACGCAGGCGCCCACCGCCGTCGAGGCCATGCGCGCCAACGCCACCCAGATGACCGCGGTGATCGCGCGGATCAAGGCGCTGGGGATCGCCGAGCGCGACATCCAGACCGCCGGGATCAGCCTCAACCCGCTCTACGATTACAACCAGGAAACCCAGCGCCAGGTATTCCGCGGCTATCAGGTCTCGAACCGGGTCAGTGTCAAGCTGCGCGAGATCGAGCGGACCGGCGAAGTGCTCGACGCGCTGGTCGCCGCCGGTGCCACCGACCTCAGCGGGCCCGACTGGTCAATCGGCGACGACACCGCCGCGCGCGCCCAGGCCCGCCGCCAGGCGCTCGAGACCGCGCGCCGCCAGGCGCTCGAATATGCGCGCGGCGCCGGGTTTGCCGACGTGCGCCTGCTCGAAGTCAACGAGACGATCGTGCCCAGCCGGCCAATGCCGATGATGCGGATGATGGCGCAGGCGGAACGCGACGCTTCGGCAACCCCGGTCCAGCCAGGCATGGTCGAGGCTGCGGTCACCGTGACGGTCAGCTACGAGATGACGCGATAGCCACACCCGGGCCTGAATGCTGCTGCACCGCGGCATTCAGTCCTTGTTCAATGGCTTGGCCATAGGCACACGGTCGTCATGCGCACCATCCTCGCCTCTCTTGCCGCCGTGGCGCTGCTTGCCGGCGTGCCGGTTGACGCGCAGGAGCGCAGCGACCAGCAGAGCGCGCGCGAGGAAATGCGCGCCGGCCGGACTATGCCGATCCGCGAGATCGAGCGCCGCGTCGTTCCCGACATGCGCGAACGCGGATATAGCTACCTGACCTTCGAGTATGACGGTGCGGCCAACGCTTATCGGCTCAAGTTCATCCGCGAAACGCAGGTCATGTGGGTCGATGTCGACGCCCGCACCGCGCGGGTGCTCAGGGTCTCGCGCTAGGTTGCCGGAAACGGCGGCCCCGTTGACGCGTTCATGGCAAAAGCCCACATCGTGGGCGGCATGAACACAGGGGAAACGAAGCCGTGCGCATTCTGATCGTCGAGGACGAGCCGACGCTCGGCCAGCAGCTCAAGACGACGCTCGAGCAAACCGGCTATGCGGTCGATTTGTCGACCGACGGCGAAGACGGACATTTCCTCGGCTCGACCGAAGAGTACGACGCCGCCATCCTCGATCTCGGCCTGCCCGAGATCGACGGGCTGTCCGTGCTTGGCATGTGGCGCAAGGAAGGGCGCAAGTTCCCGGTGCTGGTGCTGACCGCGCGCGATTCATGGTCGGACAAGGTCGCCGGGCTCGACGCCGGAGCCGACGATTATCTGGCCAAGCCGTTCCAGACCGAAGAGCTGATCGCGCGGCTGCGCGCGCTGATCCGCCGCGCTTCGGGCAACGTCAGCTCCGAACTGACTGCTGGCGAGGTGCGGCTGGATACGCGGTCCGGCCGCGTCACCCGCGATGGGGAGCCGGTCAAGCTGACCGCGCAGGAATACAAGTTGCTCGCCTATCTGATGCACCACAAGGGCAAGGTGGTCAGCCGCACCGAGCTTATCGAACATATCTACGACCAGGATTTCGACCGCGATTCGAACACCATCGAAGTTTTCGTGACCCGCATCCGCAAGAAGCTGGGCGCCAACGTCATCACCACCATCCGTGGCCTCGGTTACAGTCTCGACGATCCCGCCGATCAGCCCCGCGAGTGACGCCGCCGCGCTGAGGCCGGCCGAGCAGACCGACGGGGGGATCGCCGCGCGAGTCGCGCCGCCGCACACCGGCAGCCTGTCGCGCCGAATGATGGTGATCGCCGCCGGTTGGATCTCGATCCTGCTGCTGGTCGGCGGCGTCGCGCTCGAACGAACGCTCGATCAGTTGCTGACCCGGCAGTTCGACGAACAGCTCAACTATACGCTCACCGCGATGATCGCCTCGACCGAAGTCGATCCGCTCGGCGACATCCTGTTCAACCGTTCGCTCGGCGATCAGCGCTTCCTCGAGCCAAACAGCGGCCTCTACTGGCAGATCAGCGGCAAGGGTCATGACGATTATCTGTCGCGCTCGTTGTGGGACCGCACCTTGCGGTTAAGCGGCAAGGTGGCGAGCGAGCCGTATTATTACACGTCGCGCCAGTTCGGTGACGAGCCGCTGCGGGTGGTCGAACGCACCATTCGCCTGCCCGGCAGCGATGTCGATTGGCAATATGCCGTGGCGGGATCGCGCGACGTGCTCGACGCACAGGTCGCCCGCATTCGCGCGATCCTGATCTGGAGCTTCGCGGTGCTCGGCATCGGGCTGTTCCTGATGGCGATGCTGCAAACCTGGTACGGCCTCGGCCCGCTGCGCCGGGTGCGCAATGCGATCGCCCATATCCGCACTACCGGGGCCAACCGCGTCACCGATCCGCTGCCGCAGGAAGTGCAGCCGATGGTCGAAGAGCTCAACGCGCTCTTGGCGCATTCCGAACGGCAGGCGGAAGAAGCCCGCACCCATGCCGGCAATCTCGCCCATGCGCTCAAGACCCCGCTGACGGTGCTGACCAACGCCGCCAGCGTGCACGCGCGCGATCTCGACGAGACGGTGCTGCGCGAAGCGGCGACGATGCAGCGCCAGGTCGAACACCATCTCGCCCGCGCCCGCGCGGTCGGCCGCCGCGCCTTCGGCCATGCCCGCAGCAACGTGATGGAGGCTGCCGAAGCGGTCGAGCGCGCGGTGTCGCGGCTCCATCCCAAAGTCCGCTTCGACATCGCCGGGACCGCCGGCGCGCTGGTGGCGATCGAGCGTCAGGATCTCGACGAAGTGCTCGGCAATCTGATCGAAAACGCCGCCAAGTACGGCGGCGGCAGCGTGTTCGTGACGGTCGATCCCGAGCCCGCGGCGGCATTGTGCAGCGTGTGGATCGAGGATGACGGGGCCGGCATCGGGGCCGATGACCGGGCCAAGCTGTTCAGCCGCGGCGCCCGGCTCGACACCGAAAAGCCGGGCACGGGCCTGGGCCTCGCGATCGTGCGCGACGTGATCGAAATCTACGGCGGCGAAGTCGAGCTTGGCGAAAGCGAAGACCTCGGCGGCCTGCTCGTCATGCTGCGCCTGCCGCGCGCCGGATAGAGCCTTGGGCTTACTGGTCGGTCAGCGTCACCGACAGCTGGTTGTAGACGTTGCCGAAATTGCGAACGTGCAATCGCCAGTCGACACAGTTGCCCGACGAGCGGCCGTTGCGCAGCGTGGCGAAGGTCAGGTCGGTGCTGTCGGTATCGGAGTGAACCTGGTTGCCGCGCTCGTCATAGACCCAGAAGTCGAGGTCGGTGTCGCCATCGCCGCGAGCCTGAAGATAGACCGAAGGCGAACAAAGGTTGAGGTTGACGTCGCGTTCGCCGTTGGCGTCGATCCGCACCGAGATGTTGTTGCCCTGGCTGCCCCCGCCGCCGCCGCCTCCCCCGCCGCCGCCCTTCTGGACCTGCGCTCCGCCGCCCTTCTGGACATTGGTGCCGCCGCCGGTCGTACCCGCCGTGCCTTGGTCGGTCAGAGCGACATTCATGTTATTATAGACGTTGCCGAGATTGCTGACCTGCAGGTTGTAGGTCAGGCATTGGCCGTTGGCGCCGGCGCGTGAATTCTGGATGGTGAAGAAGGTGATGTCGGTGGTGTCGGTGTCCGAATGGATCAGATTGCCGTTGTCGTCGTAAAGCCAGAAATCGAGGTCGGTATCGTCATCCCCGTTGGCGACCATGTAGACCTGGGTCGAGCAGACCGAGAGTTCGATATTGGTCGAGGCATTTGCATCGACCCGATAAGTCCGGTCAGATGCCGATGCGGTGCCCGGGTGCGCCAGCGCGGCGCCGGCAGCGGCCATGGCCAGCCAGTGATTGCGTGCGATCATGTCAAAGTCCCCCGTTGCCGCGGCTCGCCCTTCCGGCGCGGCCTCAAAGCGCGAAGATTGCGCGAAATTGTCGCGACGGCAAGCGGTTGCCAGCGAAAAATTGTGCCGCGATCAGCCCGCGGCGTCGGTGCAGGTCGCCAGGTCCACCCGTCGCACCTCGCGGCCGAGGTCGCTGTTGCGAAACTGGCCGGCGGGGCGCACTTCGCCGGCGGCGGTCACGGCAAAGCACTCGGCGGCCAGGATACCCGGCCGTCCGCTGCCCCAGGTCAGCACCGCCACGCTCCAGCCGCCATCGGCCCGCGCCGCGGTCTCGAGCGTGCTGGGCGGCAGATCGCGCGCCAACCGGGCGGAGAGTTCGGGATGCGCGGACAGCACCGCCTGGGTGGCCTGTTGCGAACTCGCCTGCACCGGCCCGCTCGCGCAAGCGGCGGCCAGCGATGCTGCGAACAGCACGGGAATGCGCGGCTTCATCGCGCCCAGATGCCGCGGCCGGCGTGAACCTGCGCTGACTCTAGCGGCCGGCTGCCTGCTGGTGGTGGCGGATCACTTCTTCGATCACGAAACGGATGAACTTCTCGCTGAATTCAGGGTCGAGTTCGGCATCTATGGCCAGCGCGCGCAGCCGTTCGACCTGGCGCGCCTCGCGCCCCGGGTCGCTGGCCGGCAAGCCCGAGGCGGCCTTGTATTCGCCCACCGCCTGGGTGATGCGAAACCGTTCGGCCAGCATGTGGATCAGCGCCGCATCGATATTGTCGATGCTCTTGCGATAAGTCGCAAGCACCGGGTCGGACTGCTGGGATTGCGGTTGGCTGGCCATCGCCGGCACGGTTAAGCTTCTAATCCGCGCTTGCCAAGCGCCGGGCCAGCGGCCATTTCCGGCGCATGAGCGCTGAGGTCGTCCCGCTGCCGGTTGGGCAAGCCTCGCTGGCGCCGATCCTCAACCTCACCGCCACCGCGATGAATTCGGTCAACGCCATCATTCTCGACCGGATGCTGAGCGAAATCCCGCTCATCCCCGCGCTCGCCGGGCACCTCATTGCCGGCGGCGGCAAGCGGATGCGGCCGATGCTGACGCTCGCCGGGGCGGACCTGGTCGGATACCAGGGCACGCGCCACCACAAGCTCGCCGCCGCGGTCGAATTCATCCACACCGCCACGCTGCTGCATGACGACGTGGTCGACGGTAGCGAACAGCGGCGCGGCAAATCGGCCGCCAACATCGTGTTCGGCAATCCGGCGACGGTGCTGGTCGGCGATTTCCTGTTTTCCCGCGCGTTCGAATTGATGGTCGAGGACGGCAGCCTCAAGGTGCTCAAGATCCTTTCAGGCGCCAGCGCGATCATCGCCCAAGGCGAAGTCGATCAGCTCACCGCGCAGCGCCGGATCGAGACCAGCGAAGAACGCTATCTCCACATTATCGGCGCCAAGACCGCCGCGCTGTTCGCCGCAGCCAGCCGCATCGCCGCGGTGGTCGCGGAGCGCGGCGAGGGCGAGGAACAGGCGCTCGACGCCTATGGCCGCAACCTGGGCGTGGCGTTTCAACTGGTCGATGACGCGATCGATTACGACAGCGACAGCGCCGCGATGGGCAAGGACGCGGGCGACGACTTTCGCGAAGGCAAGATGACGCTGCCGGTGATCATCGCCTATGCCCGCGGCGATGCCGAGGAGCGCCGGTTCTGGGAAGAAGCCATCGCCGGCTTCCGCACCGAGGACGAGGATCTGGCCCACGCGATTGCGCTGATCCGCCGCCACGGCGCCGTCGCCGCTACGCGCGAACGCGCTCGTCATTTCGCCGAACGCGCCTGCGACGCGCTGTCGATCTTCCCCGACGGTCGCGCGCGCCAATCGATGATCGAAGCGGCGCGGTTCGCGGTCAGCCGCGGGTACTAGTCGGCGTCGCCAAGCAGCGCTTGAACTTTGGCGCGCACCGCACCGATCCGGTTCGACGCTTCTGTAAAGGTCGCGACGTCGGCGGCGTTTCGATTGGCCCGCGCGTCCTTGGCGGCTTCGAGATAGCCTTCCTGATCGCTGTCGAGCGCGTCGAGCAGGATTTCCGCCTCGTCTTCGGTAAGTTGCAGGGTGAGGCGTTTCGCCATCGCTGATCCTTTCGTTGCCGCGCGCCTGTGTCAGAGCCGGCGGCGCAGCGCAATTCCCCGATCGCGCGGGCTGCCCGAAGGCGGGCCGCATCCGGCCTTTTGCAACCACTTCGATCTGTGGCAGCGCGTGAAGTATGGCTGACCTGCCGATCCAGTCCGTGTTGCCCGACCTGCTCGGGGCGTTGCGAGCGGGTGCGTCGGCTGTGCTCATCGCCCCGCCGGGTGCGGGGAAAACCACCGCTGTGGCGCCCGCGTTGCTCGACCAGCCGTGGTGCACAGGGCAGATCATCCTGCTCAGCCCGCGGCGCGTGGCGGCGCGGGCGGCGGCGGAGCGGATCGCGCAAGGCCTGGGCGAATCGGTTGGGCAGCGGGTCGGTTACGTCACCCGGCTGGACAGCAAACAATCGGCTGCAACGCGCATCCTCGTCGTCACCGAGGGGATCTTCGTCAGCCGCATCCTGGCGGACCAGGACCTCGCGGGTGTTTCGGTGGTGCTGTTCGATGAAGCGCACGAACGCCACCTCGACAGCGACCTGGGGCTGGCGCTGGCGCTCGAAAGCCAGGCCGTGCTGCGCGAGGATTTGCGGATCGTGGTGATGTCCGCGACGATCGACGGGGCGCAGTTTGCGCGGCTGATGAACGACGCGCCGGTTATCGAAAGCGAAGGCCGCGCGCATCCGCTGCGGATCGAATGGCTTGGCAGCAAGGCCGAACAGCGCATCGACGACGCCATGGCGGCGGCGATTCTCACCGCCTGGCGCGCGGAGCGGGGCGACATCCTCGCCTTCCTGCCCGGCGTCGGCGAGATCGAGCGCACGCGTGAGCGGCTGGCCGAACGGCTTCCCGACGTGCCGATCCTGCCACTGCACGGCCAGGTCGAACCCGCCGCGCAGCGTGAGGCGATCCGCCGCGATCCCGCAGGGCGGGGGCGGATCGTACTGGCGACCAGCATCGCCGAAACCTCGCTCACGCTCGATGGCGTAGCAGTGGTGGTCGACAGCGGTCTGTCGCGCCGGCCCGAATTCGACAAGGCGGCCGGCACTACGCACCTCGTCACGCACCGCGCCAGCCAGGCGGCCGCCGCGCAGCGCGCCGGGCGGGCGGCGCGACAAGGGCCGGGGGTCGCGTACCGCTTGTGGGAACAGGCCGCGCATCCTGGGCGCGAGGCGTTCGATCCGGCCGAGATCGCCACCGCCGACCTCGCCCCGCTGGTGCTGGCGCTGGCGCGATGGGGTGCAGACCCGGCGACGCTGGCCTGGCTCGATCCGCCACCGGCGGCTGCGCTCACCGCCGCGCAGGGTCGGCTGGTGCAGCTTGGCGCGCTCGACGGGGAAGGACGCCTCACACCGCGCGGGCAGCGTATCGCCGCTCTGCCGATGGACCCATGGCAGGCGGCGCTGCTGCTGCACGGCGCCGAACACGGCCTGGCCGAGAGCGCCGCCCGGTTGGCTTTGCTGCTGCAGGAACGCGGGCTGGGCGGGAAAGGCGAGGACCTGGCGGGGCGGCTGGCGCGCTGGGACGCCGACCGCTCGCCGCGGGCGACGAGCGCTCGGAAATTGGCGGCTGGATGGGCGCGCAAGGCGGCCGAACTCTTGGCGCCGACCGGCCGCGCCGAGATACCGCTTGGCAGCCTTCTTGCCCTGGCGCTGCCCGACAATCTCGCCCGGCGGCGCGATGCATCGGGCGAAACGTGGCTCTCGGCAGGCGGGCGCGGTTATCAGCTCGACCCCACCAGCCCGCTCGCCCGGGCCGAGTGGCTGGCGATTGGGGATGCCCAGGGCCGGGCGCAGTCGGCCCGCATCACCGCCGCGCTGCCGCTTGAGACCGCCGAGGTCGAACGCTGGCTGGCGGAGCGGATCGAGCGGCGCTCGGTGCTGCGTTGGGCCGAGGGGAAGGTCGAAGCGCGGCTTGAGCGGCGGATCGGAGCGATCGCCTTGGTCAGCGGGCCTGACCCGTCCCCGGACCGGGTGGCGATCACGGCGCTGTTGGTCGATAAGGCTGTGGAGAAGCTGGGGACATGGCTGCCGACGGACCTGATCGCCCGCGCCCGTTACGCCGGCGTCGACGCCCTGGCTCCAGAGCGGCTGGCGGCCGACGCGGCGCAATGGCTGGCCCCGCTGCTCGATGGACGCCGCGATCTCGATATGCCGGATGCGGCCAAGGCCGAGGCGCTGCTGGCGCGGCTCGGCTGGGAGGAGCGGCAGCGGCTCGACCGGCTCGCCCCGAGGCGGTTCGTCTCGCCCGCCGGCACCGAACATCCGATTGATTACACCGGGGACGACGCGCCCAGCGTCGAGGTGCGCGTGCAAGCGCTGTTCGGGCTCGAGGCGCAGCCGATAGTCGGCGCCACCCCGCTACTCTTGAAGCTCACCAGCCCGGCCGGCCGCCCGCTCCAGGCAACGCGCGATCTGCCCGCCTTCTGGCGCGGCAGCTGGAAGGAAGTGCAGCGTGAAATGAAGGGCCGCTATCCCAAACACCGCTGGCCGGACGAACCCTGGGCGGAAAAGCCCAGTCTCAAGACCAAGAACGCCTTTTCACGCGAGCAAAGCTGAATTACGGCCCCCGTCATGCAAGCCCGGATTTATCAGCGCCCGAAGAACGCCATGCAATCGGGCAAGGCGCTCACCGATCAATGGGTGCTCGATTTCGTGCCCGCCGAGGCGAGGACTCCCGATCCGCTGATGGGCTGGGCCGGCAGCGGCGATACCCAGCGCCAGCTCCGCCTCAAGTTCCCGAGCCAGGACGAGGCGGTGGCCTATGCCGAGAAGCACGGGATCGACGCGGTGGTCCATGCGACGCCGCCCAAGAAGCTGACGCTGCAGGCTTACGCGGACAATTTCCGCTAGTTGCCAAGCCGCCCCATGGCCGCCATATGCGCGGCCGGGAGTCGGTCGGACGTTTGCGTCCGCCAACCTGGTCAGGTCCGGAAGGAAGCAGCCACAACGGTCAGCGGCGGGTCGGCCGGCTCCTTATCCCCACCATTGTTGCCATGACATTGGCACGACGAGCCCCTAACTTGGCGCGCATGGGTGATTCAGGCGACGACGATCCGCACACGGCAGACGCGGCGCTCACGCCGAGCGCCGCGGAGCTCGAGGCGGCCGGTCAGTCGGCGATGTTCGGCCAGCCGCCGCCTCCGCCAAAGGCGGTCGCCGCCGAAACCGCGCAGCCCTATCGCGTCCTCGCCCGTAAGTACCGCCCGCAGACCTTCAGCCAATTGCTCGGCCAGAATGCGATGGTGCAAACGCTGGCCAACGCGATCGATCGCGAGCGGCTGGCGCACGCGTTCCTGATGACCGGGGTGCGCGGGGTGGGCAAGACCAGCACTGCGCGGCTGATCGCCAAGGCGCTTAATTGCATCGGGCCGGACGGGCAGGGCGGGCCGACGATCGATCCGTGCGGATTGTGCGAACCGTGCGTCGCGATCGCCGAGGGCCGCCACATCGACGTGATCGAGATGGACGCCGCGAGCCACACCGGCGTCGACGACGTGCGCGAGATCGTCGAGGCGGTGCGCTATGCCGCGGTCAGCGCGCGCTACAAGATCTACATCATCGACGAAGTCCACATGCTCAGCCGCAACGCCTTCAACGCGCTGCTGAAAACGCTCGAAGAGCCGCCGCCGCACGTGAAATTCCTGTTCGCCACCACCGAAGTCGACAAGCTGCCGGTGACGGTGCTGAGCCGTTGTCAGCGGTTCGACTTGCGCCGCATCCCCAAGGACTTGCTCGAACAGCAGTTCGCCTCGATCTGCCGCCAGGAAGGGGTCGAGGCGGAGCCCGAGGCGCTGGCGATCATCGCCTCTGCCGCTGAAGGATCGAGCCGCGACGGCTTGTCTATCCTCGACCAGGCGATCGCGCATGCCGATTCTGGCGCTGGCGAGCTTGGCGGCGGCGCGATCACCGCCGAACGGGTGCGCGACATGCTCGGCCTTGCCGACAAGAGCGCGCTCAGGAGGCTATTCTCCGCGCTGCTCGAAGGCGAGCCCAAGGCAATGCTCGAGGAGGTCGAGCGCCAGTACGCCTTCGGAGTCGAGCCGCTGGCCTTGCTCCGCTCGCTGATGGAGCTGACCCATCGCATCGCGGTGACGCAGGTTGGCGAAGCGGGCGCCGATGCACCGACCGTGGAAGAGCGCCAGGCGATCGAAGGCTGGGCGGGGCGGCTGTCGGCCGGTCAGGTCCACCGCCTCTGGCAATTGCTGCTCAAAGGCCATGACGAAGTGCGCGGCGCGCCCGATCCGCTGGTCGCGGCGCAAATGGCGCTGTTGCGCGCGCTGCACGCGGCCGACCTGCCCGATCCGGGAACCTTGGCGAAGCAGCTAGGCGAACTGGCGGCGAACGGCGTTGCGGCTGGCGGCGAAAACGACGGCTTGTCTGACCCGACGCCGAAAGCGCCCGAGTGGAAAGCGCTTGTCGACTCCATCGAAAAGGCGGGCGAACTCAACCTCGCTAACCAACTGCGAATGCAAGTGCGCGTGATCCGGCTTGAACCCAATCGGCTCGAATTCCGCCAGCGAGAGGGGTTTACCGCGGATTTGGCGCCCGCGCTGCGGGATGCCCTGTTTAGAATCACCGATCAACGCTGGCAGGTTGAGCAAAGCTCTGAAGGAGGGGCGCCCTCGCTGGTTGAACAGGCCGAGGCGGACGAAGCCGCCGAAGCCGATCGCATCCGCAACGAACCCTTGGTCCAGGCCGCGCTCGCCGCGTTTCCCGAAGCCGAATTCGTCACCGAGGCCGAGCCGCCCGCAGGCGAGCGCAACTGGAGCCGACACTGATGGATATGAACGAAATGCTGCGTAAGGCCCAGGAAGCGGCCGAAACCATCCAGAAGCAGATGGGCGAAGCGCAGGCCAAGCTCGATACCGTCGAAGTCGAAGGCGTCTCGGGCGGCGGGTTGGTCAAAATCCGCTGTACCGCCAAGGGCCGGCTGCTCGGCGTCTCGATCGATGACAGCCTGATTGTTCCGGAAGACAAGCAGATGCTTGAAGACCTGGTCGCCGCCGCCTTCAACGATGCCCGCACCAAGGCCGATCAGGCCGCGGGCGCCGAAATGCAGCGCATCCAGCAGGGCATGGGCCTGCCGCCGGGGCTCAGCCTCCCGGGCCTCGGCTAGGCGCTGCCCACAGCTTCACCGGCGGCGGGCATTGCGACGCCGCCGGGCGCATCCCATATTCGCGTACATGACAAGCTTCCCTCTGCTCCCCTTGCGCGACATCGTCGTGTTTCCCGGCATGGTCGTGCCGCTGTTCGTCGGCCGCGAAAAATCGGTCGCCGCGCTCGAAGCGGCGATGGCCGGCGCCAAGGACATCTTCCTACTATCGCAACTCGATCCCGGGACCGACGAGCCCGGCCGCGACGATCTTTACGATGTCGGCGTGATTGCGCAGGTGCTGCAGCTGCTCAAGCTGCCCGACGGCACCGTGCGCGTGCTGGTCGAAGGCCAGCGCCGCGCCCGCCTGCTGAGCCTGTCGGCGGAGGCGGATCATGTCGCGGCCGAAATCGCGGCCATCGAGGAAGAGGCCGTTGCCGGCAACGACGCCGCCGCGCTGATGCGCACCGCGCTCGAACAATTCGGCGATTACGCCAAGCACAACAAGAAGCTGCCCGATGATATCGAGGACGAGCTGGCCGGGATCGAAGACGCCGGCAAGCTCGCCGATACGATCGCCGCCGCGCTTGCCGCCAAGGTCGCCACCAAGCAGGCGATCCTGGCGGAACCCGAACCGATGAAGCGGCTCGAAATGGTCTATTCGATCATGGAGAGCGAGCTGTCGGTGCTGCAGGTCGAGCGCAAGATCCGCGGCCGCGTGAAGCGGCAGATGGAGAAGACCCAGCGCGAATATTACCTCAACGAACAGTTGAAGGCGATCCAGAGCGAGCTGGGCGGCGGCGACGAGGACAGCGGTGACGAGATCGCCGAGCTGCAGGCGAAGATCGACACGCTCAAGCTGTCGAAAGAAGCCAAAGCCAAGGCCAATGCCGAGCTCAAGAAGCTCAAGACCATGCAGCCGATGAGCGCCGAGGCGACCGTCATCCGCAATTACCTCGATGTGCTGCTCGGCCTGCCGTGGGGCAAGAAAAGCCGGCTGAAGAAGGACATCGCGCGCGCCCAGGCGGTGCTCGACGAGGATCATTACGCGCTCGACAAGGTCAAGGACCGGATCGTCGAATACCTCGCGGTGCAGGCGCGCACCAACAAGCTCAAGGGGCCGATCCTGTGCCTGGTCGGCCCGCCGGGCGTGGGCAAGACCAGCCTCGGCAAGTCGATCGCGCGCGCCACGGGCCGCGAATTCGTGCGCCAGTCCTTGGGCGGGGTGCGCGACGAGGCAGAGATCCGCGGCCACCGCCGCACCTACATCGGCAGCTTGCCGGGCAAGATCGTCACCAACTTGCGCAAGTCCGGCGCCTCGAACCCGCTGTTCCTGCTCGACGAGATCGACAAGCTCGGCCAGGATTTCCGCGGCGATCCGGCTTCGGCGCTGCTCGAGGTGCTCGACCCCGAACAGAACCACAAGTTCCAGGACCATTACCTCGAACTCGACATCGACCTTAGCGACGTGATGTTCGTGTGCACCGCCAACAGCCTCAACCTGCCGCAGCCGCTGCTCGACCGGATGGAGCTGATCCGCCTCGAAGGCTATACCGAGGACGAAAAGGTCGAGATCGCCCAGCGCCATCTGATCGACAAGCAGATCGAGGCCCATGGGCTCAAGGCGGGCGAGTTCGAGCTGACCGAGGCGGCCCTGCGCGACCTGATCCGCTACTACACGCGCGAGGCCGGGGTCCGCACGCTCGAGCGCGAAATCGCCCGGCTGGCGCGCAAATCGCTGCGCCAAATCCTCGAAAAGAAGGTCGATGCGGTCATCGTTACGCCGGAAAACCTCGGCGAGTATGCCGGCGTGCGCAAGTTCCGCCACGGCAAGTCGGACGACGAAGCGCAAGTCGGCGCGGTCACTGGCCTCGCATGGACCGAAGTCGGGGGCGAACTGCTGACGATCGAGAGCGTAACCACGCCCGGCAAGGGCGAGGTCAAGACCACCGGCAAGCTCGGCGAAGTGATGAACGAAAGCGTCGCCGCCGCGTTCAGCTTCGTCAAGGCGAGGGCACCGGCCTATGGCATCAAGCCATCGATCTTTCAGCGCAAAAACATCCACATCCACCTGCCCGAGGGCGCCGTGCCCAAGGACGGGCCGAGCGCGGGCATCGGCATGGTTACCTCGATTGTCTCGACGCTGACCGGCATTCCGGTCCGCGCCGATGTGGCGATGACCGGCGAGGTCACCTTGCGCGGGCGCGTCCTGCCGATCGGGGGCTTGAAGGAAAAACTGCTCGCGGCCTTGCGGGGCGGCATAACCAAGGTGCTCATTCCGGAAGAAAACGAGAAAGACCTGGCTGAGATACCCGCGAACGTGAAAGCGGGGCTCGAGATCGTCACCGTCGCCCATGTCGACGAAGTGCTGCGGCACGCGCTGGTCGAGGTTCCGGCGGCGATCGAGTGGACCGAGGCCGACGATCTGGCCAGCCAGCCGGGGCACCCGGCGCCGCCGCATACGCCGCCGCCCGTCGCGCACTGAGCCGCTGCTGCAGCGCAGCGACTCGACGGGCGCGGCAAGGCCTCCACGGGCGATTCCTGTCGCGGCATCGGACAGATTGCGCCGATTGCCGCGGATCGGCGAAAAAATCGCCACGGTGGATCGGAAACGGTTGGCTTTGCCTTTGACAGCGGCGGCAAAACCCGTTTCATTTCCAACGGTCGTCCGGCGACTCAAAATCCACGCCGCGGAACACGAATGAGGGGGGTTCTTCCAAACATGAATAAGAACGAACTGATCGGTGCCGTCGCGGACGCGAGCGGCCTGTCGCGCAACGATGCGACCAAGGCCGTCGAAGGGGTGTTCGACACCATCACCGGGGCGCTGTCGAAGGGTGACGAAGTGCGCCTGGTGGGTTTTGGGACATTCTCGGTGGCCAAGCGCAAGGCGTCGACCGGCCGCAATCCGCGGACCGGCGAACCGATGACGATCAAGGCCTCGACCCAGCCCAAATTCAAGGCCGGCAAGGGCCTCAAGGATTCGGTCAACTGAGCGGTTGATCCTGGCGCCTGGTATGACCGGGCTATCGAAGGGGCCGTCCGACGTGGGCGGCCCTTTCGCTTGTCAGCGCGCCGCCACCGCGTAGAGCGCGACGGCCGCGGCATTCGAGACGTTGAGGCTTTCCATCGCCGCGCTGATTGGCAGGCGGGCGAGCGCATCGCAATGCAGGCCGATGTTGTGCCTCATCCCTTCGCCTTCGGCGCCTAGGACCAGCGCGACCGGGCCGGCAGGGAGCGCCTCGGCCAGCGTCGCCTGCGCCTCGCCGGCGAGGCCGATGCGCCAGTATCCGGCTTCGGCCATCTCTTCCAGCGCGCGGGCGAGGTTGACCACCCGCACCCACGGCACGATCTCGAGCGCGCCCGAAGCAGCCTTGCCGATCACTCCGCCTTCGGGCGGGGCGTGGCGGTCTTGCGTCACCAGCGCGGCGGCGTTGAACGCGGCGGCGGTGCGCAGGATCGCGCCGACGTTGTGCGGATCGGTGACCTGGTCAAGCACCACGACCGGCCGGGCCGGATCGCCGTCGAGCACGTCTGCGAGGAACTGGTCATCGAGCGGTTCGCATTCGAGCACCAGCCCCTGATGCGGCGCATCGCGCGCAACGAGGCGGCCGAGATCGGCGACTTCGGCCCGTTCGAGCGGGAAATCGGGCGGCAGCGCGCCGTCGAGCGAGGCGATGCCCTCAAGCGTCGCCCATAGCTTGCGGTGCTGGCGTGCGGGGTTGTTGAGCGCGGCTTCGACCGCGTGCCGCCCCCACAGCCGGACCAGGCCCTGGCCCGCCCGGCCCGAACCGCGGCCGCCCTGCATGCGCCCGGCGCGGCCGCGCAGCTTTCGTTTCTCGCCTTGCTTGGTCATCGCGATCGCCCCTGCCAGCGCCGCCATTGACAGGCAAGCGCCGCATCGCCATGGGGCGACGGCTCGGCCGGACGGCCCCCGTTGGGGGCGCGCAAAACGGCGGGTTCTGCCCGCCACCGGCATCAGGTGGACAGGTGGCCGAGTGGTTAATGGCAGCAGACTGTAAATCTGCCCGCGAGAGCGTACGCTGGTTCGAATCCAGCCCTGTCCACCACTGCCGCCACTGATTTCACAGCGCCTTGTGGCGCGCGGGCCAAACCCCTAGAGCGGTCGGATGGCCGGTGAACTCAGCGACAACCGGGGCCGCGGCGAAGCGCAATGGTCCTGGCCCCCGATCCATCCCGAAGGCCGCAAGTTCGGACTGATAGCCTTGGGTGTCGCGCTGGTGTTCGCGTTTCTCGCCTGGGAAACGCTGGCCTGGCCGATGGCGGTGCTCTCGCTCGGAGTGCTGGCCTTCTTCCGCGATCCGCAGCGGGTGGTGCCGCAGGGCGAACATCTGGTGATCGCGCCGGCCGATGGTCTGGTCTCACTGATCCGCCAGGTGCCGCCGCCGCTCGAGCTGCAAGGGCCTGACGGGTCGGGCGGCGCCGGTCTCGGGACCGAACCGGTGACGCGCATTTCGATCTTCATGTCGGTGTTCGACGTCCACATCAACCGCGCCCCGATTGCCGGCACGGTGCGCCGCGTGGCGTACATTCCGGGCAAGTTTCTCAACGCCGATCTCGACAAGGCGAGCGAGGAAAACGAACGCCAGCACATCCTGATCGAGCGGCCCGACGGGAGGCCGATCGGCTTCACCCAGATCGCTGGGCTGGTAGCGCGGCGGATCGTACCGTTCATCAAGCCGGGCGACATCGTTGCCGCCGGGCAGCGGGTCGGCCTCATTCGCTTCGGCAGCCGGGTCGACGTCTATCTGCCTGCCGGGACCGATGCCAAAGTGCTGCTCGGCCAGAAGGTCATCGCGGGCGAGACCGTGCTGGCCGAACTGGGCCGGCAGGAGCTGATCGAAGGGGTCGCGCAATGAGCGGCAAGGACGAATTGCCGCCAGGGAGCGAACCCGGCTGGCTCGGCCCCAAGGCGAGCGAGGACGAGGGGTTAGCCGAGGTCGCGCCGGTGTCGCGCCGGGCCGGGCGCGGGCTGGCGATGCGCGCGGTGCTGCCCAATGCAATCACCGCCGCGGCGCTGTGTTCGGGGCTGACGGGCATTCGTTTCGCCATCGCCGGCGATTGGGAAAAGGCGCTGTTCGCGATCATCCTCGCCGGGATGCTCGACGGGATCGACGGGCGCATCGCCCGGCTGCTCAAGGCGCAGTCGCGGTTCGGGGCGGAGCTCGACAGCCTGGCCGATTCGCTCAGCTTCGGCATGGCGCCCGCGCTGATCCTTTATCTCTGGTCGCTCAACGAACTGCCGCGGTTCGGCTGGTTCGCGGCCTTGGCTTTCGCGATCAGTTGCGCGTTGCGCCTGGCGCGGTTCAACGCCCGGATCGACGTCGAGGAGCAGCCGCACAAGTCGGTTGGCTTCCTTACCGGGGTGCCGGCGCCGGTCGGGGCGGGGCTGGCGTTCCTGCCGATGTACTTGTGGATCGCCAGCGGAGAGCCGCTGTTCCGCGATCCGCTGCTAGTGGCGCTGTGGGTGGCGGCGATCGCCGGGCTGATGATTTCGAACCTGGCGACGCTCAGCTGGGGCCGTATTCGTCCCGGGCCGAGCGTGCGCTTGGTGGCGATTGCTCTGGTGGGGATGACTGTCGCCGCGCTTCTGGTAGAACCGTGGTGGACGCTGGTGGCGATCTGCGTGGTCTACCTGGCGCTGATGCCACTCAGCATCGTGCGCTACGCCAGGATCAGGCGGCAGCGCGCAGCGCCGGTCGCCGCAGCGGGGCCGGCTGACGCATCACCCGCGCCGTAGCCGGGCGGCGAGCAACTCGCGGAGCGGGGGTGCGCAGCGGCTGGTTCAATTCGCCCAGGATGGCCCGGGCGTGCGAAACGCCCCGAGCCACCGAGGCTGCAACCTGCACCGCCGCAACGGCGGCGAGCGAAACGACCAGAAGCGTGATTGCGATCGAAACCATAATACCGATCCCTGAAACCTCGTCCGGCTTGGGCAAGCCGACTAAGCGTTAACCCTGTCAGTCCCCGGTTTGTTCCGGGGTCTGTATGGTGTTCCTGTTTTGTTCTAGCGTGTCAAGCGCTTTTTGCGCCCAGCGGAGCGAGGGTCGCGCCGGATTGAGGCTGGTGTTCGTTGCAATCTGCCGCTAAGCGGCCGCCTCGCCGACGCTTCGAATCCCTCGCGGCAGCGGCGAAAATCCACATGGGAAGCGCCCATACCGGTGCCGGCAGGCGGGATCTCCGCCGCGGTTCCAGCTTCCCAGAGGCTCAACCGGAAAGGAATTACTTATGGCGGTCCCTACCGTCTCCATGCAGCAATTGATCGAGGCCGGCGCCCACTTCGGCCACCAGACCCACCGCTGGAACCCGCGGATGAAGCCGTACATCTTCGGCAGCCGCAACGGGGTGCACATCATCGACCTGTCGCAATCGGTGCCGCTGTTCGCGCGTGCGCTCGATTTCGTCGCCGCCACCGTGCGCGCCGGCGGCAAGGTGCTGTTCGTCGGCACCAAGCGCCAGGCGCAGGACCCGATCGCCGAAGCCGCCCGCAAGAGCGGCCAGCACTTCGTCAACCACCGCTGGCTCGGCGGCATGCTGACCAACTGGAAGACCATCAGCCAGTCGATCAAGCGCCTCAAGAGCCTCGAAGAGCAGCTTAGCGGCGACACCGCCGGCCTGACCAAGAAGGAAGTGCTCCAGCTCACCCGCGAGCTCGACAAGCTTCACATGTCGCTCGGCGGCATCCGCGACATGGGCGGCATCCCCGACGTCATGTTCGTGATCGACGCCAACAAGGAAGAGCTGGCGATCAAGGAAGCCAACGTGCTCGGCATTCCGGTGGTGGCGATCCTCGACACCAACGTCGATCCGAGCGGCATCGCCTTCCCGATCCCCGGTAATGACGACGCCAGCCGCGCGGTGCGGCTGTACTGCGACGCGGTGGCCGAAGCGGCGACCACCGGCCGCCACGAAGGCGTGGTCGATTCGGGCGCCGATGTCGGGGCAATGGACGCGCCGCCGGAAGAAGCGGTGGTCGAAGCTCCGGTGGCCGAAGCTCCGGTGGCCGAGGAACCCGCGGCCGGCGAGACCGCCGAGGCCTGATCGGCCCGCCGATTGCAATCACGAGCCGCGGGCCCATCTGAGGGCCCGCGCTCACCCCCTATCTTTTCCAAGGACTAACCCATGGCTTACACCGCCACCGACGTGAAGAACCTGCGCGAACGCACCGGCGCCGGCATGATGGACTGCAAGAAGGCGCTCGACGACACCGGCGGCGATTTCGAAGCGGCGGTCGATGCGCTCAAGGCCAAGGGCCTGGCGGCGGCGGCGAAGAAGTCGAGCCGCACCGCGGCCGAAGGGCTGGTCGGCGTCGCCGTTAACGGCACCAAGGGCGTGGCGGTCGAGGTCAACTCGGAAACCGATTTCGTCGCCAAGAACGACCAGTTCCAGGACTTCGTGCGCAAGACCACCGAAGTGGCGCTGGGCCAGGGTAGCGACGATGTCGAAGGCTTGCGCGGCGCAGCCTATCCCGACGGCGGCACCGTGGGCGACAAGCTGACCAACAACGTCGCCACGATCGGCGAAAACCAGCAGCTGCGCCGGATGAAGAGTGTGGCGGTGGGCCAGGGCCTGGTGGTGCCGTACATGCACAATGCGCAAGCAGCGAACCTGGGCAAGATCGGCGTGCTGGTGGCGCTCGAGAGCGAAGCGGGCGCCGACGTGCTCGAGCCGCTCGGCAAGCAGCTCGCCATGCACATCGCCGCCGCATTCCCGCAGGCGCTCGACGCCGACGGGCTCGACCCAGAAGTGATCGCGCGCGAACGCAAAGTTGCGGCCGAAAAGGCCAGGGACAGCGGCAAGCCCGAGGACGTGCAGGCCAAGATGGTCGACGGCGCGATCAAAAAATTCGCCAAGGACAACGCGCTCCTCAGCCAGCTGTTCGTGATCGACAACAAGACCCCGATCGCCGACGTCGTCGCCCAGGCCGGCAAAGCCGCGGGTACCGCGATCGTGCTCAAGGACTACGTCCGCTTCCAGCTCGGCGAAGGGATCGAGAAGGAAACCAGCGACTTCGCCGCCGAAGTGGCCGCCGCCTCG
>JANOAH010000260.1:0-14983 GCA_031411075.1 Erythrobacteraceae bacterium
CGCCAGACCGTGCCGCCGACATCGTCTGCCACCAGCAGCGCGCCGTCGCGGGCGATCTCGACGCCGACCGGGCGGCCCCTGGCGTCGTTGTCTGACAGGAAATCCGTCAAAACGTCGACCGGCGCCCCGCTCGGCCGGCCGTTCGCGAACGGCACGAACACGACCTTATAGCCGCTCCTCGGCCGCCGGTTCCAGCTGCCGTGCTCGCCGATGAACGCCCCGCCGGCAAAGGCCGGGCCGAGCCGCGCGCCGCCGGCAAAAGTCAGCCCGAGCGGCGCGACGTGGGTGCCGAGCGCGAAATCGGGCTTGACCGCGCGCGCCACCATCTCGGGCCGCGCCGGCTTGACCCGGGTATCGACATGGTTGCCGAAATAGCTCCACGGCCAGCCGTAGAACGCGCCGTCGCGCACCGTGGTGAGGTAATCGGGGACCAGGTCGCTGCCGAGCTCGTCGCGCTCGTTGACCACGGCGAATAGCTCACTGCCGCTGAAATCGAGGCCCACCGGATTGCGCAGCCCGGTGGCGAAGGCGCGGTGCGCGCCGGTGGCCGGATCGATCTGCCAAACCGCGGCGCGGCCTTCTTCCTCGGCCAGGCCGTGTTCGGCGACGTTCGAGTTCGAGCCGACGCCGATATAGAGCTTGCCGTCGGGTCCAGCGGCGAGGCTCTTGGTCCAGTGGTGGTTACGCTCGGCGGGCAGCCGCGTGACCAGGCGTGGCGCGGCAGTGATCGCGCTCGCCGCCGGGTCGTAGGGAAAGGCGACCAGCGCGTCGGCATTGGCGACGTAGAGCGTCGAGCCGACCAGTGCCATGCCGAACGGCGAATTGAGCCCGGTGATGTAGGGCCGGCGCACTTCGGCCTCCCCGTCGCCATCGGCATCGCGCAGCAGCGTGACCCGGTTGGCGCTGGGCACCGCCGAGCCGGCCTTCTTCATGAACATCCGCATGAAGATCGCCTTGAGGCTGTGCTCCTTGTACTGCGGGGCCTGCGGCGGCGCGGCGGTTTCGGCCACCAGCACATCGCCATTGGGCAGCGCCAGCAGCCAGCGCGGATGCTCGAGCCCGGCGGCGAACGGCTGGACCTTGAGGCCGGGCGCGGCGGTAGGCGCGACCCCCGCCGGCCAGCCAACCGCGTCGGCCACCGCGACGGTTGGGATCAGGCTTGGGCTTGGTGGCGGCAGTTCGGGCGCGGGGCCGGTGCCGGCGGACAGCGGCAGTTCGGCGGTGTGCCCGCACGCGCCGAGCGCCAGAGCAAGCGACAGGACAAGCGGGCGACGCATCGGCAACCTCCTTTTGTCCCAACCCCTTGCCGAACGCGCCACCGCAGCGATGGCTCCGCCGCCCGCGCCGCCCGCAAACGAATCTTGCGTTTTGCCGTGCTTCGCGCATCTTTGCCCGCAGGGATCTCCCGCAGGCTTCCGGACGGGAGACGAGAAGAGGAGAGGAACATGGATGCCATCGGCAGCGGTGCGAGAGTCATCGCGCTGGTCGGGCCCGCCGGCGCCGGTAAAACCAGCGTCGCCGAAGCCCTTTTGCACGCCGCTGGCGCGACGCCGCGGCTCGGGTCGGTAGACCAGGGCACTTCGCTGGGCGACAGCAGCGCCGAAGCGCGCGGCCGTGGCAGCTCGACCGAGCTCAACCTGACGCGCTTTTCCTGGGCCGGCGACAATTACGTGCTGCTCGATTGCCCCGGCTCGACCGGGTTCGCCGCCGACAGCGATTGCGCGCTCGAGGTGGCTGACCTCGCCGTGGTCGTAATCCCGCCCGAAGCCGACCGCGCCGCGCTGGCCGAACCGGTGCTGCGCGAGCTCGAGCAGCGCGGCGTCCCGCACCTGGTGTTCATCAACAAAATCGACAAGGCGCGCGGCAGTATCGACCCGCTGCTCCATGCGCTGCAGCCGCTCAGCGCTGCGCCGGTGGTCGATCGCCATGTGCCGATCAGCGAAGGCGAAAACGCAGTCGGCTTCGTCGATCTCGCGCTCGACCGCGCGTTCAAGTTCCGCGACGGGCAGGCCAGCGAACAAGTCGACATGCCCGCCGATCAGGGCGCCGCGCGATTCCACCTGCTTGAACAGCTCGCCGATCATGACGATCATCTGCTCGAACAGTTGCTCAACGACGAAGCGCCCGACCTGAAGACCGTGGCGGGCGACTTGAAGCGCGAAACGGCCGAAGGGCTGGTGGTGCCAGTGATGCTCGGCTCGGCCACCCACAGTGGCGGCATCCGCCGGCTGCTGAAGGCGTTGCGCCACGATACCCCGGCGCCGGCCATCACGGCCGAGCGGCTCGGGATCGCCGGCCCGGCGCTCGAAGTGTTCAAGGTGGCGAACGACACCTCGGTCGGACGCCTCGCGCTTGGCCGGGTGTTCGGCCAGCCGCTGGCGGAAGGCTCGGACCTGACCGCCGCCGACGGTGAAGCGCACCGCGCCGGGGCGCTGTTCGGGGTCCATGGCGGCACCACCGTGCGGCTCAAGCAAGCGCTGCCCGGCGACGTCGTCGGGATTGCCAAGGCCGACGAGGTGCGCGCCGGCGACCGGCTGGGGATCGCCGGCGCCAAGCCCTCGGCCCGCAGCGCCCCGGCCGCGCGGCTGGCCAATTCGGCGCTGGCGATCTCGGTCAAGGACCACAAGGACGAGGTCCGCCTGTCGACCGCGCTCAACAAACTGACCGAGGAGGATCGAGCGCTGACCTGGGAAACCAGCGACGGCAGCCACGAAACGCTGCTGCGCGGACTCAACGACGAGCATTTGAGCCTGGCGCTCGACCGGCTGAAGAGGCGCTATGGGCTCGAAGTCAATGTCGGCTCGCCATCGGTGGCGATCAAGGAATCGATCCGCAAAGCGGTGACCCAGCGCGGCCGGCACAAGAAGCAGTCGGGCGGCCACGGCCAATATGGCGACGTGGTAATCGAAGTGCGGCCGTTGCCGCGCGGCACCGGGTTCGAATTCATCGACAAGATCACCGGCGGGGTGATCCCGCGGCAATACATCCCGGCAGTCGAAGCGGGGATCAGGGACGCCATGGCCAAAGGGCCGCTCGGCACCCAAGTGGTCGACGTGGCGGTGACGCTGACCGACGGGTCGTACCATTCGGTCGACAGTTCGGAGCTCGCCTTCCGCACCGCCGGGCGGCTGGCGATGAGCGAAGCACTGGCGGCCGCGCAGCCCTATCTGCTCGAGCCGATCGCGCATGTCACCATCCAGTGCCCGGGCAACGCCACCTCGCGCATCACCTCAGCACTGCCGAGCCGCCGCGCGCGGGTGCTGGGCATGGTCCCGCGCGACGGCTGGTCGCGCTGGGACACGCTCGAAGCGCAAGTGCCCGAAGCGGAAATGGCCGGCTTCCAGACCGACGTCCGCTCGCTGAGCCAGGGCATGGCGACTTACGAGGCGAAGTTCGACCATCTCGCCGAAGTCACCGGCCGGACCGCCGAGGCGCTGGCCCAGCGCGCGCCCGAGCCGGCGTAAGTCCGGGCGGCGCGGCAAGCAACGGCGCGGCTTGGCCGATCGTGCCCTTTTCGTGAGCATGCCGGCACGAATTGCGCTATAAGCCGGCCGAAGCCGCGGCCGGGCCAGGGATCGCCCGCCGCGGGGAGGCAAGCCGATGCGCGAGCTGCGGGCGGTCACGCTTTCGGGCTATCTGCGGGTGGCGCAAGCGACCGGCCTCGATGGCCCGCAGCTGCTGCGCGAATTCGGGCTTTCCCCCGAAGTGTTGAGCGATCCCGACGCGCGCCTTCCGGCCCGCGCGGTGATCGAGCTGATCGACCGGTCGGTAACGCTGTCCGGCTGCGAGAACTTCGGCATTCTCCTGGCCGAAGCGCGTTCGGTCGCCAGCGTCGGACCGTTCGCGCTGCTGCTCGAACGGTTGCCCAACCCGCGCGAGATGATGCTGGCCGCGATCGATTTCCAGCGCCACGTGACCGATCTGCTGTTGCCCAGGGTGGAAGACGTCGGTGGCCTGTGCCTGTTTCGTCTCGACCTCGCGCCGGGGTTCTGGAGCACCCCGCTACTCGATCAGTTCGCCGCGATGGGCTACCGCATCCTGACCACGGCGTCGGGCCAGACCTGGCAGCCCGAGCGCGCCCATCTCGTCCGCCCGGCGCCCCGCGATATGGCCCCCTGGCGGCGCGTGTTCCGTTGCCCGATCGAATTCGGTTCGACCTTCAACGGGCTGTCGTGCCAGGCCGAAGCGGCGCTGCGGCGCAACCCCAACGCCGACCAGGAGATGGCCGGGCACGCGCGACGATTGCTCAATCTGGTGCCTATCGAAGCCGCCGAAACGTTGCGCGACCGCGTCAGACGCACGCTGATCCCGCTGTTACCAAGCGGCCGGGCGACGATCGACCAGGTGGCGCGCCAGCTGGGCATGAGCCGACGCAACCTGCAACGCAGGCTCGACGAGGAAGGGCAGCCGTTCGGCGCGGTGTTGGCGGCCTTGAGGACCGAACTGGCCAGCGCCTATCTGATCAACTCGGCGCACCCGATCACCACGATCGCCGGCTTGCTCGGCTATGCCTCGCCCAGCTCGTTCACGCGCTGGTTCGGGACTACGTTCGGCATGTCGCCGCAGACATGGCGCCAGGCCCAGGGGCAGGCGCGCTAGCTCAGCTTTGCGCGGTAGCGGGCGCGGCGAGCGGGAAGAACGGGATCGCCACGTCGAACCCGTCACCGTGTTCGTCGACGAAGCTGTAGTGGCCTTCCATCGAGCCCATGTTGGTCATCAGCTCGCAGCCCGAGACATAATCGTGCGTCTGCCCCGGGCGCAGCACCGGGGTTTCGCCGACCACGCCTTCGCCGTCGACCAGGCTGACCATGCCGCGCGAATCGGTGATCCGCCAATGCCGGGTGCGCAGCTGGATCACGTCGTCGCGGTGGTTTTCGAGGCGGATGTGATAGACCCAGAACCACCGACGCGCCTCGGTGCGCGACTGATCGGGCATGAAATTGACCGCCACCCGCACCGTGACCCCGGCGGTCTTGGCCGCATGCTGGAACAGATTGGCGAGCACGTCCTGCATGGGTTCGAGCGTAACCGCTTTGCGCCCCGCGTCAAATCGCCTGCGGCGAGTTGTGAACGGAGTTCCTTCGCTGCACGGGGAGGAACTAGAGCCCCGCCCGCCCCAGCGCCTGGTCGAGGTCCTCAATCAAGTCGTCCGGATCCTCGAGGCCGATGTTAAGCCGGATCATGCCTTCCTCGACGCCCATTTCGGCGCGGCCTTCGGGGCCGAGGTTGTGGTGGGTGGTCGAGGCCGGGTGGCAGGCCAGGCTCTTGGCGTCGCCGATGTTGTTCGAGATGTCGATCAGTTCGAGCCCGTCGAGCACCGCAAAGGCCCGTTCGCGCCCGCCGGCGACTGTGAAGGCGAAAATCGGCCCGGCGGCATCCATCTGCGCCATCGCCAGGTTGTGCTGGGCAAAGCTGGGCAGGCCCGGGTGGAGCATCGTTTCCACCCGACCCTCGATCGCCGCGCCGACCTTAAGCGCGTTCTCGCTCTGCTTGTGCGCGCGCAGGCTGAGCGTCTCGAGCCCCTTCAGCACCACCCAGGCGTTGAACGGCGCCGCGATCGGCCCGGTGTTGCGCTGGAACGGGCTGAGCGTGCCGTTGATCCATTCATCGCTGCCGCACACCGCGCCCAAGAGCACGCGGCCCTGGCCGTCCATCAGCTTGGTCGCGGAATAGGCGACCACGTCGGCGCCGAATTCGAGCGGCCGCTGCAGCGCCGCGGTGGCAAAGGCGTTGTCGACCACGCTGACGATGCCGCGCGATTTCGCCAGCCCGCACACGAAGGCGAGATCGACCACGTCCATTGTCGGGTTGGCCGGGGTTTCGAAGAAGAACGCCTTGGTGCTGGGTTGTATCGCCGCTTCCCACGCCGCGTTGTCGCGCCCGTCGATTGCAGTGTGGGTGATGCCGAAGCGGTTGAGCACGTTGCCCAGGATCCACCGGCACGAGCCGAACGCGGCGCGCCCGGCGACGACGTGATCGCCGGACGAAAGCATGCACAGCAACGCGCTGGTCATCGCCGCCATCCCGCTCGCTTGCACCTTGCACGCTTCGGCCCCTTCCATCGCCGCGATCCGCTCTTCGAGCATCGCTACGGTGGGGTTCTGGAAGCGCGAGTACTGCATGCCGGTGGCTTCGCCAGCGAAGCGGTCGGCCACGGTCTGCGCGCTGTCGTAGGTATAGCCGCTGGTGAGGAACAGCGCCTCGCTGGTCTCGCCATGTTCGGAGCGCCAGGTGCCGGCGCGCACCGCACGGGTGGCGGGGCGCCAGCGGGCGGTTTGCGCGCGATCCTGGCCGGTGTCCTTTTTCATCGCCGCGCGGTGTAAGGAAGCGGCGGACCGCGGGCAAGCGCCGCCTTGCTTCGGCCCCGAGCGGCCCATAGGCTGACACTTGATGAGCGCCGCGCCCGAGCCCGTTCCGCACCACGAACGCGACCCGCTCGGCTGGACGCTCGCCCTGACCGCCCTGTTTGCCGTGCTGATCGGCTGGCGCCTGACGATCCCCTCGCAGCCCTATTTCGACGAAGTGCACTACCTGCCCGCGGCGCGCGCGCTGCTCACGCAGTCGCACCTCGCCAATCCCGAGCATCCTCCGCTCGGCAAGGAACTGATCGCGCTCGGCATCGCGCTGTTCGGTGATCGTCCGCTCGGCTGGCGGATCGCCCCGGCGGTAATGGGCGTGCTCGGCCTGTTCACGGCGATGCGCGCGCTGTGGTTCGCCTCGGCGTCGCGCCACGCCACGCTGGCGTTCGGGGTGCTGCTGGCGACCAGTTTCCCGCTGTTCGTACTCGCCCGCATCGCCATGCTCGATGCGATCATGGCCGGGTTCGTGCTCGCCGCCCTGTGGATGCTCGCCGCCGCTGTGCGCGAGCCCGAAACCGCGCGCTGGCGACTGGCCGTGGCCGGCGCAGCACTGGGCGCGGCTATGGCGGCGAAGTGGAACGCGATCCCGCTCGCCGCGCTGCCCGGCTTGGCCTTTCTGGCCGTGCGCGTGCGGGCGGCGGGGTGGCGCGCGCTGACCGCCTGGCGCGGACCGCCGGTGCCGGGAATGACGCTGGCCGAAGCCGCGGTGTGGCTCGGCGCCCTGCCGGTGGCGGTCTATGTGCTGAGCTTTGCAGCCTATGCCGGGCTCGATCAGGGCGCGATCGGCATCGGCGACCTGTGGCAGCAGCATCGCACGATGCTAGAGCTGCAAGAACAAGTGGTTACGCCGCATACTTATCAAAGCGTCTGGTATCACTGGATCGCCGATTGGCGCGCGATCTGGTTCCTGTACGAGCCGGTAGACGGCGCCCAGCGCGGGGTGATCCTGATCGGCAACGCCTTGACGATGCTGGCCGGTGTGCCGGCGCTCATCTGGTGCGCCTGGGTGGGGATGGTCGGCCGTCGCTGGCCCGAACTGACCGCCGCGCTGCTCTATGCCGCGGCGCTGGCGCTGTGGATCGTCGCTGAAAAGCCGGTCCAGTTCTACTACCACTACCTGCTACCGAGCGTGTTCCTGATCGCCGCGCTGGCCCTAGCGCTCGATGCGCTGCGGGTGCACGGCTGGCGCTGGCCACAGCGGTTGGCCATCGCCGGATCGATCGCGCTGTTCGTGTTCTTCTGGCCGGTGCTCACCGCGGCGCCGCTCGATGGGCCTTACGCCTTCACGCGCTGGACCTGGCTGCCGAGTTGGGTCTAGCGATAGCGGCCCCAGACGAAGCGGCTCGACAGCGCATAGTTCCATACCGACCCAATCGCGATCCCGGCCAGCGCCGCGAGATAGGGAGACGCCCCTTCCCTCGCCAGCACCGCGGCGACGCCGACGTTGGCGAGCAGACCGACCGAGCACGTGAGCGCGAAGCTCACCCAGCCGCGCAGCAGCGCGCGCCCACCGCGCAGGCGCTTGTCGGCATAGGTCAGCGCGTTGTTGAGCGCGAAATTGCCGCTCATCGCCACCAGCGCGGCGAGCGCCTGGCCGAGCTCGAACCCGTTGACTTGGCTGTCGAAACGGCCTCCGAACACGGCCAGAAACGCCGCCAGCACGCCCATGTGCACGCCCACGCCCAACGCGCCGATCGTCCCGAACAAGGCGAACCGCGTCGGTATGACCCGCCCCAGCCAGCGGTCGTAGAGCCCGACCAGGAATTCGAACAGCACCGTGCGATCGAGCTTGCTTGCGCCCTCGGCCCGGGCGGCGAAGGCGAGGGGGAATTCGCGCACCCGGAGCGGCGCGTCGGCGGTGGCGAGGAGGTCGAGCAGCAGCTTGAAACCTATCCCCGACAAGCGGTGCGCGTCATGCCGCACGCGCTCGGCGCGAAGCATGAAATAACCGCTCATCGGATCGCTCAGCGCCACCCCGGTGAGCCGCCGGGCGAGCGCGTTGGCGAGGCGCGAGGCGCGCACCCGGTCGGGCCGCGCCCAGCCCGCGGTGCTCGCTCCCGGGGCAAAGCGCGAGGCGACGGCGATGTCGCATTCGCCCGCCTGCACCGCCGCCAGCATCGCCGGCAGCAACGCCGGGTCGTGCTGGTGATCGGCGTCCATCACCGCCACCACCGGCGCCGCAGTGGCGCAGATTCCCTCGATCGCCGCGCTGGCGAGGCCGCGGCGGCCGATTCGCTCGATCACCCGCACCCGCCGGTCGGTGGCGGCAATGGCGCGCAGCGCGTCGGCGGTGCCGTCATCACTGTGGTCGTCGACGAACACCGCTTCCCAGGCCATCCCGGCCAGCGCCGCGTCGAGCCGGGCGACCAGCGGCGCGACGTTGCCGCGCTCGTTCAAGGTCGGCAGCACCACTGCCAGCGCGAGCGGGCCGGGCGCGGAATCGGCGGCGGTCATGGCGCCGTGCTGGCCTGCGCCCGAAGCGATGGCAACCGTGTCTTGCCGCGCCGCGCCATTGGCCTATCCTGGCAGCGGGGTCGGCGAGGGGGAAATCATGGCGACACTTGCGCAAACGACACCGGCAGGCGCGGCACCGCTTGATGCGGGCGCCTCGCCCGACCAGCCCGAAGACCGGCTCGGCACGCTCGATTTCATCCGCGGCGTGGCGGTGCTCGGCATACTCGCCACCAATATTCTCAACTATGCCCAGCTCCCCGGCGCGCACCGCTGGCTCAAGCTGATCGGCGAACCGGCGCTGGCCGACAAGCTGCTGTGGGCGGCCAATTACCTGTTCGTCGACGGCAAGCTGCGCGGGCTGTTCGCGATGCTGTTCGGCGCCGGGCTGGTGCTGTTCATGGACCGGGCGCGGGCCAAGGGCGCGTCGGCCCGCTGGCTGCAGATGCGGCGTCTATTCTGGCTCGGCCTGTTCGGGCTGTTCCACTATTACGTGTTGTTCGAAGGCGACATCCTGTTCCACTACGCGCTGCTCGGCCTCGTCGCGATGTGGCTGGTGCGGCTGCCGGCCAAGTGGCTGCTCGCCGCCGGGCTGCTGCTCTATGCCGCCGACAGCATCCCAGCTTCGATCGAGCTCGGCGCCTGGGCGCGGGATGAAGCGCGCATCCTTGCGCTGCGGGCCGATAATCCCGAACGCATCGGCTACCTGGCCGAACAAGCCGAATTTGTCGCCGAGGCGCAGGCGGAAGGCCGCATCCTGGCGACCGGAAGTCTGCCCGAAATCGTGCGATATCGCGTCGAGCACTTCGGCTTCGCGCCGTTCTTCGACGTCGTGTTCATGATCCAGGATTCGTTCGCCTGCATGCTGTTCGGCGCCGCGTTCTATCGCCTGGGGTTCTTCTCGGGCGGGTGGGACCGGCGCAAGCTGATCCGCTGGGGCACGGCGGGAATCGCGCTGTCGGCGCTGCTGTGCCTGCCACTGATCGCCTGGGTGTGGCGCGCGGATTTCCCCCGCGCGCTCAACATGTTCGTGTTCTACGGGCCGAGCCACGCGATCCGCCTGCCGATGATCCTGGGCTATGCAGCGGTGCTGGTGGCGATGACCCCGGCCTGGGCGCCGACCGCGCTCGGCCGGCGGCTGTCGGCGGCAGGCCGGATGGCGTTCACCAACTATATCGGCGCCTCGGCGGTGATGGCGGTGATCTTCCAGGGGTGGGGACTGGCGCTCTACGGCCAGTTCATGCGCCCGGGGATGGAGCTGTTCGTGCTGTTGGGCTGGGCGCTGATGCTGATTGTCAGCCCGTGGTGGCTGGCCCGCTTCCGCTACGGCCCGCTCGAATGGCTGTGGCGGTGCCTGACGTACGGGCGGCTGTTCGCGAACCGCAAGGCGGCAGTGGCCTAGAGCCGCGCCAGCACCGCCGAGCCAACCTCAGCCGTGCCGGCGGTGCCGCCAAGATCGGCGCCCTTGACGCCGTCGGCCAGCGTCTGAGCCACCGCGGCCTCGATCCGCGCTGCCTCCGCCTCGCGGCCGAAGCTGTGGCGCAGCATCATGGCAAGGCTGAGGATCATTGCCAGCGGGTTGGCCTTGCCCTGCCCGGCGATATCGGGCGCGCTGCCGTGGATCGGTTCATAGAGCCCCTTGGTCCCGTACGCGGACTGCGTCTCGCCGAGCGAAGCGCTGGCGAGCAGCCCGATCGAGCCGACACACATGCTCGCCTGATCGCTGAGGATGTCGCCGAACAGGTTGCCGGTGACGACCACGTCGAACTGGCCCGGATCGCGCACCAGCTGCATCGCCGCATTGTCGACGTACATGTGGCTCAATTCGACATCGGGATAGTCTGCCGCGACCTCGATCACCACGTCGCGCCACAGCTGGCTGGTTTCGAGCACGTTGGCCTTGTCGACACTGCACAGGCGCTTGCCCCGCCCCTGCGCGGCAAGAAAACCGACGTGGGCGATGCGGCGCACTTCGTCCTCGGCATAGGACATGAAATCGAAGCCTTGGCGGCGCCCATCGTCGAGCGTGCGGATGGCCTTTTCGCCGAAATAGACGTCGCCGTTGAGCTCGCGCACGATCAAAAGGTCGATGCTGCGGGCGACTTCGGGACGCAGCGCCGACAAGTCTTCGAGACCGGCGAACATCTTGGCCGGGCGCAAGTTGGCGAACAGGCCGAGCGCCTGGCGCAGCCCGAGAATCGCCTGCTCGGGCCGCAAATGGCGGGCAAGCCCATCGCAGTCCGGATCGCCGACCGCGCCGAACAGCACCGCATCGGCGGCCTTGGCCGCCGCGAGCGTCGCAGGCGGCAGCGGATGGCCGTGGCGGCGATAGCCGGCGCCGCCGACATCGGCCTCGGTCAGCTCCACCCCAGGCAGCGCCAGCGCCTCGAGCACACGGCGCGCTTCGGCCATGATTTCAGTGCCGATGCCGTCTCCGGCGAGGCAGGCGATCTTCATCCGGACAGTCTTCCCAACAGCTCGCGCAGCCGAGCGCGCGCGGCCATAACATCGCCGCGCCGGTCGGCAAGCAGGTACTGGTCGAGCGGGCCGGCGAGTCGGTCCAGCGCCATCAGCGTCTCGTCGAAATCACCCAGCGGGCGGTTGCCGCCGCCGCCATAGCCCAATTCACGCAGCAGCAGCGTCTCGAACCCGACCAGCGCCGGCGCCCAACCGCGCGCCGACGGGGCATGGCACACCGCGTCGAGCAGTCCGCCGAGGCCATGATAGAGCGACGGGTAAGGCTGGCGTTCGGGCAAGGCGACCGCCGTCAGCGCACAGGCCCAGCCGATCGCCGCCACCGCCAGCGGCTCGGTCAGCCACGGACCGCGGCTTTCGACCAGCTCGAGTTGAGCGAACGGCAATTGGGTATCCGAGCGCGACGACAGTTGCAGCTCCACCCGGTTGCCGGGGATCAGCACCGGCCGCAGCCTCCGCCCGCGCCCGCCCGCGACATAGCCAGCCACCAAACCATGCTCGGCCGTCAGCAGCCGCGCCACCACCGCAGTCTCGCCATGCGGGCGCGCGGCGACGAGCAAGGCGGGCGTGCGCAGGTGCATGGCTGGTCCTTAGCCGCCCCAATCCGCCTCGTCGCCCCTGCGCCGGCAGGGGCCCGTCTAAGCTCGACCGCGTGGAGCCGCGGCTATCGTGTCGCGTAGGCAAAGGTCCGCTGGGCCCCTGCCTGCGCAGGGGCGACGGCTTTCCTCCGCCGAGATTTACGACCGCGCGATCACGGCGGTCAGAATTGTTCTGGCGGGCCGAGGTGCTGAAGGAAGTCCGGCTTGCCCAACGACACGCCTTCGGCGCGCAGGATCGCGTAAGCCGTGGTGGCGTGGAAATAGAAGTTGGGGAGCGCGAAACTGCGCAGGTAATCGCAGCCGTTCCAACGATAACCCATGCCATTGGGGAACTTGATCGACACTTCGCGGTCGGCATCGAGCGCGGCCGGATCCACGCTTTCGATGAAGGCCACGGTCTTGTCGATCCGCTCGCGCAGCTCGGCGAAGGTCGTTTCGGTGTCGGGCATCGATGGCGGCTCGATCCCCGCCAGCCGGGCGATCGCGTTCTTGGCCGAATCCGCGGCGAATTGGTACTGCGCGGTGAGCGGCTTCATGTCCTCGGCCAGCCGCGCTTCGACCAGCGCCGAAGAATCCTTCTCGCCTTCCGCCTTGTCGAGCCAGGCGCGCATGTTGCGCAGCATGGCCACGAACACGGGGGCAGACGCATCGGCGACGGAAAAACTCATGGTGTACTCCGATTGTGAAAGTGGCCGCGACGCGGCGCTTGTTACTTGGCCTTGGCGGCTTCCAGCGCCGCGATGCGCGCTTCGAGCCGGGCGCAATCTTCGCGCGCCCGGGCGGCCATGTCCTTGACCGCGTCGAATTCCTCTCTGGCGACGAAATCGAGCCCGCCGAGCGCTTCTTTCATCCGCTCGCGGGCGTTGTCGCGGGCTTCGCGGCCCATCCCGGCGAGTGTGCCGGCGGCGCTGTTGGCGAGCTTGACGAAGTCGGCGATCATCGGGTTTTCGCTTTGCATGGCGGTTATCTGGGCGCGCGCAGCGGCCGGTGCAAGCTAAAGCTCGATGCGCTCGACCGCGCTCGATCCGCGCATCCCGTCAGCATCGCGATTGAGGCGCAGGAACTCATAATTGAGCACCGTCGCGAACAGGATCCAGGCGAGGTACGGGACCAGCAGCAGCGCTGCCCCGCGGCGCACCTTCCAAAACAGCGCGATGGTGACCAGCACCAGCACGTCGAGCGCGACGATGATGTACAGCGCCGTGGTGATCTCGTGCCGGGCGAAGAACACCGGAGACCAGGCGAGATTGACCAAGAGCTGCACCACGAACGCCAGGATCGCCGGCGTACGCCAGCGCGAGCCCCAGGCGGCGCAGACCATCGCGAACGCCAGCCCCATCATCACATAGAGCGCCGACCAGACGATCCCGAACCACATCGGCGGCGGAAAGATACCCGGCTTGGCCAGCGCCACGAACCACGGATCATTGGCCGAATCACCGACCCGACCCGAGAGGAACCCGAGCAAGAGGATCAGCGGCACGGTGAACAGCGCCCAGCGCACGAAGCTGGCGCGCAACTGGGCGGGGGATGCGAGGCGATTCACGGCCCCGCTATGGCCGCGCCGGGGCCGATGCGCAATTACCCGCGCCGGGCGGCGATCAGGAACTCCACATTCCCCTCGCTGCCGGTGATCGGGCTGGGCGTCAGGCCGAGCATGGCCCAGCCGCTCGCCTCGAGCCACTCGCGCACTTCGCCGCACACCCGCTCGTGCAGCTCAGCGTCACGCACAATGCCGCCCTTGCCGACTTCCTCGCGCCGCACTTCGAACTGCGGCTTGACCAGCGCCACCAGCGTGCAGGCCGGCGAGGCGAGGCGCAGCGGCACTTCGAGCACTTTGGCAAGGCCGATGAACGACGCGTCGCACACCACCCAGTCGCAGGCCCGGTCGATCTCGGCGTCGGTCAGCGCGCGGGCGTTGGTCTGTTCGAGCACGGTGACGCGAGCGTCCTGGCGCAGCTTCCAAGCGAGCTGATTGGTGCCGACATCGACCGCGAAGATATGCGCCGCGCCGTGTTCGAGCAGGACCTCGGTAAACCCGCCGGTAGAACTGCCCACGTCCATCGCCACCGCGCCGGCGGGATCGAGCCCGAAGTGGTCGAGCGCATGCGCCAGCTTCACCCCGCCGCGGCCGACCCAGGGGTGATCGCGCCCGCGCACCTCGATCGCCGCGTCCTCGGCCAGCTGCTGTCCCGGCTTGTCGATCTTGCGTTCGCCCGCGAACACCAACCCGGCCATGACCAGCGCCTGCGCCCGCGCCCGGCTTTCCGCCAGCCCGCGCGCCACCAACAGCTGATCGATGCGTTGTTTCGCCATATCGCTGCGCTTAACCGTTTGTAGCGGCTTGAGCCAAGAGCGGGCATCGGCCACAACCGCACCGATGCGTCGCTTTCGTTTCCTGGTCGCCCTTCCCCTCCTCGCCCTCGCCGCCTGCGTCGCCGCGCCGGAGCCGGCGCCGCCGCCCCGGCCCGCGCCGACCCCGGCGCCCGCCCCGCGCCCTTCGCCGACGCCCGCTCCGGCTCCACCGCCGTTCGCGGGCAACTGGATGGACGCGCCACTGACACAGGGGGACTGGAGCTACGCACGTACGGAGAGAGGCAGCAGCGCCTATTTCGGACTATCGGCAACTCAAGCGCTATTCTCGATTACCTGCGTTGTTCAGCTTCGAAATGTGGTCCTGCATCGAACTCAACTTGGCGCAAAGTTAATATCCCCCTTGGTTGTGCGGACCGAAACACAGGATCGCAGTTTTCCGGCAAGCCTCAGTTTCGGTGGGGATTCAGTCAATGCAGCGCTTATCCCTAGCGACAGCTTTCTTGACGCCATGGCCTTTTCGAAGGGCCGCTTCGCCGTTGAGGTAGAGGGCGCCCCCCCTCTCTATGTCCCGGCGTACCCCGAAGTGACCTGGGTGATCGAGGACTGCCGCTAGGAAGGGTCCGCTCGCGCCGAGCGGAAGCGACGATACTGACGGGGAAAAAACAAATTACAAGTCTTGCGTTCCGTTTGTTGCTGACTCACATATTGCGCAGGTCAGCGGTGAACGCTGGCTCGGCCGGCGGTGACACGACGGCGTGGCTTTTCAAGCGCGAAAGGAGGTGA
>JANOAH010000261.1:0-27185 GCA_031411075.1 Erythrobacteraceae bacterium
TCTTCACCCCTGTTTCGAGGTGCTGGACCGATTCCGGCCGGATCGCGCCCGCCGCCAGGATCGGGTTGCCGGCAGCGTCTGCCGGGACGCCGTTGAGGTTGATCCCGCCGGTCTTGAAGGTCTTGGCGTAGGTGCCATAGACCAGCACGTCGTCCATGATCTTGTAGCTGGCGGTCAGATCGTAGCTCACGTTCCAGTCGGCAAAGCGCGGCTCGATCAGTTGCGGGGCGTAGATCCCGCGCTGCGCCTGCTGCACCGCGGTGCCGTCGCTCGCCGGGACGGCCACGCCCTGCCCGTCGAACACCTGGCGCTCGTAATGGCCGATCTTCTTGTCGTAGTTGAGCCGCAGCCCCGGCTGTAGACTGAAGCGGTCCGAGACCTGCCATTCGAGCTGCCCGAACAGCGCCAGGCTGGTTGCCTCAAGCCACTGGGTGTTGCGCGCGGTCAGCCCTTCGAGCACCGCCGGGTTGGCCGCGCTGGCGCCGGTCAGGTTGAAGCGGCTGGCGTCGGCGCCTTGCGTTTCGGTGCCTTGCGTGTCGATCCGCTGGCGAAAGGCGAAGGCGCCGGCGACGAAGTTGATCGCCCGTCCCGAATAGCCGTAGCGCAGTTCCTGCGTGTACTGGTCCTGCTGCGAGGGGTTCTGCGAGGTGCGCACCACGTCGAGCCCGGTGAAATCGCGATCGTTGGCCGGGTCCCAGTCCCAGAACCGCCACGCCGTGATCGAGGTCAGCGTGCCGGCGCCAAGCTCCCACTCGGCCTTGAGCGAAGCGCCGCCGATGGTGTTGCCGGCGCCAAGCTCGGCATCGAGATCGGTCAGCCGGTCGAACGGATGGGTGCTGGCCGGGTTATAACCGAGCGCTGCGGCGAGCACCGGGTATTGCCGCGCCGCGGCGCGCTGGGTCGGGCCGTAGCCGACGAACACCGTGCCGCAGCACAGCGGATTCTGGCGATTGTAATCGGCTGCCAGCGTGACATCGAGATCGTCATTGGGCCGCCACAGCAATTGCCCGCGCACGCCGCGATTGTCCTGCTGGTTGATGAAGCGATCGGTGGTGACGTTATAGAGCGTGCCGCGCCGGTCGGTCGAAGCGACCGCAAGGCGCGCGGCGAGCGTGTCAGACAGCGGGCCCGAGACCGCGCCCTTGAACTGGCGGAAACCGAGATTGCCGATGGTCGCCTCGGCGCTGCCTTCGAAGTCGAAACTCGGCCGGTTGGTTCGGATCGCGATCGCGCCGGCGGTGGTGTTCTTGCCGTAAAGCGTGCCTTGCGGGCCGCGCAGCACTTCGACCTGCTCGACATCGAGGAAGTCGAACACCGCCGAAGCGGGCCGCGAATAATAGACATCGTCGACATAGATGCCGACGCCTTGCTCGGTGCCGTCGTTGGTCAGCCCGAACGGCACGCCGAGGCCGCGGATATTGACCGCGGTGTTGCGCGGGTTCGACGAATAGACCTGCAGCGTCGGGGCGAGCTGCTGGATCTTGGCGACGCTGAACGCGCCGGTATCGTTGATCGTGCGCCCATCGAGCGTGGCGATCGCGATCGGCACGTCCTGCGCGGCTTCCTGGCGGCGGCGGGCGGTGATGATGATGACGTTTTCGGCGCGGTTGGTGGCGGTCTGCGCCTCCTCGTCCGGGTCGGTCGGTGCATCGGCCGACACGGTCACTTCGGGTGTCGGCGGGGTCTGTTCCTGGGCCAGCGCGGGCGCCGCGATGAGCACGCCGCCGGCGGCGACAAGGTAACGGGCAGGCTTGGGCATCGAGTGGCTTTCCGGGTCCGCGGCGGGGGGATGCGCCAAGACCCGAGCTATTCTCAACTAATTCAGTTGACAATAGGCAAGCGACGTTCCGTGAGCAAAATAACCATGAGCTGCGGCTAGATTAACTATCCGCGCCCGCGGCATCGGCCGGAACCAGGTCGATACAGTCGGACAGGCGGATCGAATCGAGCAGCTCGGCGGTACGGTCGCGCACTTGCAGCATCAGCGCGCGGGTGCGGCACTCGCCTTCCTCCAGGCAGTTGACGCACTTCTCATGCGCGAAGCGGCTGGCGCAGGGGACCAGCGCCAGGCTGCCGCGCATCACCCGGATCAGGTCGCCGTAGGTGATGTCGACCGGTGCCACCGCTAGCCAATAGCCGCCATCCTTGCCGCGCTGCGACGCGACGATGCCGTACCGCGTCAGTTCCGACAGGATCACGGTGAGGAAGCTGCGCGGAATGTTCTGCTCGGTGGCGATCTCCGCCAGCGGCACCGCGCCTTGGCCATGGCGGTCGGCCAGATGCTGCAAGGCGCGGATGGCATAGCGGGTCTTCTGCGACAGCACGGGCGCGATGATGCGCCGCGAGGTGCGATAGAGCAAGTTCCTCCCCGGAACGGGGAGGAACTAGAACCCCTGGCTGATCCCGAACTTGGCCGTGAACCCGAGCGGGCTGGCGGTGAACGGGTCGAAGTTCTGGTCGAGCCGGGCGAACGGCGGCGCGGTGTCGAACAGGTTGAACAGCGCCAGGCTCACCGTGGTCTGCTCGAGCGCCTGCCAGCGCCAGGTCAGGTCCACCGTGGTGAAGCTCCCGATCACCTTGCCCGCCGTCACGCTGGCCCCGGCGAGCGCGGCGTTGTTGGGCCCGAACACGTCGGCGCCGCGCTGGTCGGTGTAGCTGTCGACGTGGTTCGCCTGCAGCCGCAATTGATGCGCGCCGATTCCGGCCTGGATCCACGCCTGGCCCTTCAACTGCGGCAGCGGATAGGCGGTGGTCTGGTAATTGAGCAGCCCGGCCGCGTCGAACCCCGGCTGCACAGTGATCCCTTCCACCACCACGTCGTCGACCCGGTAATCGATCACATAGCTGCCATTGACGCCGACTTGTAGCGCCGCGCCGCCGAGGTCGGCATCATAGCTCGCCTGGGCATCGATCCCGCTGGTCGACACGTCGGCCGAATTGAACGCATAGGTCGCCAGCCGCTGGACATTGGCCGACGAACACACCCCGCCCGAGAAGGTGAACCGCGCCCGGAGGCCGGCATAGGCGGGATTGGCGCAATTGGCGGTGCCGGTGGTGCCGAACAGCGCGCTGACCATACCGCTCACCGGCTCGCTCTCGATCGGGCCGGAAAAGTCGTAGCGCCAATAGTCCACGCTGGCCTTGAACCCGCCGCGATCGACCAGGAGGCCGGCGTTGTAAGTGGTCGCGCTTTCGGGCGCGAGGGTGCGGTTGCCGAACACGTCGACCGCGCGGAACGCCCCGCCGATGAGGGTCAGGATGACGAGGTCGGAACTGACCGTCTGCGGCGGCGGCCCGCGGAACGTGGTCCCCGCCCCGCCACGCAGCGCCAGCCAGTCGGTCAGCTCGACCTTGATGCGCGCCTGCGGATCGAAGGTGCTGCCGACGGTGCCGCCGTAATCCTCGTACCGCGCCGAAAGCTGCGCCTGGATTCGGTCGGTGACCGGCAGCTGCAGCTCGCCGAACAGCGCCCAGACATCGCCCGTAACGGCGACATTGCGGTTCGAACCGAGGAAGCCGATCGGCCCGGTCTGCGGATTGCAGGTCGTGGCCGGATTGAGGATCGACCCGGCGCAGGGGAACACGTCGAGATTGTTGGTCGCTCCGTAATGCCGGGTGTAGCGATCGCGCCGGTACTGCGCGCCCAGCGCGAACTGCGCCGCGCCGCCAGGCAGTGCGATGCCGGTATCTCCCGACAGCACCACATCGGCCACGGTTAGCGCGGTGTTCGCGTGCCGCTGGATGATCGTGTAGAAATCATCCACCGTCGAAGCGTCGTTAATCAGCCCCGCCCCCGGCGTCAGGCTGAGATTGAGCGGATTGGCGGTGCCGGCGTAGTTCGGATTGGCCGCGCCGGTGATCGCGTTGGCGGCGATCCCGGTCGAGAACGGATTGAAGTAATGGCACCCGCTCCGCCCCGCCAGCGCGGCGAGCTGGGCGGTTGAAAGCCCGGCGCGCGATTGCGGCATGGCATAGGCGCAAGCCTCGCCGCCGAACCCGGCGAGCGCATTCTGCAGCGGATCGACGAAGCTGTCGCCGCCTTCGAAATAGCGGTCGTACTTCGAATAGGTCAGCCCGGCGGTGAGATCGAGACTGCCCGACAGCGCATAGCCGAGCTCGCCGCTGACCTGGTAGAGGTCCGAGCTGCGCGGCAGCACCGAGGTCTGCCGATCGTTGTCGAACAGCGGGTTGCCGCCGGTCAGCACCGGGCGGAAGCGCACCGGGAACGCCAGCGCCGGCGCCTGCGGCACCCCGCCCGCCACCGCGCAGCCCGATTGCGCGCCGAACCGGGCGCAATAATCGACCAGCGCCGGGGCATATTGCGGGATCACGAACAGCCCCTGCCCGCCGAACGCGGCATTGGCCGACGGGGCAATGGTGGGGAGGTAGCTGGGACTGGTGGTCAGCACCGTTTCGGTGCGGCCATAGAGCCCGGTGACCCGCAGGCTGGCCGCCTCGGACAAGTCGATCTCGGCATCGGCGAACAGCTGCCAGCGGTCCTCGGGCTCGACCAGGTTGGTGAAGCCGAGATACTGCGTCTGGCACAGGTCCGCGGTGGAGCCCGGCAGCGAGCGGAACCCGCCGACCGCGGCGCAGCCCTTGTCGGCGTCGAACCGGGTGCCGTTGAGCGTCGCGTCGAAATCGAAGTTGCCGGGGCTGCCGCCGCCCGACCACCCGCCTTGCGGGTTCTGCGGATAGCTCAGCAACGAGAAGTCGCGGTCGAGCGTGGTCAGCTCGCCGCGGTGCTGATATCCGCCCGACACCAAAATCCGCGCCGGCCCGGCCTCGCCGCCCCAGCTCAACGCGCCGGTGTAATCGCCACTCGACCCGTCGACCCAGCGGTAATCGGCCGAGGCCTGGAAGCCCTGCTGGCCGGTGCGGGTGATGAAGTTGACCACCCCGGCGATGGCGTCCGAGCCATAAGTCGCCGCCGCTCCGTCCTTGAGGATTTCGATTCGCCCGATCGCCGCCATCGGCATCAGGTTGACGTCGACCAGCGGCAGGTTGCCCGATCCGGTCGCCACCATGCGCCGGCCGTTCAACAGCACCAGCGTGCGCTGCGGACCCAGGCCGCGCAGGTTGATCGAGGAAACGCCTTCGTTGAACTGGCTGCGGATGTCGAACTGGCTAGCGTCGCCGATCACGCCGGCCGAAGCCGGCAGCCGCTTGGTGATCTCGAGCATCGAGGGCGTGCCCTGCGCTTCGAGCTCGTCCATCGACACCAGGTCGACCGGCGCCGGCGCATCTTCGCGCGCGCCGGCAATCAGCGTGCCGGTGACGACGATCTCGGGCTCGGCGCGATCCGCTTCTTCTTGCGCCGCCGCCGGGCTCGCCAGCGCGCTCGCGACGGCGAACACCGACACCGCTTGGTGGAAAAATCGCATCACTGGCCCCGACCCGCTGTTATTGCCGCGCGCGATAGCGGCGCGGCCGCGCGGTTGCTACCCCCAGATGTTCTCGCCGGTCGGCTCCGCCGCGGCCCAGGCCAGGAAATCGAAATCGTCGGGCATGCGGATGAAGATGTTGGCGACCGGCGTCAGCAGCCGGGTCACGTGGCCCTTGCCGGTGCGGTCGTCGAGATAGACCAGGTCGCCCTTGCCGATCTTGACCTTCGTCCCGTCGCTCGCCTCGGCCTCGATATCGCCGACGACGTTGATGGTGAAGGTCTTGGCCGGGGCGATGTGCCAGTCCTCGGTCCCCTGCGCGATCGCGGTGGTGGCGACGCGCGCGCCCGGCAGCGGCTTGGGCGAGCCCATCACCTTGACGCGGCGGACATGGCTGACCCCGGCCTCGTCGGCCCAGACATGGATCACTTCCATCAGCCCCGATGGCCCTTCGGCCGGGTCGGCGGTGGGCGAGTTCGCTTCCTGCGCGCAGGCCCCGGTGGCGAGCAGCGTGGTCAGCGCGGCCCCGGTGGCGATCACGGTACGGCGGTCGGTCATCATGGCATGTCTCCCTTCGCCTAGGGTGTAGCGCACTCACGCGGCGCTGCAATTGCCTTCGCCCGCCCCCGTGTGTAGAGCGCGCGCTCGCGCCGCACCGCACCGGTCGCCCGCCTCGCCACTCTCGAAAGTCACGCCCATGTCCCGCCGCCGCCAGATCTACGAAGGCAAGGCCAAGATCCTCTATGAAGGGCCTGAACCCGGCACGCTGATCCAGTATTTCAAGGACGATGCCACCGCTTTCAACGCCCAGAAGAAGGGCACGATCAACGGCAAGGGCGTGATCAACAACCGCATTTCGGAGCATGTCTTCCTGCGGCTGGCGCATATCGGCATCCCCACGCACTTCATCCGCCGTCTCAACATGCGCGAACAGCTCATTCGCCAGGTTGAGATTATTCCGCTCGAAGTGATCGTGCGCAACGTCGCCGCCGGCTCGCTCAGCAAGCGGCTGGGGATCGAGGAAGGCGAGCCGCTGCCGCACACGCTGATCGAATACTGCCTCAAGGACGACGCGCTCGGCGATCCGTTCGTGTCCGAAGAAGAGATCGCCTGTTTCGGCTGGGCCAACAACGAGGAGATGCAGGACATCTCGTCGATGGCGATCCGCATCAACGATTTCATGAGCGGGATGTTCGCCGCGATCGGCATCCGCCTGATCGACTTCAAGCTCGAATTCGGCCGCATCTGGGACGGCGATTACGCCCGCGTCATCCTCGCCGACGAGATCAGCCCCGACGGCTGCCGGCTGTGGGACATGACCACCGGCGAAAAGCTCGACAAGGACCGCTTTCGGCGCGACCTCGGCGGCGAAGAGGAAGCCTACCAGGAGGTCGCCCGCCGCCTCGGCCTGCTCAACGAAGACACCGGCCCCGGCGAAGTGTTCGACCTCTCTGCCCATCGCTCCAGGCTGCGCGGTGGCGGACCGAAGGCGAAGAAGTAGGGCCTCTCGCAGTTCATTCGGGATGCATCTGGTTCGCGTTAGGCGAGCCGTGCCGTGTACGCTCCCCAGCCTCGTCGCGCCGTGTCGGGCGCCGCCTCGCTTGGCCTGGTTGGGCTGCTGGGCGCGGCGTTGTTGCTTGGCCTGAGGGTGACGCCCACTTTGGCGCAAGGCCCCCATCTGCTGGCGATCGACCTCACTCCGCCGCCCCCGCCCCCCGAGCCCGAGCGCAAGCCCAAGCCGCGTAAGGCTGAGAAAGAGGCCGCCAAGGGCGATCCCTCGCCGCGCAACTTGCGCAATCGCGCCACCCCGGTGGTGGCGCCCACTCCGCCGGTCGTGCTCAAGCCGCCGCCTCCGGTGATCGTTGCGCCCGAGGCCGACATCGGCGCGGCCGCCAACACCGGGGCCGCCGATGTGCGCGGACCCGGCCGCGGTGCCGGCGGCATCGGCAACGGCCTCGGCGGTGGCGGGCGCGGCGGCGATGGCGACGGGCGCGCGGTGGTCGGCCCGCGGCGTATCCGCGGTGACCTTGGCTATGACGACTTGCCCAAAGGCATCCTGATGTTCGGCCAGGAAGCCGCCGTGCAGACCCAGTTCACCGTTCTTGCCAGCGGGCGGGTGAGCAACTGCCGGGTGGTGCGCTCGAGCAGCTACGCGGTGATCGATACGCTCGCCTGCCGCTTGATCGAACAGCGCTTCCGCTTCCGCCCGGCGCGCGATGTCTATGGCCGCGCGGTGGACGCCGAAATGATCGAGACCCACGCCTGGGTCGAGAACGGGCGCGATTGACCGCTGGGCGATACGCTGGCCGTGTAGGTCGACTGTCGTCAGCCTTCTTCGATTTCAGCTAACCGCTTTCAAACCTCCCCCATTTTGTCACCCCGGACTTGTTCCGGGGCAGTGCTTCCTTGCGACCCTTGCCAAAAGACGCCCTGGCCCGGAATAAATCCGGGCTGACAATTCTGTTTGCGCCCCTAGCTCGACCCCAAAACCCGGGCCGCGTTGTCGACCCTTTGGCCGTGCGTAGGCGCGTGGTGCCGCCCCGCCTGGCTCAGATCCTCAGGCTCGCGGTCAGCCTGATGTCGCGCCCGGCGAGCGGGGCGTAATCCTTGAGCAGGCTGGTGGATCGCCGCGCCTCGACTTCGAAGATGTTGTTGGCGCTCAGCGACAGCGTCAGGTCCTGCCGGTTTTCGAGCGGGTGCCAGTCGATGCCGGCGTTGACCAGCGTGAAACTCTCGGTCGGAAGTTCGAGCGGCGCGGTCGCCGTGTGGGCCCAGTCGCGTTCGATCTCGAGGCGGCCGTCGAACCGCCCGACGCTCGCCGCCAGCGCGCCCCTGAGCCTGAGCGGGGGAATGAGCGGCGCCGGTCCGAACCCTTCGATGCGCACGCGGCTGGCATCGGCCAGCACTTCGGCGCCCCAGGTGATGCCCGCGATGGTGCCCAGCTCGACATCGGCGTCGACTTCGAACCCGGTGTAATTCGCTGCGCCCTGGCGCGCGGCATAGACCGGCAGGTCGTCCGCCACGGCGCCGGTCGGCGCATCGTAGAGGAAGTTCGAGAAGCGGCTGGCGTAGGCCGTCGCCGACAGCGTGAATCCGGCGCCTGACCGGCTGAGGGTCGCCTCGACCCCGACGCTTTTCTCCGGCGACAGGTCGGGATCGCCGACTTCGAAGCTGGCGTTGCCGCCGTGCGGCCCGTTGGCGAACAGTTCTTCGGCCGATGGCGCGCGCATCGAGCGGGCCAGGGTCAGCCTGACCCGCCATCCCGGAGCGACATCGTAGCTGCCGCCGAGCGAGGCCGAGAAGGTCGAAAACGAGCGCTGGAGATCGGGATTGCCGACGATCGGATCGGCCGTGGCGGCCAGGCCGGCGTGCTCGAACCGCGCCCCGGCCTCGACCCGCAGCGGCCCGCGGTGCAAATGCTGGATCGTGAACAGGCCGAGCGTGCGGTTGCGCACCGGCGGCAGGTACAGCTCCTCGCCCTCGATATGCTGGTCCACGGCGAGGTACTGGACGCCGCTTTGTCCGGCCCAGCCGCCGCGTTCGCGCTGCGAAAGGTCGGCGCGCAGTTCGCCGCCGTTCGAGAACACCGAGCTGCCGATCGCGCCGTCCGCCTCGACTTCGTCATGTTGATAGTCGGACCAGGCACCGCGCAGCTTGAGCTCGTCGAACACGCCGCCGAGGGCAAATTCCGCACGGCCGTCATAGCGCCATTGCTCGACCGCGATCCGTACCTCTTCGGGCACGATCGCCGGGTCGAGCGAATAGCGCACCGGCACCCCGTAATTGGCGGTGCGGCGAGTGACCGAGACCCCGACATTGCTGGCGCCGTCGATCCACGCCAGCGCGCCGGCCGCTTCGAAGCTGCGGCCGCGGGTCGACGGGAGCACGTCGGCCAGACCGGCGAGCGCGCGAATGTCGGGGTCACCGCTCGCCGCGGCCGGTTCGCGCAGCGGCCGCGACAGCACCGGCCCGCCGATGTGCAGATCATCGTTGTGGGTGTAGCTGGCATCGAAGTGGCCGACGATGTGGCCGGCGAGCGGAACGTCGATCTCGCCGCTGGCCAGCACCTCGTTGGCGGCTGTGGCAAAGCCGCCGATCGCCTGGAGCGCCACTGCGTCGGGCTCGGCGCGGGGAATGCGCGCGTCGAGCACGTTGACCACCCCGCCGACCGCCGAAGATCCATACAGCAGCGCGGCGGGACCGTGCAGCACCTCGATCGTTTCGGCGGTGAGCGGGCTGATCGCCACCGCGTGGTCGCTGCTCGACGCCGAGACATCGAGCGAGCCGATCCCGTCGGTCAGGATACGCAGCCGGTCGCCCGACAGGCCGCGAAGCACCGGCCGGGCGACATTGGGGCCTGAGCCCGAGGTGGTGACGCCGGGCTGCTTGGCGAGTGTTTCGCCGATCGTCGGGCGCACGTCGCGGACCAGATCGTCGCCGCCGAGCACGGTGACGTTGCCGAGGATATCGTCGCTGCGGGTGTGCCGCCCAGTGACGACGATCACCGGAGGCGCGGCGGCGTCAGCGGCCGCAGGCGCTTGTTGGGCATGGACGGGATGGCCCAGCAGTGCGGACGCGGTGGCGCCGGAAAGAAGCAGGATACGCATGGATCGAGTGTCCCAATGAAGCAGGGAGCCGGGCGCGGCTTGCGCGCCCGGTCTGATAGTCAGCCGACAAATCAAATGTCGGCCGACCGTTGGAGCGTTCGGGGACTAGCGGGGTGGTGCGCGGCTGCGCCAGCCGAGCGCCTGGCGCAGCAGCTGGAAGGCGGGGATGGACGGCTGACCAACGCTGAGAGCGACAGGTGACGGCGAAGGCAGCGCTTGCGCCGGCGGCAGCAAGTAATGCCCCGCGCTTGCCGCTGCGACGCACAGCTGGCAGAAGCTAGCCGCCGCATCGTTGCCGCCGGCCTGCGAGAGCCGCTGCCCGCCCGCAGCCGCCGCGATCGGCGCGGGATCGGCCCGCAGATGCAGGTGCGCCTGGATCGCCGTGCCTTGGGCGAGCAGGCTGGCGAGGAGCACGACCAGCCAGGCGCGATACCAAGGCCTCGCGCAGCTCCGCCAGCGCGAACCCGGTGGTCGCAGCGCGGTGTAGCTGTCGAAGGGAGTTTCCATGAAAGTCGGACCGCCCTGGAACTGAAGCCCCGCGCGTGACATCATATCATCTCCCGGTCAACTCGCCTTCGATGACTCGCGCCACCGCCGCGACGGAAGGTCTGCACACGCCAACAGCCCAAGCCATTGCCCATTCACACTTGCTCGGCCACACACCGCCGCGATGACCCGCCGCTTCCTCGCGCTTGCCGCGCTACCACTCGCCTTCACTTCGCCCGCGCTGGCTCAGGACGCACCCGTCGCGCCCGAGCACGAGTGGCCGTTCGCCAAGTCCGACTTGCCGGTCGATCCGGCTTACCGGTTCGGCCGCCTGCCAAACGGCATGCGATATGTGATCCGCCCCAACGGCACGCCGCAGGGCCAGGGCATGGTCTATTTCTGGGTCGACGCCGGCTCGCTCGCCGAGACCGAGGAAGAGCGCGGGCTGGCGCATTTCATCGAGCACATGGCCTTCAACGGCTCGACCCGGGTGCCCGAGGGCGAGATGATCCGCCTGCTCGAGCGCGAGGGGCTGGCGTTCGGACCCGATACCAACGCCAGCACCAATTTCGACGTAACGCTCTATCAGCTCAACCTGCCGCGCAACACGCCCGCGCTGCTCGATACCGCGCTCATGCTGATGCGCGAGACGGCGAGCGAGCTCAGCTTCGCCCCCGCCGCGGTCGAGCGCGAGAAAGGCGTGGTGCTGTCCGAACTGCGCACCCGCGATACCTATCAATTGCGCAACACGGTCGACGGGCTCGACTTTCTGTTTCCTGGCTCGCGCCTGTCGCAGCGGCTGCCGATCGGCACGATCGAGAGCCTGCAGGGCGCCACCGCCGAGCGGCTGCGCGGCCTCTACCAGCGCCTCTACCGCCCCGAAAACACCGCGGTGATCGTGGTCGGCGAATTCGACCCCGACCAGGCCGAGGCGATGATCCGCGATCACTTTGCCAGCTGGCAGCCGCAGCCGCTGGTGGCGCCCGCCACGGCCGGCCCGATCGCCGCCGATTATGCCGGGGCGACCGACGTCTACCTCGATCCGGCCCTGGCCGAACAAGTCACCGTGTCGCGCCACGGCCCCGCGCTCGACGATACCGACACGCAGGCCTGGCGCGAACAGAACGTGCGCCGCCAGCTCGCCTACCAGATCATCAACCGACGGCTGCAGCGCCTCGCCCGCGAAACCGATCCGCCGTTCCGCAACGCTGGCATCGGCACGTCCGAAGCATTCGACGAAGCGCGCACCACCAACCTGGTGGTCAACGCCAACGACGGCCAGTGGCGCCGCGGGCTGGCTGCCGCGCAGGCCGAATACCGCCGTGCGCTCGAACTCGGCTTCACCGAGGCCGAAGTGGCCGAACAGGTCGCCAACTTGCGCGCCGCGCTCGAAAACAACGTCGCTGCCGCCGATACCCGCAGCAACGGCAATTTCATGACCGGCGCGCTGACCCTGTTGCAGGACGGCCAGGTGCCGACCACGCCGCAATCGGGCCTCGACCGGTTCCTCGCCCACCTGCCGCAGATCGATCCCGCCAGTGTGCTCGCCGCGCTCAAGGAAGAGCTGGTCCCGCTCGACAACCCGCTGATCCGCTTCGAAGGCCGCACCGCGCCTGAAGGCGGGCCCGCTGCACTGCGCGCGGCGTGGGACGAAGGCATGGCCGCGCCGCTTATCGCCGAAACCGCCGCCGCGGCCGGTGCCTGGGATTACACCGAGTTCGGCCCCGCCGGCACGGTGGTGTCCGACGTTACCGACGGCCCGCTCGGCATCCGCCGGCTGACCTTTGCCAATGGCCTCAAGGTCAGCTTGAAGCCGACCGAGCTCGAACAGGATCGCGTGCGCTTCGAACTCAACATCGACGGCGGGCAATTGCTCAACACCCGCGACGATCCGCTCGCCACCGCGCTCCACAACGCGCTGCCCGCGGGCGGCTTGGGCCGCCTGTCGCTCGACCAGCTGCAATCGGTGCTGGCCGGGCGCAGCGTCGCCTTGGGCTTCGATGCCGATGCCGAAACGTTCGTGATGGGCGGCACTACCACCGCGCGCGATCTCGAACTGCAGCTCCAGCTCGTCACCGCGGCGCTGACCGACCCCGGCTATCGCCCCGAAGGCGTGGTGCCGTTCCGCCGCAACATCGAGAACTACTTCGCCCAGCGAAACGCCACGCCCGAAGGCGCGCTGGGGGCGGCGATCGGCGGCATCCTGTCGGACAACGATCCGCGCTTCAGCTTGCAACCGCAGGATGCCTACCTGGCGCTCGATTTCGCCCAGCTGCGCGCCGCGATCGGCGATCGGCTGGCGCACGGGGCGATGGAACTGGCGCTGGTCGGCGATTTCGACCCTGACCAGGCGCTCGGCTTCATCGCCCGCACGCTCGGCGCGGTGCCGCCGCGCGAGACGGCGTTCCGCGATTATGCCGACAACCGCGTCCGTGCCTTCACCGCCGATCGCAGCCAACGAGTGCTGCGCCATGACGGCGCCGCGCAGCAGGCGATCGTGCAGATGGTCTGGCCGATCCCCGACGACGGCGATTTCACCGAGGAGCTGCGCATCGAACTGCTCGAACGCGTGGCGCGGCTGGCCTTGACCGACAAGCTGCGCGAAGAACTCGGCCAGACCTATTCGCCCACCGCCAGCGCGGCCTTGTCCGAAACCTATCCCGGCTTCGGCACCTTCACGATCGGTGCCGCGGTCGACGCCCACCAAGTCGACGCCGCACGCGCAGCGATCCTCGAGACCATCGCCGCGCTGCGCACCGCCGCGCCCGACGCCGACACCTTGCAACGCGCCCGCCAGCCGATGCTCGAAGCCTACGACAACACGCTCAAGACCAACGCCGGCTGGATGAGCCTGGTCGAACGCGCCCAACGCAAGCCCGACCGCATCGGACGGTTCGTTTCCGCCAAGGACCAGCTCCAGTCCCTCACCGCCGCCGACGTCCAGGCCGCCGCCACGCGCTACCTGGCCGCAGATGCGCGCGTGGAGATCGTGGTCCTGCCGCGCGGGGCGGAGTAAACAACAGCGCCTGTGCCCCTCTCTTAATCACGAGCGCCCGCACACCTCCCTTTCGTCATTCCCGCGCACGCGGGAACCCAGTCGGCTCTGGCCCTGGCGCGCGCTTCGCAGCCCGGTACGCCACGGTGATCCGATCAAAGCTACGGCCAGGGTGGGCGGCATGCCGGGACATTGGAGCCGACTGGGTCCCCGCGTTCGCGGGGATGACGAGAGAAGGGGTGCAAAGCCGCAATCGCCTGCCGGCCCCAAAAAACCATTTTCCTACACACTTCGGTTTGTGCATTAACCTGCAGGATGGTCGTTCCAGGGACCTGCGTCTGGCTGCAGCTGGGGTCGCTTTGTCCCCAGCTTCATCCCTCGTTCCTGGCAAAGGGCCATCAACCCGGACGCGGTGCGGAACACTGGGCCACGCTGGCAAACCAACGGAGTCGGCGGTGATCGGGCAGTGGCTTCTAGGTGTAACCTTTGCGTAACTTTCTGAACGGATCGGCCCGCGCGTCGCCCGCGCGCAGCAGGGGAGAGCGAGGCGCCGACCCTTGCCCCGTCTCGGTCCAATCGTCATAGGGCGCCCAAGTTCTCCCCGCCCGAAAGGCCCGCCGATGAAGGTTCGCATTCATGTCAGCCTCAAGCCGGGGGTGCTCGATCCGCAGGGGCGCGCGGTGCATCATGCGCTGGAGGGGCTGGGGTTTTCGGGCATTGACGAGGTGCGGGTCGGCCGTCTGATCGAGCTCGATGTGGCCGACGGCACCGATCCGGCTACGCTCGAGGCGATGTGCCGGCAATTGCTCGCCAACACGGTGATCGAGAATTACCGCATCGAGACCGCGGAGACCGCGGCGTGAGTTTCCGCGCAGCGGTCGTGACCTTCCCGGGGTCGAACTGCGACCGCGACATGGCGGTGGCGCTGGAACAGGTATCGGGCAGCGCGCCGCACCGGGTCTGGCATGGCGATGCCGAGCTGCCCGATCGGCTCGACCTGATCGCGCTACCGGGCGGGTTTTCGTACGGCGATTACTTGCGCTGCGGGGCGATGGCGGCGCAGAGCCCGATCATGCGCGCGGTGGTCGCTGCCGCCGGGCGCGGGGTGCCGGTGCTGGGCGTTTGCAACGGCTTCCAGGTGCTGACCGAGGCAGGCCTGCTGCCCGGCGCGCTGATGCGTAACGCCCAGCTCACCTTCGTGTGCCGCACCGTGCCGCTGACGGTCGAGACCAGCCAGTCGCTGTTTACGTCTGGCTATGGGGCCGGGGCCGAGATCGCGCTGCCGGTGGCGCACCACGACGGCAATTATTTCGCCGACGCCGACACGCTCGACCGCCTCGAAGGCGAAGGCCGGGTGGCGTTTCGCTATGGCGACGAAGTCAACGGGTCGCAGCGCCGCATCGCCGGCGTGCTCAACGCCGCCGGCACCGTGCTCGGCATGATGCCGCACCCCGAACGCGCGATCGAGGATGCGCAAGGGAACAGCGATGGGCGGGCGTTGTTCGAGGGCGCGGTGGAGGCGCTGGTTGGGGCTTGAGAAGCAGTAGGCAGTAGGCAGCGGGCAGTAGGCAGCCGGCCAGGACTCTCTTCTCCCTCTTAAGCCGCCGCCGACCGCCTTGCCCGCTGGGTCAGCGCCGCGGCGGCATCGGCCTCCATCGGCCGGCCGAAGTAGTAACCCTGGATTTTGTCGCAGCCGAGGCCGCGGATGAGATCGACTTCCTCGATCGTCTCGGCGCCTTCGGCGGTGGTGCTCATGCCGAGGCTCTGCGCCATCGCCACCACCGCGCGGATGATCGCCAGGCTCTCGATGCTGCCTTGCGCCGCGCCCTGGACGAAGCTGCGGTCGACCTTGATCGTGGAGAATCGGAGCGCCCGCAAATAGCCGAGCGAGGAGTAGCCGGTGCCGAAATCGTCGAGCGCGATCGAACAGCCGAGCGCCATGATCTCTTCGAGCGTCTGGCGCGCGGTGCGCGCGTCGCGCAGGAAAATGCTCTCGGTCACCTCGACCTCGAGCCGGTGCGCGGGCAGGCCCGAATCGGCCAGTGCGGCGACGACGTTGTTGGCAAAGCCGGGTTCGAGCAACTGCTCGCCCGAGACATTGACCGCGACCTTCAAATCGCCGGGCCACTGCGCCGCTTCCTTGCACGCCTGGTGCAGCACCCAGTTGCCGATCGGCACGATCAGCCGGGTATCCTCGGCCAGCGGGATGAACTTGCCCGGGCTGACCGCGCCGTGCTCCTCGCTATGCCAGCGCAGCAGCGCCTCGAAGCTGACCAGTTCCTCGCTGCCGGCGTCGACCACCGGCTGGAAGTTGAGCCTGAGCTCGCGGTTGCCGATCGCATGACGCAGCGCGAATTCGAGCTTGCGGCGTTCCTCGGCATTGGCGTGGAAAGAGGGCTCGTAGCGGCATTGCATGCCGCCGCCCTCGTCCTTCGCCCGGTAGAGCGCGAGGTCGGCGTTGCGCATCAGCGTCTCGACGCTATCGCCATCGCGCGGGCAGATCGCGGACCCCACGCTGGCGCCGATGAACAGCTTGTGCTGATCGACGTCGTACGGGGCGGAAAGGGCCTCGATCACCGCTTCGGCAATCGCCAGCACGTGGCCCTTGTCGGAGGCATCGCGGATCACGATAGCGAATTCGTCGCCGCCCAGCCGGCCGCACACCTCGTTGGCGCCGACCACCGTTTTGAGCCGCTGCGACACTTGCGCCAGCAGCCGGTCGCCGACCAGGTGGCCGAGCGAATCGTTGACCTGCTTAAAGCGGTCGAGGTCGATCATCAGGAACGCGCAGCTGCTCTTCCATTGCTCGGCATAGCGCATCGCTTCGCCCAGCGCCTCGGTCAGCATCAGCCGGTTGGGCAGCCCGGTCAGCGTGTCGTAGCGCGCGAGATAAGCGATCTTCTCGTCGCTCTCGCGCTGTTCGGTGACGTCCGAGCCGACCCCGCGGAAGCCGAGGAAGCCGCCCTTGTCGTCGAGCATCGGCGTGCCCGACAATTCCCACCACCTCCGCGCGCCGGCGATCTCTACCTGGACCAGCACGTTGGAGAAGTTCTCGCGCCGTTTGAGCCGTTCGGCGAGATCGTGCAGGCTCGGCGGGAACTGTCCGGTGTCCCACGCCTCGCCGGCGATCAGCTGGATGAACGACGTGCCCTCGATCGCGCCGGGTTCCTTGCCCAGCGCATAGGCGAAGCGCGGACTGGCCGAGCGGACCCGGCGGCTGGTGTCGACCTGCCACAACCAGTCCGCTTCGTTCTCCTGGAACTCGCGCAGCAGCAGCGAGACGACCTCGTCCTTTTCGGTCACGCTGACTTCGGCGATCCGCGCCGACAGGCAGGTACGCGCCGCATCGATGCAGCCGGTCACCGCGATGACCAGGAACGCGGCCGTCACCGCGGCGAAGCCGTAATCGCCGGCCAGCACGAATGTCGCGATCGCAGTTCCGCCGGTAATCGCGGCGAAAATGATGGTCGAGATCGGTGCCGCCGACATGGTCGCCGTCGAACTGGCGATCAGCATGGCGATCAGCGTCCACAGGGCGAACTGTTCGGTCCGTGAAGCGAACGGCTCGAGCGCGATCATCGCCGCCGCCCAGCACAGCGCGTTCATCGCCGCGCCGAGCGCCTGGCGCTTGTAGTCGTGCCGAGTCATCGAACGCCGGGAGACGTCGATCAGACTCTTGTCGATGCGAGTGGCGGTCCAAACCGAAAGCCCGATCGCCGCCAGCCAGCCCACGACGAGCGCCAGCGGCGCCTTGCCGATGAACAGCCCGGCCGTGACCAGCGCCGCCAGCGCATGGGCAAGGCTGCGGGTCAGCTGGACCCGTTCGAGCCCGGCATACTGCAGCGTCCGCAGCTTCGCCCAATCGCCCTCGTCCGGATCCTTGAGACCCAGCACCTGCAGCGCCGTCAGCCGCAGCGGCAGCTTGGGCAGATCGGAATGGTTCGCCGTCACGCCCCCCGATTAGCGCGACAATGGTTGCCGCACGGTAAAGCGATTGCGGGCAAATCCGTGGTTTGATGGTTATTCTACGGTTACCGACTTGGCCAGATTGCGCGGCTGATCGACGTCGGTGCCTTTGACGCAGGCGGTGTGATAGGCGAGCAATTGCACCGGCACCGCATAGACCAGCGGCGCAATCAGTGGGTGAACGCGCGGCATCTCGATCGTCGCCAGGCAGCCCTCGCCCGCTTCGGCCAGGCCCGCCTTGTCGGAAATCAGCACGATCTTGCCACCGCGCGCGCGCACTTCCTGCATGTTGGAGACGGTCTTTTCGAACAGCGGCCCGGAGGGCGCCAGGACGATCACCGGCACCGCCTCGTCGATCAGCGCGATCGGCCCGTGCTTCATTTCGCCGGCGGCATAGCCTTCGGCATGGATGTAGCTGATCTCTTTCAGCTTGAGCGCGCCTTCGAGCGCCAGCGGGAAGTACGGCCCGCGGCCCAGATAGAGCACGTCGCGCGCCGGGGCGATCAGGTGGGCCATCGCAGCGATCTCGTCATCGTGATCGAGTGCGGCGTTGAGACAGGCCGGCGCCTCGAGCAGGTGGCGGACGATCTCCGCCTCCTCGGCCGTGTCGAGCCGACCCTTCTTTACCGCGAAATGTGCCGCCAGCGCGGCCAGCACCGCGAGCTGGCAGGCGAAGGCCTTGGTCGAGGCGACGCCGATCTCCGGCCCGGCATGGGTCGGCAGCAGCAGGTCGGCTTCGCGCGCCATCGAGCTGGTCGGCACGTTGACGACCACCGCGATGGTCTGCCCTTCGGCTTTGCAATGGCGCAGCGCCGCCAGCGTATCGGCGGTCTCGCCGCTTTGCGAGATGAACAGCGCCAGCCCGCCCCTGGGCAGCACCGGCTCGCGGTAACGAAACTCGCTGGCGAAATCGATGTCGACCGGCACGCGGGCGAACTGTTCGAACCAGTATTTGGCCACCATCCCGGCATAATAGCTGGTGCCGCAGGCGACGATGGTGACCCGCTCGACCGCCGAAATGTCGAACTCGATCTGCGGCAGGGCGACCTGCATTTCGACCGGGCGCAGATAGCTGCGCAGGGTCTGCGCCACCACGGTCGGCTGCTCGAAGATCTCCTTTTGCATGAAGTGGCGATAATGGCCCTTCTGGATCGCTTCGACCGAAGCGCCCGAGGTGGTGATCTCGCGCTCGACCGGCGCGTTGTCCTTATCGAAGATCGCCGCGCCTTCGCGGCTGATCACAACCCAGTCGCCCTCCTCGAGATAGGCGATCCGCTGGGTCAGCGGAGCCAGCGCCAGCGCGTCGGAGCCGAGGTAGGTTTCGTCCTCGCCATAGCCGACCACCAGCGGCGAACCGAGGCGGGCACCGATCAGCATCTCGGGGTGCGAGCGGAATGCGATCGCCAGCGCGAAAGCGCCGCGCAGCTGCGGCAGCACCGCCGTGACCGCGTCCTCGGGCGAGGCGCCGGCCTCGACCTGTTCGGACACCAGATGCGCGACGATCTCGGTATCGGTCTCGCTCTCGAACTGCCGCCCGCGCGCGATCAGCGCTTCGCGCAGCGGCTTGTAGTTCTCGATAATGCCGTTGTGGACCAGCGCCACTTCGCCGGTGGCGTGCGGGTGGGCATTGCTGGCGGTCGGCGCGCCGTGCGTGGCCCAGCGGGTGTGGGCAATGCCGACCGTTCCCGGCGCGGGGTGGCGGGCCAGTTCGCGCTCGAGATTGCCGAGCTTGCCCTCGGCTCGCCGCCGCACCAGCTCGCCGCCGAACAGGGTACAAACCCCGGCACTGTCATAACCGCGGTATTCCATCCGCCGCAGTCCCTCGACCAGGCGCTCCGCCACAGGTTGATGGCCAACGATACCGATAATGCCGCACATAGGAGGGTGCCTCGGGCTAGAGTGTGTAAGGAATGCGGATGCCCGGCATCGCGGCCGGGAAATCTTTGGTGTTGCGCGTCACAAGGACCCGGCCCCTGCTCTGCGCCGTCGCCAGAATGATCGCGTCCGGCGACTTCAGGCTTGGTCGCTCGCGCCGCAAGGTTGCCGCACGGGTCGCGACTTCCTCATCGACCTCGTCGATGCCGAATCCGGACAGGAGCGTCTGCGCGCGCTTGAGACCATCGCCTTCGCCCTTGGACATGACTTCGATCCACACCATGCGGCTGATCCAGACACGACCCCGTCCTCGCGCGCGCTCCAGTTCGGACCGCGCCTGCGGCTCTCCGCGCAAGGTATCGACTAAAATGTTGCTGTCGAAGGTAAAGCCGCTCACCTGTGCGGCCGCTTCTGGGCGGCCGGTTGCGGCTCACCGGCTTGGTTGGCCAGCCAGGCCTTATGCAGTTCGTGCTCACGGTCGTCCGCTTCATCGAACAAGTCGGGAAATTCGGCCCTGACCTGCTCGTAATCGGCGTCCCAGGGGCGAGTCCACGAAGCGCGCTCACGTCGTTGCCACTCAACCGAATCGCCGATGTCGGTCCGATCCTTCCACGCGCCGAACCCCGCCTCCAGCCAATCGAGCGGCGCCTCGGCTCGATAAACCTGCACGGCATCGCGCAAGATCGCAGCGCGCGACTTCCCCCGCTCAGTGGCGCGGGCGTCGAGCCACTTAATGTCTTCATCGGACAAATCAGCAAGAATGCGGGTCATTTGATATCACGATATCATATCATGATATCGCCACAAGCTATTTTTTCTCCGCTTTCTTGCGCTTCATTGCATCGTGGAAGCGGTCGGCCCAGCCTGGCTTCACCAACTGCTCGGCGCGGACCATGCGCAATTCGCCATCGCCAACATCGCGGCTGACCGTGCTGCCCGCGGCGACGATCGCGTCGGCGCCGATTTTGACCGGGGCGACCAGCGCGGAATTCGAACCGATGAAGGCGCGCGGGCCAATTTCCGTCTTGTGCTTGAAATAGCCATCGTAATTGCAGGTGATCGTGCCGGCGCCGATGTTGGCGCCGGCCCCTACCGTGGCATCGCCGAGGTAGCTCAGATGGCTGGCCTTGGCGCCCTCGCCCAGCACGGCGTTCTTGATCTCGACGAAATTGCCGACTTTGGCGCCGGCTTGGAGCACCGCGCCGGGCCGCAGCCGTGCGAAGGGACCGATCGACGTCCCTGCCGCCAGTTGCGCCCCTTCGAGATGGCAGAAGGCGTGGATCGTCGCCCCGTCGGCGACCTGGACACCCGGGCCGAAAACCACATTCGGCTCGACCAGCACATCGCGGCCGAGCTGGGTGTCCCAGGCGAATTGAACCGTTTCGGGCGCGACCAGCGTGGCGCCCTCGGCCATCGCCTGCGTCCGCCGCCGCTGCTGCCAGCGCGCCTCGGCCTCGGCCAGCTCGGCGCGGCTGTTGATCCCGGCAACCTCGTCCGGATCGGCGGTCGTGACGAGCGCGCAATGTGCTCCCTGACCGATGGCGATATTGACGATCTCGGGCAGATAATATTCGCCTTGCGCGTTATCATTCTCGACCTGGCCGAGCAGCGCGAACAGCGTGTCCGACCGGGCCGCCAGCAGCCCCGAATTGCATAGCCGCACCGCGCGTTGGCCCTCGTCGGCATCCTTGTGCTCGACCATCCAGGTGACCCGGTCGCCGGTGGCGATGACCCGGCCGTATTGCAGCGGATCGGGCGGCTCGAACGCCAGCACCACCGCCGCCGGCGCATCGGGCGCCCTGAGCCGATCGATCAGCGCGTCCATAGTCGCGGCCCGCACGAACGGCACGTCGCCATAAAGCACCAGCACATCGCCAGCGAACCCGGCCAGCGCCGCCTGCGCCTGCTGCACCGCGTGGCCGGTGCCGAGCTGCGGCTCCTGCACCGCGAAATCGGCCTGGCCGGCCAGGTGCGCTTCGAGCTGGTCGCGGCCTTCGCCGACGATCACCACGGTGCGTTCGGGCGCCAGTTCGGCCAGGCTCGCCAGCAGGTGCTCGATCATCGCCCGGCCGGCGATCGGGTGCAGCACCTTGTGCCGATCGCTTTTCATCCGCGTGCCTTTGCCGGCGGCGAGGACGACAGCGGCGAGCGGACGGGTTTCAGTCATGGGACGCGCCAATGCCACCATTCGGTTGCCGATTCCATAAGCCTGCGCCAAGGCATCCCCGATGCCTTTCCCCTTCGCCATCGTCGGCTTCGACCTCGACGGCACGCTAGTCGATTCGAACCGCGATCTGGCGCCGGCGCTCAACCATGCGCTGGCGACGCTGCGTCGCGCGCCGATTGCGCCCGACGCCACGGTCAAGTTGATCGGCGGCGGCGCGCGGCGGATGCTCGAGCGCGCGGTCGAGCTGACCGGCGGCCTACCGCCGCCCGAGGATTTCGAAGCCGCCTTCGCCGCGCTGCTCGGGCACTATGAGGCGCACATTGCCGACCACACGGTGCCGTATCCAGGCTGCCTGGAGACGCTCGACGCCCTCGCGGCGCGCGGATGCCGGCTGGCGGTGGTGACCAACAAGGTCGAGCGCTTGTCGGTCAAACTGCTGGAGGCGCTGGGCCTGGCCGGGCGGTTCGATGCCATCATCGGCGGCGACACTCTGGGTCCCGGCCGGTCCAAGCCCGCGCCTGACATGATCGAGGCGGCCATCGCGCGGTGCGGCGGCGGCGCATTCGCGATGGTCGGCGATTCGACCTTCGACGTGCTCGCCGCGCGCAACGCCGGGGTGCCGGTGGTCGCGCTCAGCTTCGGCTACAACGACGTGCCCGCTGCCGAGCTCGGTGCCGACGCCGTCATCGACCATTACGACCGTCTGATCCCTGCACTCGAACGGCTTTGAGCGAATTGCGCGGCCAGCCCTAGTCGCCTAGCCTGCCGAAAATCCCCGCGACCGACGGGTGGCAAGGAGAGGCCCACATGGCGACGCAGCAACAGCCCGCGCCCGGCACCGACATTCCCCAAGGCACCGCATATGGACGGCCGCCGCAGACCAGCGACGCGGCGCTGACGAAGGTCGGCCCCGGCACGCCGATGGGCGAGCTGATGCGGCGCTACTGGCAACCGCTGCTCGCCAGCCGCAATGTCACCACCCGGCCACGCGAAATCCGCATCCTCGGCGAAGATCTGATCGTGTTCCGAGACGGCGAGGGGCGCCCGGGGCTGCTTTACCCGCGCTGCATGCACCGCGGCACGTCGCTGATCTGGGGCCATGTCGAGGCGGATGGGATTCGCTGCTGCTATCACGGCTGGAAGTTCGCCGTGGACGGCCAGTGCCTCGACCAACCGTGCGAACCGAACCCGCGCCAGTGCCGCCCCGAGCATCGCCAGCCGTGGTACCCGGTGGCCGAGCGCTACGGCCTGGTCTGGGCCTACATGGGCCCGCCCGACCGCCTGCCCGCCCTGCCCCGGTTCGACGCCATGGAGCCGCTCGACGACGGCGAGGAATACCTCGCGTTCGACAACTCGATGGGCAGCCATGGCGATCCCAACGGTCCCGAGGTCGTGCCCTATTCGTGGCTGCACATGAACGACAACGTGATGGACCCGTTTCACGTCCAGGTTCTCCACACGACCTTCTCCGGCACTCAGTTCGTGCGCGAATTCGAAGTCATGCCGACGGTGCGGTTCGACGAAATCGAGGGCGGCGTCACCTACACCGCGCACCGCGACCTGGCCGATGGGCGCAGCATGGACCGCGTTTCGACCTGGATGCTGCCCAACCTGATGTTCGTCCCCGATGTCGCGATGCGTCCCGGCCGTCCCAATGGCCTCGGCGCGGCGGTGCCGGTCGACGACACCCATTGCCGCATCGTCATGACCATGCGCGCGCCGACGACGCCGGACGGCAAGCGCCCGATGCGCGGGCTCGAAGCCGAACACTTCAAGCCCTGGCACCAGCGCAGCTTCGCAGAAAAGCAGGACCAGCCCGGCGATTACGAAGCGCAAGCCGGCCAAGGCCCGATCTCGCTACACAGCGAAGAACACCTGGTGACCAGCGACAAGGGCATCGGCCTGCAGCGCCGGATGCTGCGCCGGGCGATGGAGACCTTGGCGGCGGGCGGCGATCCGCCGGGAGTAGGTTTTGAGGAGGGGGTTGTGGTGGCGGTGCCGAGCGGGAATTTCTTCTCCGCTTAGATCGCTTACCCGCTCACCACCTTCATCAACCGCCGCTCGACCGGCGCCAACACGCCGGCCAGTTCATGCCCGCGCTTGAGCACCTGGCCGTGTTCGCCGAACAGCGCCCACATTCCTTGCTTGCCGCGCAGCGCGGGGCGTTTCTCGAGCCGCATCTGCGGCACTTCGGCGGTGCGGCGGAATGCGGCGAAAGCGGCGAAGTCGCGGGTGAAGTCCATCGCGTAGTCGCGCCATTCGCCGGCGCTGACCATGCGGCCGTAGAGGTCGAGAATGCGCATCAGCTCAGCGCGCTCGAACCCGACTTGTTCGACAATCCGCGGACCGGGAAAGGCGACGATCTCGGCGCCCGCCGGCCCGGACCGCATCAGCTGGCGGCCCGGCTTTTGCGGACCCGCTCGGCAGGCACGATCCGATCCGCCTGGAGCGCGGCGACTTCGGCCTTGAGCGCGGCGAGTTCGTCCTCGAGCTGCTGGACGCGTTCGACCGATGGCTCGCACCCTTCATCGCACGGCGTGCCATAGGGGATGAAATCCTTGAGCCAGGTTTCAGCGGGCACCAGCGTACTGCGGGCCTTCAAGCCGATCATGGTCGCCCCTTCGGGCACATCGTCGGTGACCACCGCATTGGCGCCGATGCGGGCCCGTTCACCCACCACGATCGGCCCGATCACTTGCGCGCCCGAACCGACGATGACGTTGTTCTGCAACGTCGGGTGGCGCTTGCCGCCGACGCCGTTGGTCGGGTTGGTGCCGCCCAGCGTGACGTTCTGGTAGATCGTCACGTTGTCACCGATTTCGGCCGTCTCACCGATCACCGAGAAACCGTGGTCGATGAACAGATTGCGGCCGATCTTCGCACCTGGGTGAATGTCGATCCCGGTCAGCCAGCGGCTGGTGTGGTTGACGAAGCGGGCGAGGAAGTAGAGCTCGCCTTCGAACAGCCAGTGCGCCAGGCGATGCAAGCCCAGCGCCCAGACGCCGGGATAAATCAGGATTTCGGCACGCGAGCGCGGCGCCGGATCGCGGGCGCGGATCGAGTCCAGATAGGCGGTCAGCCGGTCGAACATGGTGCTGGATTCTCCCCCAAATCCCCACTCAAAGCAAGCGTGGTCCAATGGACCTGCTAAAGCAGGCGGGGCTCATCAGGCCCGTGGACGGCCTCGAGCGCAGCCTTCCAGATAGATTGGGTGGCCGGCGCCTTGCGTTCAAGGCTAAGCCGATCGATCGCGGCGACTAATCGCTCGATCTCGGCCCAGGCGCGGCCCATCCGCGGCACCAGATAGTCCGCCGCGTCGGCGCCGAGCGGCAACCCGCGCTGTTCGGCATGCGCGGCGAGCATATCGGCGGCCAAGGCGTCGTCGGGCAGACCGATCTCGAGCGACTGCGCCGCGCCGAGCCGGCTTTTCAGATCGGGAAGAGCAATCCTCCATGGCGGCTCGCCGCCGACGATCAGCAGCGGCGTGCCGTCTTCCTGGGCGCGGTTCCAGCGGTGGAACAGCTCCGCCTCGTCGATCGCGCGCGCATCGTCGATCGCCTCGCCCTTGCCGCTTTCGGCAAACCAGCGCGCGAGCAGCGACTTGCCCGAGCGCGGCGGGCCGGTCAGCACTGCGGTCCGGAACGGCCACGTGTGCGGATGGGCCAGCGCTTCGGCCGCGGCGGCATTGGCGGGCCCGAGGACGATCCGCGCCGGACCGGCGGCAGGAGCCTTGAGCGGCAGGACGATCTGGCTCATCGCCTGCGCGCTTCAGCGCGAGATGGCGAGCGCATTGCTGCCGGCGGTAACGGTCCATCCGGCGGCGCGCAGCGCGCTGGCCAGCCCGTTGATGTCGCCGAGATAAGTCACCCGGAACACCGAAGTCCCGCCGATGGCGATGCTGCTGGTCGCCACGCCGCGCACGCCCGAGGCGCCGCGTACCGAGCCCAGCGCGCTGTCGACCGAAGCCGGGCTTGGCGTGGCCACTTGCACGGTGAACGAGCCGAGCGCCTGCGGCACCTCGGGCGTGGGCGTCGGCGTGGCCGGCGTGGCGCCGGTTTCGCTGGGGACGACGTCCTGGGCGGCGGCCTGGGCTTCTTCGGCGCGCCGGGCCTGTTCAATCAGCGCGCGCACTTCGGGCGCCAGTTCGACATTGCCCAGCGACAGCGTCGGATCGGGGCGCAACAGGCCTTCGTCGAGCGCGCGGGTGTAGATCGCATCGAACCGCGCCACCGCGCGTTCGAGCATGGCCGCAATCTGGCTCGGGTCGGCGGCGCGCAGGCGAAACGTCCCGAGATACTTGCTGTCGGGGCCATAGCGCGCAGTGAACTGGCCTTCGACCGGGCCGCCCGGATAGCTGTAGGACAGCCGGGCGATCGGGATCAGCACGTCGGCGGCACCGAACTGGTCGAGGATGTCGTTCCACCAGGCGCGGCTGCGCCGCCCAGTCTGGCCATAGGTCAGCAGCAGCGATTCGCCGCCGAGGCCCGAGGGGCGAACATAGTCGATCGCGCTCGCCCCCATGTTGCTTTCGGCCCAGACCTTTTGCCACGGGTTTCTGACCTCGAACATAGTCTGCGTGCCGCCCGAAATCAGCACCGGCAAGGTCAGCATCGGCGCCGAGCGCGCGCGTTCCCCCTCACGGCCGAGCAGGCCCCCGGCCCGCGCGCGGTCGAAGATCACGCCGAGCCGGGCGATGTAGCGGCGCGGCCCGAGCCGTTCCTGTTCGACCACGATGGCCGACACCAGCCCGTCGAGCTGACCGTCCGAAATTGCCGGCCCTTTGAGCTTTTCCCATGCCTTGCGCTGCGCTTCTTTCCAGCCGTTGAGCCGCGCGTCTTCGGGGTTCTTGCCTTTGGTATCGACTTCGATGCCGCGCACTTCGATGTCGGTGCTGGCGGCTACCGGGATGATGCCGCGATCGCCGCTGACTTGAGCCAACAGCACTGCGCCCAGCGCAAGCGTCAGCAGGGCCGCGAACGGAGCCCAGGCGCGGCGTGCGGACGGGGCTGAAGGGAGAGCGAGGCTGGCCATCGGGGAAATCGCCGGCCTTTTGCCCAATGGCGAGTGGAAATCCAAGCGCGAATGGATAAAGCGTCCGCCGATGGCGTCCGACAGTTACACTTATGCCCAGGCCGGCGTGTCGATCGACGCCGGCAACGCGCTGGTCAAGGCGATCGGCCCGCTGGTCAAGGCAACGCGGCGGCCGGGGGCCGACGCCGAGATCGGCGGGTTCGGCGGGTTCTTCGATCCCCGGGCGGCCGGATACACCGACCCGCTGCTGGTCGCAGCCAACGACGGGGTCGGCACCAAGCTCAAGCTCGCCATCGACACCGGGCGGCATGACACGGTCGGCATCGATCTTGTCGCGATGTGCGCCAACGATCTGATCGTCCAGGGCGCCGAGCCGCTGTTCTTCCTCGACTATTTCGCCACCGGAAAGCTCGACACCGGCGTGGCTGAGCGGGTCATTGCCGGAATCGCCGAAGGCTGCCGCATCGCCGGCTGCGCGCTGATCGGCGGCGAGACCGCGGAAATGCCGGGGATGTATGCGGCCGGCGATTATGACCTCGCGGGCTTTTGCGTCGGCGCGGTCGAGCGGGGCGAGCAGTTGACCGGCGAGCGCGTTGCGCCGGGCCATGTCCTGCTCGGCCTGACCAGTTCGGGGGTGCATTCGAACGGCTATTCGCTGGTCCGCCGGCTGGCCG
>JANOAH010000262.1:0-8031 GCA_031411075.1 Erythrobacteraceae bacterium
CCCCTCGCCGCGGTGGTCAAGCTCAACAAGATTTACACCCGCACCGGCGACGACGGCACCTCGGGCTTGGTCGACGGCTCGCGCCGGGCCAAGCACGATGCGCGGTTCGAAGCGATCGGCGCCGTGGACGAAGCCAACTCGACGCTCGGCTGGGCGGCGCTGGCACAGGCCGATGCCGCCGACCTGACGCGGATCCAGAACGACCTGTTCGACCTCGGCGCCGATCTCGCCACCCCGGGCGATGATTTCACCCCGTCGCAAATGGTGCTGCGAATTGTCCCGGCTCAGGCCGAGTGGCTCGAGGGGCGGATCGATGCGGTCAACGCCGCCTTGCCGCCGCTGACCAGTTTCATCCTGCCCGGCGGCAGCGAGGCGGCGAGCCGGCTGCATGTGGCGCGGGCCGCGGTGCGCCGGGCAGAGCGGGCGATGGCTGCGCTGGGTGCCGATGAAGCGCTTAATCCGGCGGCTTTGGTCTATATCAACCGATTGTCCGATTATCTGTTCGTATTGGCCCGCGCGGCCAATCGGGGCGCCGACCCGCTGTGGGTGCCGGGAGCCAATCGCTAGGCTGCGGGTTGGGATGGGCAAAGGAGCTTTGCCATGACCGACCGCCCCCGCGATGACCATCCAGCCGCCGAACAGGCGCCTGAACTGCACAATACTGAACAGGACGACGAGCCGGGCCAAGCGCAGACGGTTGCCGAAGAAGCGCTGGCCGGGGGCGGCGCGCAGGCGAGCCCGCTCGACAGCGTCAAGGTCCATCGCGACGGTGATCTGTCGGACGATTCGACCCAGGACCTGATCGACAAGATGCGCGACATGGAACAGTCCGGCCGGATCGACATGGGCGCGTTCCGCGGCGAGCCCAACATGGACGATGAGGACGAACGCTTCGGCCCCGACGACGACGACGACGCCTAGTCGATCTGCCGCTTAAGCTCGTAAAGCAGCTCGAGCGCCTCGCGCGGGCTGAGCGCATCGACATCTACTGCGGCGAGTCGATCGCGCATCTCATCGCGCTTGTCCTCGGCCACTTCGGCGGCGGCGGCGAACAGCGGCAGGTCTCCCAGCCCCGCGGCGATCCCGCCGGTCTCAGCCCGGCCTTTCTCAAGCTTGTCGAGCACCGCCTTGGCCCGCGCCACGACCTCCTTCGGCACCCCGGCGAGCTTGGCCACGGCGAGACCGTAGCTGCGATCGGCCGGCCCTTCGCCGACCTCGTGCAGAAACACCAGGTCGCCCTTCCATTCGCGCGCGCGGACCTGGTGCAGCGACAGCGCCGGGCAGGTCTCGGCCAGCCGCGCCAGCTCGTGATAATGCGTCGCGAACAGGCAGCGGCAGCGGTTGCCCTCGTGGATCGCCTCGGCAACCGCCCAGGCCAGCGCCAGCCCGTCATATGTCGAGGTGCCGCGCCCGACCTCGTCGAGCACCACGAAGCTGCGTGCGGTCGCTTGCGAGAGGATCGCGGCGGTTTCGACCATTTCGACCATGAAGGTCGAGCGCCCGCGCGCCAGATTGTCCGCGGCGCCAACCCGGCTGAACAGCCGGTCGACCATGCCGAGCGTGGCGCGCGCCGCGGGCACGAACGAACCGGCCTGCGCCAGCACCACGATCAGCGCGTTTTGCCGCAGGAACGTCGATTTGCCGCCCATGTTGGGCCCGCCGATCAACCACAGCCGATCGTCGGGGCCGAGCCGGCAATCGTTGGCCACGAACACATTGCCCGTCGCGGCGAGCGCGGCTTCGACCACCGGGTGGCGACCGGCGTCCACCTCGAGGCAGACGTGTTCGACCAGGCTCGGCCGGCACCAGCCCCCTTCGGCTGCGCGTTCGGCGAGGCCAGCAGCGACATCGAGCCGGGCGAGCGCGGCAGCGGTCGCCGCGATCCGTCCGCTGGCCGCAGAAACTTCGCCGACGAGCGTGTCGAAATGGCTGTCCTCGGCGGCGAGCGCGTGCCGTCCAGCCTCGGCAATGCGGCCCGCCTCTTCATGCAGCGACAGCGAATTGAACCGCACCGCGCCGGCCATGGTCTGGCGATGCGTGAAGCCTGCATCCGGCGCGAACAGCGCCTCGGCATGGCGCGCCGGCACTTCGATGAAATAGCCGAGCACGTTGTTGTGGCGGATCTTGAGCGCGGTAACCCCGGTCTGGTCGCGATACTGCGCCTCGAGCGCGGCGATGGCGCGGCGCGACTGGCCCGACAGCTGGCGCAATTCGTCGAGCGCGGCGTCATAGCCTTCGGCAATGAAGCCGCCTTGCGCCCGCTCGGTCGGCGGGGCGGGAATGAGCGCGCGCGACAGGTGATCGGCCAGTGCGCCGTGGCCGGCGAAGCGCGGCAGCAGCTCGGCCAGCAGGGCGGGCTTGTCGGGCATCGGGGCGAGATGATCGTGGATCCGCCGCGCTTCGATCAGGCCATCGCGCACCTGGCCCAGATCGCGCGGGCTGCCGCGCCCGGCCACCAGCCGGCCGAGCGCGCGGGCGAGGTCGGGCAGCGCGCGCAGCACCTGGCGCAGATCGCCGCGCAGCAGCGGATCGTCGTGGCACCACTGCACCAGCGCGTGCCGCGCTTCGATGGCAGCGCGCACCGCCAGGGGCGCGGCGAGGTCTTCGGCGAGCAGCCGCGCGCCTGCCCCGGTGACGCAGCGATCGACCGCACCGATCAGGCTGCCGGCGCGGCCACCGTCCTGGCCGACGAGCACTTCGAGACTGGCGCGGGTCGCCGCGTCCATCGCCAACAGATCGCCACCGCCGTGCGCCACCGGCGGCAGCAGCAGCGGCAGGCTGCCGCGCCCGACATGGTCGAGATAGGCGAGCAACCCGCCGGCGGCGGCCAGCATCGCTCGGCTGAACGCCCCGAACCCGTCGAGCGTCGCCACCCCGTTGACCTCGCGCAGCCGGCGCTCGCCGGCCTCGCTGGCAAAATCGCGGCGCGCGCGCTCGATCGCCGCGCCCGGTCGCTCGGGCCAATCCTCGGGCGCGACCAGCTCGCTCGCCGCGAGCCGGGCGAGCGCCGCGTCGAGCTCGGCCGGCGCGCATTCCTCGAGCTCCAGCCGGCCGGTCGAAATGTCGCACCAGGCGATCCCGCACCCGCCGCGCACGTCGCACACCGCGGCGAGCACGTTGGCGCGGCGCGGTTCGAGCAGGCTTTCCTCGGTCAGCGTCCCAGCGGTGACGAAGCGGACGATGTCGCGCGCCACCAGCGCTTTCGAACCACCGCGGCGCTTGGCCTCTTCCGGGCTTTCGGTCTGTTCGGCGATCGCCACCCGGCACCCGGCCTTGATCAGCCGGGCGAGGTAGCCTTCGGCCGAATGGACCGGCACGCCGCACATCGGGATCGGCGCGCCGCCGTGCGCGCCGCGGCTGGTCAGCGCGATGTCGAGCACGTCGGCCGCCACCCGCGCATCGTCGAAGAACAGCTCGAAGAAATCGCCCATCCGGTAGAACAGCAGGCAATCGCCCGCCTCGCGCTTGAGCGCGAGGTACTGGGCCATCATCGGAGTCGTGTCAGCGCCCGCCATCGCCTCGGCGACTAGCGGATGCGGACAACGCGAGTCACGGCACGCGCAGCTTTTGCTGCGGAAAGCCTACTGCTCGATCAGCGGATGATGCTTGTCGAGGTGGCGCTTGACGATCTTCAGGTTGCGGGTGTTCGAACGGAACAGGAAATCGAACAGGTCGCCCGCCACCGGCACCGCGCCCACCGCGCTGTCGAAGGCGACATTGCCCGCCATGCGCCACAGCTTCCACTTGGGCAGGCCGAGGTTGCTGGCTTCCCAGATCAGATAGGCGCCGAACGCCGCGCCGATCACGTCACCGAGCACCGGGATCAGCCCGGCCAGGGCATCGAGCCCGACCGGGCGGTTGATGCCCGGAATGACGAAACTGCGCTCGAGCAGCCGTTCGAGCGCTTCGATCCGCTGGCGCACGGCATGCGGACCGCGGCCGAGCGCCGGGGCGTTCATCGGTTGCGGACGCGGCACTGGCTCCATCTCGGAACTCCTCTCGCTGTGTTATCTGGGTATGACAGCGAGCGGCGGCAAGGGATGGAAGGCCCAGGGATTGGCGGCGAAGGCATCGACATCGCCGCGCACCAGCGAGAAGCGCAGCGGTGAACCGAACGCGATGTAGCCGTTCAGGCGCAGCAGCTCGGTCTCGGCTTCGGCATAAAGCGCGGCGCGCGGCGCCGCATCGGCCTGCCGGGTCGCTTCGGCGACGAGCGCGTCGGCTTCGGGCGAGCACAGGCCCCCCCGCAGCGAACAGTTGAATTGATTGAGGAACCAGCGCGGTTCGGCATAGCGGGCGATGCGATCGACCAGCACGAGGTCCGCCGCGGCATCGGCCCCGCGCCGGTCGAGGCCCAGGCCAATGGCCGCGAATTGCCCGGCGAGCGCGCGGAACAGCACGTCGTACCCTTCGCCCGCAGGCAGCGCGATCGTCACGCGCGCTTCGGCCCCACCGGCCCCGCGCCGCCACGCGGCAATGCGCGATGCGGCGGCGGCGCGGCGGGCATCGAGGTCTTGCGTGGTCCAGCGTTCGCCGACCAAACCCGGATCATCGGGCAACCCCGGTGCGACCAGCCGCGTCGTCGGCACCCAGCCGCCGACGCCGAAACTTTCGACCAGCGCCTCACGATCGAGCGCCATGGCCAAGGCCTCTCGCACCTCCGGGCTGGCCAGCGGGCCTTGCGCGCGGCGCACCTGCAGGCCGAACAGCCCGAGCGCCGGATCGAGCCGCACCGTACCGCGCGACAACGGCCCGGTATCGACCAGCGGCAGCGCGCCGATCCGCCCGCCGAGCACGAGATCGACTTCGCCGTCATCGAACCGCGCCACCGCCTCGCGCGCCGGAGCCGCTTCGACCGCTACAGTGCGGACGTACTGCGCCCAGTCGGACGCCTCGGGAATACCGCGCGCCAGCGGCGGCTTCATCGCCAGGGTCGCGGCATCGCCATGGCGCTCGAGCACCATGTCGCCGCTGCCGCCCACGCCGCGCGCCAGCGCCAGTTCGGGCTGCGCCAGCAGCTGCAGCAAGGTCGGCGCCGGGCTCGACAGGCGAATTTCGATCACCCGGCCGGCCATCGCCCGCACTTCGGCAATGGGCGCGAGATCGAGGCCGAGCGAGGTCCCCGACAGCCGCGCGATGGCTTCGCGCAGCGCGGTCCGGGCGCTGTCGGCGCTCAGCTGGCGCCCGTCGGGCCAGGTGCCGTTCCGCAGCCGAAAGATGTAGCTGCGGCCATCGTCGGTGACGATCCACTGGTCGGCCAGCGCCGGGATCACTTCGCCCTGACTGTCGAAGGCCACCAGCCCGGCATCGGTCGCGGCGCGCAAGTGCTGGGCGCCGGCCGAAAGGCGCACCCCATTGGCGAACAGGCTGGCAGAATCGTCGATGACGGCGACGGCCAGCGCCCCGTCGCCTCCGCGCCCGCATCCGGCCAGCGCCAGGGCGGAGAGCAGCAGCGTCGAGGAAACAAACCAGCGCGAGACCATACCCGCGTGCTAGGCCCGGCGCGGATGCGGTTCAACCGCCGCCGGGCGGATCAGATCTTGCGCAGCGGCGAGCGTTCGGGCTGCTGGCTGGCCGGCACGGCCTGATGGTTCTTGGTATAGCGCGGGGCGCTGTAGCCTTCCACGTCGCCGACCGCCGGTCCGCGAGCCACGACCGGGTCGATCTCGTCGACAAAGGCGATGCCGAAGCGGGTGTCCTGCTTCCACGCCACGGTGCCTTCGACCCAGCCGAGATTGCGCAGTTCGACATGAACCAGCGAGCCGCGCGTCACCCGCGCTTCGCCTTCGGCCATCATCCCGCCGGCCGACAGGTTGCGGACCTTGACGCGATAGGTTTCCGCCACGCCATCGACCCGGACTTGCGCCAGCAGGAACAAGCTGTCGCGGTTGACCTGACGGGTATCCACATTGCTCATCGATCGACGACCACCGTTCTGGCGGCGGTCCGGGTGGTTCGCCCGGCGCGCGCCTGTTTCAATCCCGGCAGGTATCGCCGATCGTGGCTAATCGAAGATTAATGGCCACCTCCGGTTCGCCAAGGTGTCCCGGAACGGGTCAGTCGTCGCGCGAAATCTTCTCGCGGCGCTCGTGCGCCTGCTGCGCTTCGACCGTCATGGTGGCGATCGGGCGGGCGATCAGCCGGTTGATGCCGATCGGCTCGCCGGTCACTTCGCACCAGCCGTAATCGCCCTCGTCGATCCGGCGCAGCGCCGAATCGATCTTGGCGATCAGCTTGCGCTGGCGATCGCGGGTTCTGAGCTCGATCCCCCAATCGGTCTCGCTCGAGGCGCGGTCGTTCAGGTCAGGCTCGCGGATCGGGCCGTCCTGCAGCGATTGCAGGGTGTTTTCCGCCGCGCTGAGGATCGATTTCTTCCATTCGAGCAGCAGGACGCGGAAATAGTTGAGCTGCTGGGCCGACATGTACTCGTCGTTGTCACCCGGCGCATAGTCCGGACTGAGCGCACGCTTCGCCTTGGTGAGAATGTCGATATCGTCATGGGGCATCGACGCCATTCGTAAACTCCGCCCAGTACGCCGCCCTGGATTCGGCCCTTTCGGTCCGCCTGGTCGCGGTCGCGAGCGCCGGGCGGATGTGGCGGGGCCTATAGGGGGAGCCTGAATCCGGCACAAGCGCGATTCAGACGCACGAAAACGCTTCGTTAAGGGCAGGAAATCGCCGCCAAATCACCCCGCCGCCGGGAAACCTTAACGAATTGGCGCCGGCGTTAACCCTTTCTTGACCATACCCGGCCGAACATCGGCCCAACGGCGCGGTGGGGACCGGGCCGGCACAAGGGGGTAACGACAATGGATCTGGTCAAGATCGAAGAGTTCGCCAAAATCCGTCCAGCCGATCCGGCGCTGGCTGATTTGCATGTCGCGCGGTGTCTGGCTGCCGCTGCGGGCGGCGACACCGGCGCGTGCTTCGACCTCGGCGTGATTTTCTCGACCGGCGGACACAGCGTCGCCTGCGACCTGGTCGAAGCGCATAAGTGGTTCAACCTCGCCGCCGCCGCCGGCCATCAGGAAGCGGCCTGGAGCCGCGCCGATATTTCGGAAGAAATGACCGCGCGCGAAATCGCCGAAGCCCAGCGCCGCGCGCGCCAGTGGCTTTCCCAGTCTCAGCGGAAGGCTGCCTGACCTGCGGCTATATCTGCCTGAACGGCAATCGGCCGGCCAACCAGCTTTGCTCCTGCGCAACTCCTGCCCGTTCGCGGGTAAGAAATTCCGCAACTGCGGCGCGAAAGCCTTCGTGGGCAATGTAGTGCGCTGACCAGGTCTTCACAGGCTCGTAACCCCTCGCCAGCTTATGCCCGCCTTGCGCTCCGGCTTCGACTCGCGACAGGCCCAGCGCAATGGCCGCCTCGATTGCCTGATAATAGCATATCTCGAAATGCAGGAACGGCTTGTCGGCCACAGTTCCCCAATACCGCCCATAGAGCGCATCGGCACCGATGAAATTCAGCGCGCCTGCAAAAGGCGTGTCATCGACATAGGCCAAGACCAGCAGGATCCGATTCGCCATACGCTCACCCAACAGCGAAAATGCCTCGCGCGTCAGATAGGGCTGCCCCCATTTGCGCATCCCCGTATCCTGATAGAAGCGCCAGAACGTATCCCAGTGATGCGGGCGGATATCGTCCCCGGTCAGCCGACGAATGCTGATCCCCGCCTGCGCCGCCGCGCGCTCCTTGCGCAGGTTCTTGCGCTTGGCCGATGACAGCGCGCCAAGGAATTCATCGAAACTGGCATAGCCTCGATTTTCCCAGTGAAACTGGATGTCGTTGCGCAAAAGCCATCCCGCCGCCTCAAACAGCGGCACTTGCGCGGGCTCGATGAAAGTCGCGTGGGCAGAGGATAAACCTTGCGCAGCGCAAAGCTGTTCGGCAGCGCGCAGCAGCGGAGCGGAATGATCAAGGCTGCGCGACAGGACGCGCGGGCCGGTGGCGGGCGTGAAGGGAGCCGCAATCTGCAGCTTGGGATAATAGTGCCCGCCGGCCCGATGCCAGGCGTCGGCCCAGCTTTGGTC
>JANOAH010000263.1:0-17314 GCA_031411075.1 Erythrobacteraceae bacterium
ATGCGCGCCACCCACGGCGTCTCGATCAGCCACCGCGCGCTCGGCTCGACCGGTCAGCGCCAGGATCCGGGCAAGGTCTTCAAGAACAAGAAGATGGCCGGCCACATGGGTGACAAGCAGCGCACCCAGCAGAACCTCGAAGTGGTCCGCACCGATGCGACCCGCGGGCTGATCTTCGTCAAGGGCTCGGTCCCCGGCGCCAAGAATGGCTGGTTGCTGGTGCGCGATTCGGTCAAGCTGCCGATGCCCGAAGGTGCACCGTTCCCGGGCGCGATCGTGGAAAAGAAGACCACCGCTCCCGAGCATGAGGAAGCGCCGGCCGGCATGGTCGAAAGCGCCGCCGAGCACGAGATCGACACCGGCCCGACCACCGAGGAAGCCGAAGCCCTGCTCGCCGAGCAGCATGCCGGCGCCCCGACCGATGTCGAAGAGGCCGCCGAGGCTTCGAGCGATGACACCGCCGAGGGCAATGCGCCCGACGCCGACGACAGCAAGGAGGGCTGAGCCGTGAAGGTGAAGGTCCAGAATCTCGACGGCAAGGCTGCCGGCGATATCGAGCTCGACGATGCCGTGTTCGGCGTCGAGCCGCGCGCCGACATCCTGCATCGCGTCGTCACCTGGCAGCTCGAGAACCGTCGCGGCATTGCCCGCCCGACGCGCGAGCGTGCCGATGTCGCGCGCACCGGCAAGAAGTATGGCCGCCAGAAGGGTGGCGGCGTGGCCCGCCACGGCGATCGCAGCGCGCCGATCTTCATCGGCGGCGGCAAGGCGCACGGTGCTCGCCGGCGTGAGTTCGAGCAGTCGCTCAACAAGAAAGTGCGCGCGCTCGGCCTCAAGATGGCGCTCTCTGCGCGGGCCAAGGATGGCCTGGTCGTGGTCGACAGCCTGTCTCTGAAGGACGCCAAGACCAAGGCGCTCAAGGGCACCTTCGATAAGGCCGGCTGGAACGGCAAGGTGCTGGTGATCGACGGCGAAGCGGTCGACGCGGGCTTTAAGCGCGCCGCGGGCAACCTGCCGGGCGTCAACGTGCTGCCGGCGGCCGGCGCCAATGTTTACGACATCCTGAAGCACGACACGCTGGTCCTGACCAAGGCCGCGATCGAAAAGCTGGAAGCGCGTTTCGCCCTTCCGGGAGGGACTAACTGATGGCCAAGAAGCCGACCCAGGTCGATGCGCGTCATTACGACGTCATCCTGGCCCCGCACATCACCGAGAAGTCGACCCTGTTGTCCGAACAGAACGGCGTCGTGTTCAAGGTCGCTAACGACGCTACCAAGCCGCAGATCAAGGAAGCGGTCGAGGCGCTGTGGGACGTCAAGGTGGCGGGCGTGAACACCATCGTCACCAAGGGCAAGACCAAGCGCTGGAAGGGCCGTCCCTACAAGCGCACCGATACCAAGAAGGCGATCGTGACGCTGGCCGAAGGCCATTCGATCGACATCACCGAAGGCGCACGGGGCTAACCGATGGCACTCAAGAACTACAACCCGACCAGCCCCGCGCGGCGCGGTCTGGTGCTCGTCGACAAGTCGGCGCTGTACAAGGGCAAGCCCGTCAAGGCGCTGACCGAAGGCAAGCGCAAGACCGGCGGCCGCAACAACAAGGGCCACGTCACCTCGCGCGGCATGGCCGGCGGGCACAAGCAGAAGTACCGCTACGTCGATTTCAAGCGGCGCAAGTGGAACGTTGCTGCCACGGTCGAACGGATCGAATACGATCCCAACCGCACCGCGTTCATCGCGCTCCTCAAATACGAGGATGGCGAGCTGGCCTATATACTGGCGCCAAACCGGCTTGCCCCGGGCGACTCTGTGATCGCCGGTGAACGGGTCGATACCAAGGTTGGTAACGCCATGCTGCTCGGCCAGATGCCGGTCGGCACGATCTGCCACAACGTCGAGATGAAGCCGGGCAAGGGTGGCCAGATCGCCCGCTCGGCCGGGACCTATGTCCAGCTCGTCGGGCGTGACCGCGGGATGGTGATCGTGCGCCTCAACAGCGGCGAGCAGCGTTACCTGCGCGCCGATTGCATGGGCACGGTCGGATCGGTGTCGAACCCCGACAACTCGAACCAGAATTTCGCCAAGGCCGGGCGCAAGCGCTGGATGGGCGTCAAGCCGCTGACCCGCGGTGTCGCCAAGAACCCGGTCGATCACCCGCACGGCGGCGGTGAAGGCCGCACTTCGGGCGGCCGCCACCCGGTTACGCCGTGGGGCAAGCCGACCAAGGGCGCCCGCACCCGCAACAACAAGCAGACGGACAAGATGATCATCCGTTCGCGCCACGCGAAGAAGAAGAGGTAATCCGCCATGGCTCGTTCCGTCTGGAAAGGTCCGTTCGTCGAACTGCATCTGCTCAAGAAGGCAGAGGATGCGCAGGACAAGGGTGGCCGCGCGCCAATCAAGACCTGGTCGCGCCGCAGCACGATCCTGCCGCAGTTCGTCGGCCTGACGTTCAACGTCTACAACGGTCACAAGTTCATCCCGGTGTCCGTCAACGAGGACATGGTCGGCCACAAGCTCGGCGAATTCGCGCCCACGCGCACTTTCCCCGGCCACGCCGGCGACAAGAAGGGCAAGCGCTGATGAGCAAGGACAAAGCCCCCCGTCGCGTGGCTGATAATGAGGCGCTGGCCGTCGGCACCACGATCCGTGGTTCGGCGCAGAAGCTCAATCTCGTGGCCGCGCTGATCCGCGGCAAGAAGGTCGAAGACGCGCTCAACATCCTCTCCTTCTCGACGAAGGCGATGGCGGTCGATGCGCGCAAGGTTCTGGCGAGCGCGATCGCCAATGCCGAAAACAATCATGACCTCGACGTCGACGCCCTGGTGGTGGCCGAGGCGAGCGTCGGCAAGGCGATCACGATGAAGCGTTTCGCTACACGCGGCCGCGGCAAGTCGACGCGCATCCTCAAGCCGTTCAGCCGGCTCCGGATCGTCGTGCGCGAGCAGGAAGAAGAGGCTTAAGATGGGTCATAAGAGCAATCCGATCGGCCTGCGCCTGCAGATCAACCGTACCTGGGACAGCCGCTGGTATGCCGAGGGCAGCAACTACGCGCAGCTGCTCAAGGAAGACATCAAGCTGCGCAAGTATATCGTCGACACGCTGCCGCAGGCGGCGATTTCGAAGGTGGTGATCGAACGGCCGGCCAAGCTGTGCCGGGTGTCGATCTATGCCGCGCGCCCCGGTGTGATCATCGGCAAGAAGGGCGCCGACATCGAGAAGCTGCGCGCCACGCTGGCGACGATGACGGCGAGCGAGGTCAAGCTCAACATCGTCGAGATCCGCAAGCCCGAGATCGACGCCAAGCTGATTGCCCAGGGCATCGCCGACCAGCTGGTCCGCCGCGTGGCGTTCCGCCGGGCGATGAAGCGGGCGATGCAGTCGGCCATGCGTCTGGGTGCCGAAGGCATCAAGATCATGTGCGCCGGCCGGTTGGGCGGGGCGGAAATCGCCCGTGTCGAACAGTACCGCGAAGGCCGGGTGCCGCTGCACACGCTGCGCGCCAACGTCGATTATGCCGAAGCCGAGGCGCTGACCGCCTATGGCATCATCGGCATCAAGGTGTGGGTCTTCAAGGGCGAGATCCTCGGCCACGATCCGATGGCGCAGGACCGGCTGATGATGGAGGCTCAGACCTCCGGCGTCCGCCCGGCGCGTTGAGGTAGAGAGCAATGCTGCAACCCAAAAAGACCAAGTTCCGCAAGACCTTCAAGGGCCGCATCAGCGGTGACGCGAAGGGCGGCACGGCGCTCAACTTCGGTTCCTATGGCCTCAAGGCGATGGAACCGGAGCGGATTACCGCGCGCCAGATCGAAGCCGCGCGCCGCGCCATCACGCGCCACATCAAGCGCCAGGGCCGGCTGTGGATTCGTATCTTCCCCGACGTGCCGGTATCGAAGAAGCCGGCCGAAGTCCGCCAGGGCAAGGGCAAGGGCGCGGTCGAATACTGGGCCGCTCGGGTCAAGCCGGGCCGCATCCTGTTCGAACTCGACGGCGTGCCCGGTCCGCTTGCGGCCGAAGCGTTCAGCCGCGCGGCGATGAAGCTGCCGATCAAGACCAAGGTCGTCGCCCGCCTCGGCGACACCTCGCACCTCGGAGGCGAATGATGGCCAAAGCGGCAACCAAGAAAGCCCCCGCGGCCGCCAAGAAGACCGCGGCCACCGGTGGCAACAAGGCGGTCGAGGATCTGCGCACCAAGACCGACGATCAGCTGTCCGAACAGCTCGTCGAGCTCAAGCGCGAGCAGTTCAATCTGCGCTTCCAGGCCGCCACCAACCAGCTCGAGCGCCCGGCGCGGATCAAGGAAGTCCGCCGGTCGATCGCGCAGATCAAGACTCTCCAGACCGAGCGTACCCGCTCGGCTGAAAAGGCTTAAGGAGCTTTTCGATGCCCAAGCGCATCCTCGTCGGGACCGTGGTTTCCGACAAGACCGACAAGACCGTGACCGTGAAGGTCGAACGCAAGGAGCGGCACCCGCTCTACGGCAAGATCATTCGCCGGTCGAAGAAGTACCATGCCCATGACGAGGGCAACGAATTCAAGCCCGGCGACGTCGTCCGGATCGAGGAAACCCGCCCGATCTCGAAGACCAAGACGTGGAAGGTGCTCGATCGCGTCCAGGCCGGCAAGGGCGTGGCGGTCGAAGCCGATCTCGCCGTCGAAGCCGTCGCAGCGTCAAGCAACGCGTAAGTTTTTGGAACTGCCGGGCCAACGGAAACCAGCGTCTCGGCAAGCCACTAAGAAGGAACCGGATCGATGATCCAGATGCAGTCCAATCTCGACGTCGCGGACAACAGCGGCGCGAAGCGCGTCCAGTGCATCAAGGTGCTGGGCGGGTCGAAGCGCCGCGTGGCCGGCGTCGGCGACGTGATCGTCGTTTCCGTCAAGGAGGCGCAGCCGCGCGCCCGCGTCAAGAAGGGCGACGTGCACCGTGCGGTGATCGTGCGTACCCGCAAGGACGTGCGCCGGCCCGATGGCAGCGTGATCCGCTTCGACACCAATGCCGCGGTGCTGGTGAACAAGAACGAAGAACCGATCGGCACCCGCATTTTCGGGCCGGTGGTGCGCGAACTGCGTTCCAAGGGCTTCATGAAGATCATCAGCCTTGCTCCGGAGGTGCTGTGATGGCCGCCGCCAAGATCAAGAAGGGCGATCACGTGATCGTGCTGTCGGGCAAGGACAAGGGCCGCACCGGCACGGTGACACGCGTTCTGCCCAAGGACGGCAAGGTCGTGGTCGACGGCATCAATGTCGCCGCCCGCCACCGCAAGCCGAGCCAGACCAATCCGCAGGGCGGCATCGATCGCGCGCCGGCGCCCATGCACATTTCGAAGGTCGCGATCGCCACGGCCGACGGCAAGCCCACCCGGGTCCGGTTCGAAACCGGCAAGGATGGTGTCAAGAGCCGTGTCGCGGTCAAGACCGGGGAGACCATCGATGGCTGACAAGTACATCCCCCGCCTGAAGACGGACTATGACGATCGCATCGTCAAGGCGATGACCGAGAAGTTCGGCTATACGAACCGTCTCCAGGTCCCCAAGCTCGAGAAGATCACGCTCAACATGGGCGTGGGCGAAGCGAGCCAGGACAAGAAGAAGGTCCAGACCGCGGCCGAGGAAATGGAACTGATCGCCGGCCAGAAGGCGGTGATCACCAAGGCGAAGAAGTCGATCGCCCAGTTCAAGCTGCGCGAAGGCATGCCGATCGGCTGCAAGGTGACCTTGCGCCGGGACCGCATGTTCGAGTTCATGGATCGCCTGGTGACCATTGCGATGCCGCGCATCCGCGACTTCCGCGGGCTCAACCCCAAGTCGTTCGACGGCCGGGGCAACTATGCGATGGGTCTGAAGGAACAGATCGTGTTCCCCGAGATCAGCTATGAGAAGATCGACAAGGTGCGTGGCATGGACATCATCGTCACCACCACCGCCAAGACCGACGAGGAAGCGCGCGAGCTGCTCACTCTGTTCGGTTTCCCGTTCCCGGCGCCTGAGCCCGTGGCTCAGACCGAAGAGAAAGAGGCCGCGTAAGCGGCTTTTGGAGAGCTTAAGTCCATGGCGAAACTGAGTTCCATCAACAAGAACGAGCGGCGCAAGAAGCTCGTCAAGAAGTACGCGGCCAAGTACGCGAAGCTGAAGGCGGTCGCCGATAACAAGGCGCTCGACGATGGCGAGCGGCTGATCGCGCGCCTGCAAATGGCCGAGATTCCGCGCAATGCGAATCCGACCCGCGTGCGCAACCGCTGCGCCACCACCGGCCGCCCGCGCGGCGTTTATCGCAAGTTCGGCATCAACCGTATCGAGCTTCGGAATCTGGGCAACAAGGGCCTGATTCCCGGCCTGGTCAAGTCGAGCTGGTGAGGATCTGACAGATGGCTATGACCGATCCCCTGGGTGATATGCTCACCCGCATCCGCAACGGCCAGCAGGCGAAGAAGGACACCGTCCTGTCGCCGGCGTCGAAGCTGCGCGCCAACGTGCTCGAAGTGCTGCAGCGCGAAGGCTATATTCGCGGCTATTCCGAAGACGCCACCGGCAAGCACCCGGCGCTGCGCATCGAACTGAAGTATTTCGAAGGCGAACCGGCGATCAAGCATGTCGCCCGCGTCTCGAAGCCGGGCCGGCGCGTGTACTCGGGCAGCCGCGAGCTGCCGACGGTGCGCAACGGCCTTGGCATCACCATCGTCTCGACGCCCAGAGGCGTGCTTTCGGACAACGAAGCGCGCGCCCAGAACGTCGGCGGCGAAGTGTTGGCGGAGGTGTTCTGATGAGCCGCATCGGCAAAAAGCCGGTGGCGATCCCGAGCGGGGTAACCGCCGAGATCGGCGACGGCACGCTCAATGTGAAGGGGCCCAAGGGCACCCTGGCGCTGGGCCTGTCCGACCTCGTCAGCTACAAGCTCGAGGACGGGTCGATCTCGATCGAGCCGGCTAATGACGGCAAGGCCGCGCGCAGCCACTGGGGCATGCAGCGCACGCTGGTCTCGAACCTGGTCGAAGGCGTCACTGCCGGCTTCACCAAGATCCTCGATATCAAGGGCGTCGGCTATCGCGCCAGCGTCCAGGGTCAGAAGCTCAAGCTGCAGCTCGGCTATTCGCACGATGTCGATCTCGACGTGCCCGAAGGGCTCGAGGTGAAGACGCCCGACCAGACCACGATCGAGATTTCGGGCATCGACAAGCAGAAGGTCGGCCAGTTCGCGGCCGAAATCCGCCGCTGGCGCAAGCCGGAACCGTACAAGGGCAAGGGCATCGCCTACCGCGGCGAATACATCTTCCGCAAGGAAGGGAAGAAGAAGTAACATGGCCAAGCTATCCCTGTTCGAACGCCGCCGCCGCCGCGTCCGCACCGCGCTGAAGAGCCGGGCGGGCGGCAAGCCGCGGCTGTCGGTCCACCGCACCGGCCGGCACATCTACGCCCAGGTGATCGACGACGCCGACGGCAAGACCGTCGCCGCCGCCTCGACGCTCGGCGTCAAGGTTTCGGGTGCCAACGTCGATGCCGCCGTCCAGGTCGGCAAGGATATCGCCGCTGCGGCCAAGCAGGCCGGCGTGACCACCGTCGTGTTCGATCGCGGCGGCTATCTGTTCCATGGCCGCGTCAAGGCGCTGGCCGATGCCGCCCGTGAAGGCGGGCTGGAGTTCTGATGATGCCAGACAACGCAAACACCGAAAACACGCCCGAAGTCGAAACCGTCGTTGCCGTCGAAGCAGCCCCCGAGGCGGTCGGAGCGGCGCCCGAGCAGCGCGAACCGCGCAGCCGTGGCGGCCGGGGCGGGCGCGGCGGCGGTGGCGGCGGCGGCGGCGATCGTGGCCGTGGCCGTGGTGGCCGTGACGACCGCCGCGGCCGTGGCGGTGACGACGACGAAGGCGATGGCCTGATCGAAAAGCTGGTCCACATCAATCGCGTGTCGAAGACGGTGAAGGGCGGCAAGCGCTTCGGGTTCGCCGCGCTGGTGGTGGTCGGTGACGGCAAGGGCCGCGTCGGCTTCGGCCACGGCAAGGCCCGCGAAGTGCCCGAAGCGATCACCAAGGCGACCGCGGCGGCCAAGAAGAAGATGATCCGTGTGCCGCTCAAGGAAGGCCGCACGCTGCATCATGACGGGCTCGGCCACTTCGGCGCCGGTCACGTCAACGTCCGCTCGGCCCCGGCCGGAACCGGGATCATCGCCGGCGGCCCGATGCGCGCGGTGTTCGAGAGCCTCGGCGTCCACGACGTGGTGACCAAGTCGATCGGCACCTCGAACCCCTACAACATGATCCGCGCCACCTTCGACGCGCTCGCCACGCAAACGTCGCCGAAGTCGGTGGCGCAGCGTCGCGGCAAGAAGGTCGCCGACCTGCTGGGTCGCGGCGGCGCCAGCGACGCGGAGGCCGATGCCGCCGCCGAAGCGATTGCGGAGTAAGACTGATGGCCAAAATCAAGCTCAAGCAGATCGGCAGCCCGATCCGCCGGCCCGAAGCGCAGAAGAAGATTCTGACTGGGCTGGGTCTCGGCAAGATGAACCGCGTCGTCGAACTCGAAGACACCGCCGAAGTGCGCGGCGCGCTCGCCAAGCTGCCGCACATGGTCGAAGTGATCGACTGAACGGCACGGCGCACCAATAAACGAGGGCCCCGGCATCGCTGTCGGGGCCCTTTTTGTTTGCACTGCACAACAGCGGTCAGTAGCGCCCGGACCGGGCTTGAAAAGGGCGCGCGACTTGTCGGTCATTCTCGGTCTGAACGCCTTCCACCCCGATTCCTCCGCCTGCCTGCTGGTCGATGGCCAACTCGTCGCGGCGGTGGCGGAAGAGCGGCTGGGGCCGCGCCACAAGCATTCGGCCGCCTTTCCCGAACACGCGGTACGTTGGGTGCTGGCGGAGGCCGGGCTGCGGCTGCGCGATGTCGGGCATGTCGCGATCGGCCGCAACACCGCCGTCAACCGCGCCGCGCGGGTGCGTTATGCGCTGTCGAAGCCGAGCCAGGGCCTGCACGCCGCGCGCAGCTTCCTCAAGCGCCGCTCGGCCACGATGGGCCTGGTCGAAACGCTGACCGCGGCGTGCGACGAAGATCCGGCGCAGGTGAAGTCGCAGGTCCACCGGGTCGAACACCACATCTCGCACATCGCCAGCGCCTATTACCTCTCGCCGTTCGAGAGCCTGACCGCTGGCTTTTCGATCGACGGGTCGGGCGATTTCGTCTCGGGCATGGCGGCGCGGTGCGAAGGGCCGCGCATCGATGTGCTCGACAAGGTGCTGCTGCCGCACAGCGTGGGGCATTTCTATACCGCGCTGTGCCAGTTCATCGGCTTCGACCGCTTCGGCGAGGAATACAAGGTCATGGGCCTCGCCCCCTATGGCGAGGATCGTTACGCCGCCGAACTGGCGCAGATCGTTCAGACCAGCGGGACCGAGTGGTACAAGGTCGAAGCGCGTTATCTCGACGTCTGGCGGGGCCTGCGCGATTCCAATCTCGACGGCGAAATCCGCATGGGCACGATCTATACCGACGCGCTCAAGCGCCTGCTCGGCGAACCGCGCCATCGCGATGCGCCGGTCACCCAGCGCGAAATGGACATCGCCCATTCGACCCAGGTGGCGTTCGAACGCGCGGTGAGCAATTGCTTCGGCTCGCTCGGCCGGCGGGTGCCGCTCGATCGGCTGGCGATGGCCGGCGGCTGCGCGCTCAACGGGGTGATGAACGCGCGCGCCCTGCGCGACTTCCCGATCGGCGACGTCTATCTCCAGTCGGCCTCGTCCGACGACGGCACCGCGCTCGGCGCGGCGTATCACTGCTGGCACATGGGGCTGGGGCGGACCGAACGGTTCGTGATGAACCATGCGTTCTGGGGGCCGGGCTATTCCGACGAGCGCATCCGCCAGGCGGCCGAGGCGACCGACTGGCCGCTGCAGGTCTGCGCCGATATGAACGAGGCGGTGGAGGTGGCCGCCGGCTACATCGAGGCGGGTGCGGTGACGGGGTGGTACCAGGGCCGCAGCGAATGGGGGCCGCGCGCGCTCGGCAACCGCTCTATCCTCGCCAATCCGGCGATCCCGGACATGAAGGACCGCATCAACCGCAAGATCAAGAAGCGCGAAAGCTTCCGCCCGTTCGCCCCGTCGCTGCTGCGCGAGGATGTCGGCCGCTATTTCGAGCAGGACGTGGCCAGCCCGTTCATGATGCACGTGGTCAAGTTCCGGCCCGAGTGGCGCGAAGCGTTCCCGGCCATCACCCATGTTGACGGCACCGGGCGGCTGCAATCGGTCGATGCCGACAACAATCCGCTCTACTACCGCCTGCTCCAGGTGCTCAAGCGGCGGACCGGGCACGGCATGGTGCTCAACACCAGTTTCAATGAGAACGAACCGGTGGTCGACACCCCCGAACAGGCGATCGCCTGCTTCGATCGAACCGACATGGACGTGCTGGTCCTCGGCCGCTTCGTGCTGACCAAGCCGGCCGTTGCAATCGGTGCGCCGATCGCCTAGGGGGCCGCCTTCCCAAAAACGCGCGATCAAGCGAAAGCGAGTGCACTGCTATGAAACTGAACGACATCCGCGACAACGCGGGCGCCCGTAAGACCCGTGTCCGCGTCGGCCGCGGCATCGGCTCGGGCAAGGGCAAGACTGGCGGACGCGGCCAGAAGGGCCAGAAGAGCCGCTCGGGCGTGGCCATCAAGGGCTTCGAAGGCGGCCAGATGCCACTGCACATGCGGCTGCCCAAGCGCGGCTTCAACAACATCTTTTCCAAGGACTATGCCGAAGTGAACCTCGGTCAAATCCAGAAGCTGATCGACGCCAAGGCGCTTGACGCCAAGGCGGTCATCGACCACGCGGCGCTGAAAGCGGCAGGCATTGCCCGTGGTGGCAAAGACGGCGTGCGGCTGCTCGGCAGCGGCGAACTGACCGCCAAGGTCAGCTTCAAGGTCGCCGGCGCGTCCAAGGGAGCGCTCGCGGCGGTCGAAAAGGCCGGCGGCTCGGTCGAGGTTATCGTAGTGAAGCCCGCCAGCGAAAAGGCGGCCGAAAAAAAGGCTGCCGGCGCCGCCGCGCGCAAGACGACCGCTGCCGCTCGCGCGCCCAAGAAAGGCGCCAAGGCCGCCCCGAAGGCTGCCGAACAAAGCGCGCCCGAAGCCGACGCGGGCGAATAATCCCAGGGAAATCGCCCGGCGGGGTTCTAGCGACCCGGCCGGGCCCCTATATGGGCTGACCTGAACAGGGGAGGGAGGGCGCAACGCCCGCCCAGGCAAGGCTTTAGAGACCCATGGCATCACGCGCGGACAACCTGGCGAGCAATCTCAGCCTCGCCAACTTCTCCAAGGCGACCGAGCTGCGCCAGCGCATCTGGTTCACCATCGGCGCGCTGATCGTGTTCCGGTTCCTCAGCTTCGTGCCGCTGCCGGGCGTCAATCCGCTGATCCTTGAATCGCTCTACGATCAGACCCGCGGCGGCATCCTCGACCTGTTCAATACGTTCTCGGGCGGCAGCCTCGAACGCATGAGCCTGATCGCGCTCGGCGTCATGCCCTACATCACCGCCTCGATCGTGGTGCAGCTCGCCGCCTCGCTCCATCCCTCGCTGATGGCGCTTAAGAAGGAAGGCGAAGCCGGGCGCAAGAAGCTCAATCAGTACACCCGCTATGGCGCGGTGTTCCTGTGCGCGATCCAGGGCTGGTTCCTGGCTTCGGGCCTTGAAGCCTATGGCGCGCAGAGCGGGCTGCAGGCGGTGGTCAACCCGGGGCTGATGTTCAAGATCGTCGCGGTCATCAACCTTATCGGCGGGACCATGTTCCTGCTGTGGCTGGGCGAACAGATCACCAGCCGGGGCATCGGCAACGGCGTGTCGCTGATCATCATGGCTGGCATCGTCAGCCGCTTCCCGACCTTTGCCGCCAACCTGTTCGAAGGTGGCCGCACCGGCTCGATCAGCCTGTTCGTGATCGTCGGCATCGTGGTGATGATCGTCGCCCTGATCCTGGCGATCTGTTTCATGGAACGGGCGCAGCGGCGGCTGCTGGTGCAATATCCTAAGCGGGCCAGCGCGCGCGGCATGATGCAGGCCGATCGCAGCCACCTGCCGTTGAAGCTCAACACCGCCAACGTCATCCCACCGATCTTCGCCAGCTCGCTGCTGCTGCTGCCGCTGACGATTACTCAGTTCGCCGGCAACTCGGTTTCGACCGGCAGCACGTTCTACGGCGTCCTGCAGAGCCTCAACCAGTACCTCGCTCACGGCCAGCCGCTGTACCTGGCGCTCTATGCCGCGGGCATCGTGTTCTTCTGCTTCTTCTACACCGCGGTGGTGTTCAACCCGGAAGAGACCGCCGAGAATCTCAAGAAGAACGGCGGCTTCATTCCCGGCATCCGCCCGGGCAAACGCACCGCCGAATACCTCGACTACGTCCTCACCCGCATCACCGTGATCGGCGCGATCTACCTGACGCTGGTCTGTGTCATCCCCGAATGGCTCGTCGCCCAGACCGGCATCCAGCTGTTCCTGGGCGGCACCAGCCTGCTGATCGTGGTCAACGTCACCGTCGACACGATCAGCCAGATCCAGTCGCACCTCCTGGCGCACCAGTATGGCGATCTGATCAAGAAGGCGAAACTGAAGGGGCGCCTGCGCTAATGCGGGCTAGGGGGCAGCCGCGATGAACATCATTCTGCTGGGGCCGCCGGGGGCAGGCAAGGGCACGCAGGCCACGCACCTCGTTGAAACCCACGGCATGCGCCAGCTGTCGACCGGCGACATGCTGCGCGCCGCGGTCGCCGCGCAGACCCCGCTGGGGCTTGAAGCCAAGGCGGTGATGGGCCGCGGCGAACTGGTGTCCGATGAAATCGTCACCGGCCTCATCAATGAAGCGCTCGATTTCATTCCGCCAAAGACCGGGGTGATCTTTGACGGTTATCCGCGCACCCATGCTCAGGCGGTCTCGCTCGACGCGTCGCTGGCTTCGCACAATCGCCACCTCGACCGGGTGATCGAGCTCGACGTCGACGAGGACGAACTGGTCGAGCGGATCGTCGGCCGTTTTACTTGTGCTACTTGCGGCGAGGGGTACCACGACCGCTTCAAGGCCCCGAAGGTCGATGACCAGTGCGATCGCTGCCACGGTACGGTGTTCAAGCGCCGGCCCGACGACAACGAGGAAACGGTGCGCGCTCGGATGGCCGAATACCGCGCCAAGACCGCGCCGATCATGCCCTACTACGAAGCCAAGCGGCTGGTCGCGCGGGTCAATGGCATGGCGCCGATCGCCGAAGTCGGCGCCGCGATCGAAGCGCTGCTCGGCGGCGCTTGACGCTCGGCCGGGCGGCCGTTGCTCGATCCGCTATGGGTTTTGACGGAGCGGGCAAAACGGTATAAACAAGTCCGCGCAACACCTGCGAGGGCTGCCTTTGGCCCCTCTGTTGCTATGTGCGTGTTTGGCTGTTGACGGGCGGATTGATTCGCCCTAAGCGCGCCGCTCATTCGACAGTTGCGGGCGATCCGGCTGGCAGGCCAAGGGCTTGTCTTTCCGTGCCTTTTTCGTTTCGCAGCCTGGCGGTGAATCGCGATGAGATAGGGAACGCATCCGCCCCGCGCGGTTCGCCGCTTCCCTGTGGAGCATGGAGAAGTAAGTGGCTCGTATTGCCGGGGTGAACCTCCCCACCAACAAGCGCGTAATCGTCGCGCTGACCTACATTCATGGAATTGGCCCGACGACGGCGCGCAAGATCGCCGACAAGCTGGGCATCGATCACAGCCGCCGGGTCCAGGATCTGACCGACGCCGAAGTGCTGCAGATCCGCGAAACCATCGACGCCGATCATTCGGTCGAAGGCGATCTTCGCCGCGACACCGCGATGAACATCAAGCGGCTGATGGACCTCGCCTGCTATCGCGGCCTGCGCCATCGCAAGGGCCTGCCGGTGCGCGGCCAGCGCACCCACACCAACGCCCGCACCCGCAAGGGCAAGGCCAAGCCGATCGCCGGCAAGAAGAAGTAAGCCGCTTCGCCACGCTCAGCTTTGAGCGGATCGACGACTTTCTTCCTCTGGAATTAGAACAGGTAGACACCATATGGCACGCGAACCTCAACGCATCCGCCGGCGCGAGCGCAAGAACATCTCGAGCGGCGTGGCGCACGTCAACGCCAGCTTCAACAACACCATGATCACTATCACCGACGCGCAGGGCAATGCGATCAGCTGGTCTTCGGCTGGCATGATGGGCTTCAAGGGCAGCCGCAAGTCGACGCCCTATGCCGCTCAGGTCGCCGCCGACGATGCCGGCAAGAAGGCCGCCGAACACGGCGTCCGCACGCTGGAGGTGGAGATCAAGGGCCCGGGTTCGGGCCGTGAGAGCGCGCTGCGGGCGCTGCAGGCGGTGGGCTTTACCATCACCAGCATCCGCGACGTCACGCCGATCCCGCACAACGGGGTCCGGCCGTCGAAGCGCCGCCGCGTCTGATCGAACCTGCCGGCGGTTTGTGCACCGCCGGTCAAGAATTCGGATCGGCCGCGGTGCTCACAGCACTCGGCGGCCGCTCCACCCGAAACACCTTTAGGGGAAGTCCATGTCCGTCAATATGAAGAACTGGCAGGAACTGAAGAAGCCCAACAGCCTCGACGTCAAGAGCGGCGGCGATGGCAAGCGCAAGGCGACGTTCGTCGCCGAACCGCTCGAGCGCGGGTTCGGCCTGACACTCGGCAATGCGCTGCGCCGGGTGCTCCTGTCCAGCCTTCAGGGTGCCGCGATCACCTCGATCAAGATCGAGAACGTGCTGCACGAGTTCAGCAGCCTCGCCGGCGTGCGTGAGGACGTCACCGACATCGTCCTCAACGTGAAGCAGATCGCGCTCAAGATGGAAGGCGAAGGCCCCAAGCGGCTGCAGCTCGCCGTCACCGGCCCGGCCGACGTCAAGGCCGGCGATATCGCGGTGTCGGGCGACATCGAGGTTCTCAACAAGGACCTCATCATCTGCCACCTCGACGAAGGCGCGACGCTGAACATGGAGCTGACCGCAGACACCGGAAAGGGCTACGTCCCGGCGGTCTCGAACCGTCCGGTCGACGCGCCGATCGGGCTGATCCCGATCGACAGCCTCTATTCGCCGATCCGCCAGGTCAGCTACAAGGTCGACAATGCCCGCGTCGGGCAGGAGCTCGACTACGACAAGCTGTCGATCACGGTCGAAACCGACGGCACGATCACGCCGGAAGACGCGGTGGCCTATGCCGCGCGTATCCTGCAGGACCAGCTGACGCTGTTCGTCCACTTCGAAGAAGGCATTCCGCTGGCGATGCCGACGATGATCGGCTTGGCCGCGGCGCCGGAAGAAAGCGACGCCAACCAGCTCAACCGTTACCTGCTCAAAAAGGTCGACGAGCTCGAGCTGTCGGTGCGTTCGGCCAATTGCCTCAAGAACGACAACATCATCTACATCGGCGACCTGGTCCAGAAGACCGAAGCCGAGATGCTGCGCACACCGAACTTCGGCCGCAAGTCGCTCAACGAGATCAAGGAAGTCCTCAGCTCGATGGGCCTGCGCCTCGGCATGGACATCCCCGGCTGGCCGCCCGAAAACATCGAGGAAATGGCCAAGAAGCTGGAACAGGAACTGCTCGGCTGACAAGCTGAGCCAGCAGAACCGTCACCCCGGAATTGATCCGGGGCTCGAACAGGAGCTGTTGGGCTAACTTTCGCCTGACTTTGACAGGGCTGGCACGTCGTCAGCCTGGATCGGGGTACCTGATACGGCCCCCTTACGAACGGAGTACGAGACATGCGTCACAAACATGGCGGCCGCAAGCTGCAGCGTAAATCGGGTCACCGCGCGGCGCTGCTGCGCAATATGGCGGCCGCGCTGATCAAGCACGAGCAGATCCTCACCACCACGCCCAAGGCGAAGGAACTGCGTCCCTACGTCGAAAAACTGATCACGCTGGCCAAGCACGGCGGGCTGTCGAACCGCCGGCTGGCGCACAGCCGCGTGCTCGACGAAGCGCAGGAAAAGAAGCTGTTCGAGGTGCTGGCCGAACGGTACGCCGGGCGTGATGGGGGCTACACCCGGATCATCAAGGCCGGCATTCGCGCCAGCGACGCCGCGCCGATGGCGATCATCGAATTCGTCGATCGTGACGAAAGCGCCAAGGGCCAGGATAGCGGCCCGGTGATGAGCGAGGACGAGCTCGAAGACGCTTGATCGATTTCGTTCAGGAAATTATCCTTCTTCCTGAACGATGGCTGTCAGCCGCATTCAGCATGGCCAAATCGTCGGTTCGGTAGTTTCCGATTCGTAAACGGGGCGCATTGCTCCGTCGAATCGGAAGGAACGGACCATGAAGACCATTACCAAAGCTCTGGTCGGTACCGTCGCCGCTGGCGCGATGGCGATGGCCGCTGCCACTCCTGCGGCCGCGCAGTATCGCGATCGCAATCGTGGTGACGGCATCGACGTGGGCGACGTGATCGCCGGCGCGCTGATCATCGGCGGGATCGCCGCGGTGGCCGGTGCCGGGCGCAATCGCGGCTATGACGGCAACGTCTATGAAGGTCGTGGCTACAATAATCGCGGCTACAACGACGGTTACTACAACAACGGCAATTACGACAACTACAACCAGTCGGGCAGTGCCCGGCAGGCAGTGGAACAGTGCGTCTATGCCGCCGAGCGCAATGCCAGCCGCTATTCGTACGGTGGCCAGGCGCAGGTGACCGACATCCGCGACATCAATCGTACCCGCTACGGCTACACCGTGCAGGGCCGCATTGCGGTCAACACCCAGGGCCGTGACTGGCGCCGGGGTGACAACCGCTATGGCAGCGGCTGGGGTAACGACTACCGCGGCTACAACGACAGCTACCGCGGCTACGACAGCGGCCGGTTTAACTGCGATGTGCGCTACGGCCGGGTCGTCGACCTCGATTACAGCGGGATCCGCGGTTACCGGTAAGTCCCCCTCCCGGTAACACCGACGGGCGGTTCAGGCTGTCGCAAGCCTGGACCGCCTAGTCGCATTTACGCAACAGGGCATCGCGCCCCGGAGGGCCAATTTCATGCGCCGTATCATCGCCAGGTTCGGCGCGCTTGCCGCGGCCCTTTCGCTCACGGCCTTCCCGCTCGGCGCGGTCGATCTGCCGGCCCCTCATACCGGCAAAGTCTATGACAGCGCCGCCGGCAACGTCGACAGCCACCGCCGCTATGGCGGTTATGGCTATGGCGGCGGGATCGACGCGGGCGATATCCTTGCCGGCGTGGTGCTGATCGGCGCGATCTCGGCGATCACCAAGGCCACGCGAAATTCGCGCGACCGCGACCGGTACGAAGGCCGCTATCCCGATACGGACCGC
>JANOAH010000264.1:0-4874 GCA_031411075.1 Erythrobacteraceae bacterium
AATTGGAGGCCTTGCGAGTGGACATCGAGCAGTCATACGAGGCTCCTATGAGCGCGCGCACCGATGGCGGAGTGCTCGTACGAATGGAGCGCCGCCGCCGCTGGAGCGACGAGCAGAAACTGGCGATCCTGAAGGAAACCACCGAGCCGGGCGCGATCATGGCACTGGTGGCGCGGCGGCACGGGATCGGCACGGGCCAGCTCTACACCTGGCGGCGTCATCTTTTGCGCGGCGCGATGGCGGGATTTGTGCCGGTCGAACTGGTGGGCGCAGAGCCGCCGGCCAGCGCTGGTGAGACAGGCCGGATCGAAATCCGGGGGAGCGGCGGCTTCACGGTCTCGATTGCAAGCGAGGTCGACCGCGCGGCGCTCAAGATGGTCCTTGAACTGGTCGGGGAGATCGGGCGTTGAGTCTGGCTTTCCCGCCATCGACGAAGATCTATCTGTCGTTGGCGCCTTGCGACATGCGCAAGGGCTTTGATGGGTTGTCCGCACAGGTTCGCAACATCCTCCGGCTTGATCCGTTCTGTGGCGCGGTGTTCCTGTTCCGCGGAAAAAGAGGAAACCGGCTGAAAGCTCTGGTCTGGGACGGGTCAGGGTTATGCCTGTATGCCAAGCGCCTTGAACGCTCAAAGTTCGTCTGGCCGCGCGCTGACGAAGGGGCCCTGCGGTTGTCCGCCGCGCAGCTGGCGATGCTGATCGAGGGGCTCAACTGGAAGCAGGCGATCGTCCATGACGAGGTCGTGACGCCGCGGCTTGCGTGAGCAAAAAAGCGCGCAAAACTGCCGTTTTATCTAGAGTTTTGGCACCGCCTGCGCTAGAGAATGCGGCATGCGGTTCGACCTTGATCGCCTCCCGACAGACCCGGTTCTCCTGCACAAGATGCTGCGGGAGATGGCCGATGTCATGGAGCAGGAACGCGCCGAACTGAAGGCGGTCAGGGCAACGGTCAAAGTCCAGGATCTCAAGATCGAGAAGCTCGAGCATCGTCTGGCGCGGCTGCTGCGCGTCCAGTTCGGGCGCAGTTCCGAGAAGATGGACATCGCCCAGCTGCGCCTGATGTTCGACGAGGTCGAGACGCCGGAGCCGGCCAACGACGATAGCCCGGCAGCGGCACAGCCCTCCTCGGCGCGCCGGCCTGGAACGCGCGCGCCGATCCCGGCACACGTTCCGCGCCAGAGTGTCGAGCACCAGCCCGGTCCGTGCCCCCAGGGTTGCGGCGGCGCCGAAACGAAGATCACCGAAGACGTCACCGAAGTGCTCGATTATCTCCCGGCGCGCTTTCGGGTGATCCGCCATGTTCGTCCCCGCGTGGCGTGCCGCAGCTGCGAGCAGATCCGCCGGGCGCCAGCCATCAATCTGCCGCTGCCCAAGGTCATGGCGAGCAGTGCCTTGCTGGCGCACCTTGTCGTCAGCCGCTTTGCCGACCATCAACCCTGGCATCGCCAATCGGTGATCCTGCGCCGGCAGGGCATCACCATCGATCGCGACGTGATGAGCCGCTGGGCCCGCAAGCTGGCCTGGCTGCTGGCGCCGCTCGGCGAGCGGCTGTTCTCCTACATCTTCGAAGCTCCGAAAGTGCATGGCGATGATACGCCGGTGACCTTGCTGGGGAGCGAGGACGGCAGCCAGACCGCGCACTTCTGGGTCTATCTGCGTGACGGCCGCTCGAGCGGCGACATGAGCCCGCCCGCGGTCGCCTACCGCTTCAGCACCGATCGCCGGGGCGCGCATCCGGCGGTACACCTCGCTGGTTACCGCGGGTATCTCCAGGCTGACGGCTTTGCCGGATACAACGCGCTTTACCGCGACCCCGCGACCAAGGCGCCCCGCGAGGTCATCGAGGTCGGGTGCTGGAGCCATGCACGGCGCAAGTTTACCGACGTCCTCGACAAGTCGCCGTCACCGATCGCGGCCGAGGCGGTGGTGAGGATCGCCGAGTTCTTTGCCATCGAACGCGAGGTCAAAGGGGTGCCGCCCGACGAGCGAAGGCGTGTGCGCCAGGCGCGGGCCGTTCCAAAGCTGGCAGCCATGCGGACCTGGCTGGAAGCACAGCTGCAGGGCCTCTCTGCGGACAGTACGCTGGCCAAGGCGTGCCGCTATCCGCTCAATCGGTGGGCGGCGATGATCCGCTATTGCGAGGACGGCATGCTCGAGATCAGCAACAATCTCGTCGAGAATGCGCTGCGCGGGGTGGCGCTCGGGCGCCGGAACTGGATGTTCGTCGGTTCGGTCAAGGGCGGTGAGGCCTCGGCGCTGTTCTACGCGCTGGTTGAGACATGCAAACTTAACGGCGTCGAGCCGGAAGCCTGGTTCACCGACGTCATCGAGCGCATTGGTGACCATCCGATCAAACGCATCGACGAGCTGCTTCCGTGGCGCTGGCAGGCGGCACGTGATGTTACCCTGGCCGCATGAGCACCTCGGCGCCTCTGCCCTGCATCCTCGCACCCATGATCTGGGATCCCGATCTTTTGCCCCCGCTCGAAATGGACGGCTATCTGACTGGCACGCTGCTGACGCCCGAGCTGGAGGCATCGGAGTGGGTCCGCGACCTGTGGACGAAGACGCCCGCCCTCGCTGACGACAACAGGCTGACGAAGGCCTTTGCTACCGTCCTGGCGCGGCGCGGCGCAATCGAGGCGGAACTCCAGAAAGGCTGGCCGGGGTTCCATCCCAGCTACGGTGAGCCGGGCCAAAAGGCTGATCACGACAAGGTCCGAACCTGGGTGCGGGGCTTCTATAGAGCCATGCAGCTCGATCCTGAGTACTGGTCGGCGCTGGTCGACGACGAGCGCACCAGGGACTTCATCGGACTGTTCGTCGGCTTCATCGACATCGATGGGGCTATCGACGAGCGCGACGATGCCGACGAAATCCGCGATGAGAACGCGGCGCTTATACCGCGCGTCCTCGTCGCCATGCGAAAGCTCGCGCTGCTGCGGGAGGGAAATGCCCCGGCGCTCAAATCGATCAAAACGCACAAGGTCGGACGAAACGAACTCTGCCCATGTGGCTCAGGGCTCAAGTTCAAGCGCTGCTGCGCAGCACCCTAACTCCGCAACGTCAATGCCGGGTTCCGTCGGCGCTTACCAATGGGGTTTTTCCCGGCCGGTGCATATCAGCGCCCGGTGTGTCTGGGGGCGTGAGTCCGCCATCAACGCGTGGATGCACAACTCGAAGTTCTTCGACGCGGCAATCGGGGTCAAAAGCCGAAGACAACGCGATTGCCTGCGGAGCCGTAAGAGTTAGAGCGGCTAGACCGGCAACGGCTCGGGTTTGGCCTTGCTCTTGGCGAGAAACTCGACCTGCTCGGCAAAGATCTCGCAGCCGTAGCGGGCCTGACCCTCGCTATCCCCGGATTCGGTCCGGGGCGGGCCCTGAAGCAACTCGGGTTGCAGGCCCGACGGCACGCGGACAGGGGCGCGATCAGACCATGAGAGGGGTCTGGTCTTTGGACTGCGCAGCGTCGCAGGTCAGACCATGGGCGGTCAGCACCGTCGAAAAGGTGTCTACAAACTTCGGACACGACCCCGAAAGCCGAACATTCGCGCCCATCCAATGCAAGCCCGACAGCATGGCGCGGATAAGTGCTCAACGACAACAAGGATGCCCGGTTTTTCCGTCAATTAAGATGAGCGGTTGGGGGTCTGTTTCCGGGAGGGCGTAGCCCGAGCGGGAACGGACCCCCAACCGCTTTGGCTTCACCTGCGGGACGTGTCCGGCGAGGTCTGCCCTGAACGCATCGTCGAGCCTCTGGAACGCGAAGGGCCTGAGGAATGCACCGTTCCAGAGGACATCACGCTCGGTGACTGTGAGGGCAGCCTCGTCGCAGACCGCCTCCCAGTTGTTGCGAATCGTTTCGATCATGGAGCGGATCAGCGCTCTGGCTTTGTCGCGAGACAACAGGAACGCAGGCGCCGCCTCGAGCGCGACGGCAAGCCGACTGGTGTTCACGCCGGCGACGATGAGCATCGCCTGGCTTGCTTCGCCGCCTGTGCGCAGTTGCGGACAAATATCGTGGGCCGGTGTCAGGCTGAGCTTCTCGCCGTTCCAGAAGGCGGCATGGTTCCCGGCGTGATCGTCGGTGTTGCAGCACAAGATATTGAACACGAGTAGGCCGAACAGTTCGATCATCGTGTCCTTGGGCGCTGTGAACCGGTGCCGGTTGATACCGCGCCAACCTTGCGCCCATCATTGTCGACGATGCAGACGTGCGACGTTTCCATCGACAGGTCGATTCCGGCATAGTGCTTCATGGCTGCTACCTTCCTTCAGGCTTCGACAACCAGAAGTGTGCGCCGTCCAGCCGACCCGAGGAAGCAGTCACAAATTACGCGATGACTCATTCAGAGCCAGAAGGAAAGCATAGTCGCGAGTGCGACGCCTGAGAGATAGTTGGCGGCGCCCTTGTCGTATCGGGTGGCGACGCGGCGGAAGTCCTTGAGACGGCAGAAAGCATTCTCGATCAGGTGGCGGTCTTTGTAGCGTTCGCGGTCGTAGCGAACCGTGCGCTTGCGGTTCGATCGGCCGGGTATGACCGGCACGGCTCCGGCCTGGCGCAGCGAGCGGCGGAGCAGGTCTGCATTGTAGCCTTTGTCCGCCAGCACATAACGGGCGCGGCCCATCCGGGCGAGCAGCGCGGGCGCGGCTGTCACATCGGCCACGTTGCCGGGGGTAAGCATTAGCGCGAACGGGCGGCCGATGACGTCGGTGAGAGCGTGGATCTTAGTTGTCCAACCCCCTCGCGAACGCCCGCTCGCCTGCGCGCGAGCCCCCTTTTTCCGCCGAAGGCCGAGCGCTGCGCCTTGATGTAGGTGCTGTCGATTGCCGTGCTCCTGGTCACCGCGCCCGCGTCCGCCAGCGCGTCGAGCA
>JANOAH010000265.1:0-2462 GCA_031411075.1 Erythrobacteraceae bacterium
AATGAGCGAGCATCTTACGATCGGCTTTCTGCCGCTGGTCGATGCCTGCCTGCCGATCCTCGCGCACGAGCACGGCTTTGCCGAGGCCGAGGGCCTGGCGCTGAGCTTCCAGCGCGACGTCAGCTGGGCGACCGTGCTCGACCGGCTGCTCTACGGCCACAGTGACGCCGCTCACCTGGTCGCTCCGTTGGCCATTGCAACGACGCTCGGTCGCGGCCGCCCGGCACAGCCGCTCGCGGCGCCATTTGTTCTCGGCCTCAACGGCAACGCGGTAACGCTCGCCACCGAGCTCGCAACGAAGGTTGCCGCGCCCGGCGAGCTGGCCGATCCGGCTGTGCTCGGCGCGGCGCTGGCCGAAGAGGCGCGGGCGCGCAAGGCAGCGGGGCGCAAGCTGCGCTTCGGCGTCGTGCACCGGTATTCGAGCCACAATTACATGCTGCGCTACTGGCTCGCCGCCTCGGGCATCCGGCCCGACGAGGATGTGGAAATCGCTACCGTATCGCCGCCGTTCGTGGCCGAGGCGATGGCGGCCGGCGAGATCGACGGGGCCTGTGTCGGCGAGCCCTGGAACAGCGCCGCGGTCGGACGCGGCGTCGGCGCGATCGTACTCGCCACTGCGCAGATCTGGCGGCGCGGAGTTGAAAAGGTGCTCGCCTTCCCCGCCCCGGTGCTCGAGGCGCGGCGTCCCGCGGCCGAGGCGCTCATCCGGTCGATGCGAAAGGCCGGCGCGCACTTCGTCGACCCGGCCAATTGGAAAACCAACGCCGCGATCCTCGCCCGACCTGAATACATCGACGCAGACCCGCGGCTAATCCTCGGCGCGATTTCAGATCGGCTCACGCTGATTCGGGGCGCCGAACCGGTCGCTTATCCCGACTTCATGTTCCAGCATCGCGAGGCGGCCAATTTCCCTTGGGTCAGCCAGGCCGAATGGCTCTACACCCAGCTGGTCCGGTGGGACCGGCTTGCTTATTCAGCAGTGGATGCGGCCGCTGCCGCGCGGGTATTCCGTCCTGACGTCTACCGCAGCGCGCTCGCCGGCACCGGCGACCAATTGCCTGGCGCCAGCTCGAAGGTCGAAGGCAGCCTGGCTCGGCCGACCGCGGTCACCGCGCAGCAGGGCGCTATGACCTTGGCCAGTAACACTTTCTTTGACGGGCGGACCTTCGATCCTGACGACATCGAAGGTTACCTCGCCTCCTTCGCATGAGCACAATTTACGCTGCGCTGCAAAATTCGCTTTACGCATCGGCGGCGAATCGGTTACTCAAACGGCGACGAGGTGCTTCCAGTGGTGGAAGCAGCAAACCTCGCACTCTAATTCAAACCGCGTGGCAACGAAGCCGCCCGATCTGGTCTCCGGACCAAGTCGAGGCGGCTTTTTCGCGTTGTCCGCCAGCAAAGGGGAATGCGCCGATGACCCAATCCACGTCCTTCTGGCAATCGGGCCACAGGCCCACGCTGCTCGCCGCGTTTCTCTATTTCGATGTGTCGTTCATGGTCTGGGTCATGCTCGGGCCTCTGGCGCCGATCATTGCGGGTGAACTCGGCCTAGATCCGGCGCAGAAGGGGCTGATGGTGGCGGTGCCAACGCTGGCCGGCGCAGTGCTACGCATCGTCAACGGCATCCTTGGCGACCGCATCGGCCAGAAGCTGACCGGCACGATCAACCAGGTTATCGTCATGGCCGGGCTGCTCACCGGGTGGTGGTTCGGCATTGACAGCTTTGCCGGCACGATCGCCATCGGCGTGATCCTCGGCTTTGCCGGTGCGAGCTTTGCGGTGGCGTTGCCGCTGGCGAGCCGGTGGTATCCAGCCGAGCACCAGGGCAAGGCGCTGGGAATTGCCGGCATGGGCAATTCGGGTACCGTGTTCGCCGCGCTGTTCGCCCCGGTGCTGGCCAAGCTTTTCGGCTGGAACGCGGCGATGGGGCTCGCGGTCATTCCGCTCGCCATCGTCTTCGTGATCTACCTGATCGCGGCCCAGGACAGCCCCGACCAGCCGCGGACCAAGTCGCTAGTCGCCTATGCCGACGTGCTCAAGCACGAGGACGCATGGTGGTTCATGCTATTCTACGGCGTGACCTTCGGCGGCTTCGTCGGCCTGTCGAACTCGCTCTCGATCTGGTTCACCGACAATTTCGCGCTGACCCCGGTCACGGCCGGATATTGCACCGCTGCCTGCGTGTTCACCGGCTCGCTGCTGCGCCCACTTGGCGGAGCACTTGCCGACAAATTCGGCGGCACACTGACGCTGACGATGGTGTACATCATCGCCGCGCTGACGCTCGCCTCGATCAGCACCGGGCCAGCCACGCTGCCGCTCGCGCTGACGCTGTTCGTGGTCGTGATGGGCACGCTCGGTGTGGGTAACGGCGCAGTGTTCCAACTCGTCCCGCAGCGCTTCCGCAACGAGATCGGGGTGATGACGGGCCTGGTCGGCTTCGCCGGCGGCGTCGGCGG
>JANOAH010000266.1:0-2624 GCA_031411075.1 Erythrobacteraceae bacterium
ATCAGGATCGCGCTTCTTGGGTTCATCGCCGGTGGGTGGGTCGCGATCTTAGGAGGTGCGACAATCGCGTAGGCGAGTATGTCCCGCATCGCACCTTGCCAACCCCTCTCACCCCCCGCAAAGTGACGGCCGGGAGAGACGAATGCCAGCAGCGGAATTCGATTACATCGTCGTGGGCGCCGGCTCGGCGGGCGCGGCGCTGGCGGCTCGCTTGGGCGAGGCGGCCGACCGCACGACCTGCGTGATCGAAGCCGGCGGGCAGGACACGCATCCGTTCATCCATATCCCGAGCTTTGTCGCCGCCGCGATTGGGCGTGAGGAGACCAACTGGAGGTTCAAGACGGTGCCTCAGCCGGGCATGGCCGGGCGCGAGATTCCGGTGCCGCGCGGGCGGGTGCTCGGCGGATCGGGCGCGATCAACGGGATGGTCTATTTCCGCGGCCATCCGACCGATTACGACGACTGGGCCGATGCCGGCGCCACCGGGTGGTCCTATGCCGAAGTGCTGCCCTACTTCACCCGCACCGAGCATAACGAGAACTACCCGGAAAGCGTGTTCCACGGCCACGGCGGGCCGATCAACGTCAAGCATGTCGACGGGCCGAACGAACTCAATTTCGCGTTCATGGACGCGCTCGCCTCGCTGCAATTTCCGGCCTGCGCGGATTTCAACGGACCGAATCCCGAAGGCTATGGGCGCCGCCAGGGGTTGCTGGGGAACGGTGAGCGGCAGACCACCGCCAAGCAGATGCTGCGCCCGGCGCTCGCGCGCGGCAACGTGCATGTCCAGACCGACGCCCAGGTGGCGCGGGTGCTGGTCGAGGGCAAGCGCGCTGTCGGGGTCGAGCTGACCGATGGGCGAGTGATCCGGGCGCGGCGCGAGGTGATCCTCAGCGCCGGGACGGTGCAGACGCCGCAGATCCTGATGCTCAGCGGCATCGGCCCGGCGGCACACCTCAAGGCGATGGGCATCGACGTGGTGCTCGACGCGCCCGGCGTCGGGGCCAATTACCACGATCATCCGGCCAGCCCGATGCACATGGAGACGGCCGACGTCACCAGTTACGGGTGGAGCTGGATGACCGTCCCGCGCAACCTCGCCTACGGGCTGCAGTATGCGCTGACCAAGACAGGCCCGCTGGCCGGCAACGTGTTCGAAAGCGTCGCCTTCCTGCGCACCGACCCGAGCCTCGACAAGCCCGACGTGCAGTTCGTGTTCCAGCCGGCCAAGCGCCTGACCCACCCGAAGATCCCGTTTCCGATCGGCCACGGCTACGCGATCAGCCCGGTGGCGCTCTATCCCAAGAGCCGCGGCACGGTGCGGCTGGCGAGCGCGGACCCGGCCGCCGCGCCGCTGATCAACCCGCACCTGCTCGAACATCCCGACGACATCCAGCCGCTGATCCGCGCGCTGAGGATCGCCCGCGCCGCCTTCGCCAGCGAACCGTTCGCCAAGTACGACGGCACCGAAGTCGCGCCCGGGCCGGCAGTGCAGAGCGATGCCGAATTCGACCACTACATCCGCGAGACCGGCTACACGGTGCATCACCCGGTCGGCACCTGCCGCATGGGCAGCGACGCCGGCGCGGTGGTCGATCCGCAATTGCGGTTCAACGGCATCGAGGGCCTGCGGGTGGCCGACGCTTCGGTCATGCCCAGCATCATCGGCGGCAACACCAACGCGCCGTGCGTGATGATCGGCGAGCGCGCGGCCGATTTCGTGCTCGGCAAACCCGCGCTCCCCGCCGCCGAACTGCCGCCCGAAAGCGTGGCGCGTCATAAGCCGAACCCGGCCAAGCGGCGGAAGGCGGCGTGATGATTTGTTTCGCGCAGAGGCCGCAGAGGAGCAGAGATCGCAGAGGGTCTGTGTCGCCGAAGGCGCTCTACCTTCTCGACGCCAGCGTCTTGCGCGTCGTCGGGCTGTTAGAGCGGCTTCGCCGCAAGCGCGACATCTCTGCGCCCTTCTTTCCTCTGCGCCCTCTGCGCGAAACCCTTCTTCTTTCCTGATTGGAGGCCCCGATGGCCCGTGAACATATGAAATCCTGGCAGGTCGGCGATGTCACCGTCACCCGCATCGTCGAGCTGTGGGATTTCCAGGACAACATCCAGATGACCATGCCCGAGGCGACGCCCGAGGAAGTGATCGCGATGGAGTGGCTGCACCCGCACTACGCCACCCCCGACGGGCGGCAGCGGATGAACTTCCAGGGTTTTGTGGTCCAGGCACCCGGTCGCAACATTGTCGTCGACAGCTGCATCGGCGCCGGGCGCAAGCGCGATTTCGACGTGTTCTGCGACTTGCCCGAAGGGTTCCTCGAGGATCTCGAAAGCCTGGGCCTCAGCCGCCAGGACATCGACACGGTGATGTGCACCCACCTCCACTTCGACCATGTCGGCTGGAACACCTACCGCGATCCGGACAGCGGCGAATACAAGCCGACCTTCCCCAACGCGCGCTACCTGTTCGGCCAGACCGAATACGCCGCGTGGCAGGACACGCTGCGCCATGACGGGGTGCACACCGATACGCACCTCATTGAATGCGTCGACCCGATCGTCGCCGCGGGCATGGCCGATTTCATCGCCGCCGATCACCAGATTGCGCCGGGCATATATTGCGAGCC
>JANOAH010000267.1:0-1663 GCA_031411075.1 Erythrobacteraceae bacterium
CCGAAAACATCCGCGAAGCCATTCGCATGGGGTCGGAAGTGTTCCACACCCTGAAAAAAGAACTGTCTGCCGCAGGCCATAACACCAATGTTGGCGACGAAGGCGGCTTCGCACCCAACCTTAACTCCGCCCGCGATGCACTTGATTTCATTCTGAAATCCATTGAAAAAGCAGGCTACCGCCCGGGTGAGGATATCTATCTTGGCCTCGATTGCGCCGCGACCGAATACTTCAAGGGCGGCAAATACGTCATGAAGGGTGAAGGCAAAACCCTGAGCATTGGCGAAAATGTTGATTACCTTGCAGCTTTGGCCGCCGATTACCCGATCATCTCGATCGAGGATGGCTGCTCCGAAGATGACTGGGAAGGCTGGAAGCTGCTGACCGACAAGCTGGGCAAGAAGGTCCAACTCGTTGGCGACGATCTGTTCGTGACCAACCCGCAGCGGCTGGCGGAAGGCATCGCGAAGGGCTGCGCCAATTCGATGCTCGTCAAGGTCAACCAGATCGGCACCCTGACCGAAACGTTGGCGGCGGTCGACATGGCGCACCGCGCGGGCTTCACGAACGTGATGAGCCACCGTTCGGGCGAGACCGAGGATGCGACGATCGCCGACCTCGCCGTCGCGACCAACTGCGGTCAGATCAAGACCGGCAGCCTGTCGCGGTCAGATCGGCTGGCAAAGTACAACCAGCTGATCCGCATCGAGGAAATGCTGGGCGAAGTCGCGGAATACGCGGGGCGCAGCATCCTGCGCGCGTAAGCCCTCCACCTCGCAACCCGATCGGAACAAGGACCGCCATGAGCATCTTCGACCAGCTGTCCCGCCACGGCATCGTGCCCGTCATAGCACTCGATGACGCGGCCGCCGCCCTGCCCCTCGCCGACGCGCTGATCGAGGGCGGGCTGCCGGTGGCGGAGATCACCTTCCGCACGACCGCCGCGCGCGCGACGATCGAGGCGATGGCCCGGCACCGGCCCGACATGCTGGTGGGCGCGGGCACGGTCCTGACGGAGGAACAGGTCGACCAAGCGCAGGCGGCGGGCGCGGGGTTCGCGCTAGCGCCCGGGCTGGACGTCGCGGTCCTCGCCCATGCGGCGAAGGTCGGCCTGCCCTTCGCGCCCGGCATCATGACGCCGACCGATCTTCAGGCGGCGCTGCGGTTCGGCTGCGCGATGGTCAAGTTCTTCCCGGCGATGCCCGCGGGCGGGCCGTCGATGCTGAAGGCCATCGCGGCGCCCTATGCGCAGACCGGCGTCGGCTTCAACCCGACCGGCGGCGTCACGATGGACAACCTCAGCGACTGGCTCGCGCTGCCCGAGGTGCGCGCGGTCGGCGGCACTTGGATCGCGACCCGCGCCGACATTGCGGCAGGCAACTGGGCGCGGATAACGGCGAACGCGAAGGCTGCCGTGGCGCGGGTGGCCGAACTGCGCGCCCGCTGACGGGCGGCACGCAACCGGTCACTCCCCGTAGGGTACCCAGATGTTCTTGATCTGGGTCGCCCGCCGCAGGTACTCGCGCCCCTGTCCCGCAGGCCCCGCCCAGTCGCGCGGCGGCACCGCCCACGTCACCTTCAGGTTGCCCGCCGACGCCCGCTCGATCATCGCGGCCCCATCGGGCGTGCCGGCGTACCACAGCGCCGCCACGTCGTCGTGGTC
>JANOAH010000268.1:0-2398 GCA_031411075.1 Erythrobacteraceae bacterium
CCGCCGACCATGATCGCCAGGCTGCCGCGTTCGGCCCCGGCGATTCCCCCCGAAACCGGCGCATCGAAGCTGGCGATGTCGCGCGGGGTGAGGAGGTCGTACAGTTCCTGCGCGAGCTTTGGCCCGGAGGTCGACAAGTCGACGATCAGCTTGGGACTGCCGCCCGAGATGATCTCCTCCACCGCCTTGCGCACGATCGGCGGGGTCGGCAGGCTCAACAGTACGATCTCGCAATTGGCGCCGAGCGCCGCGGCCGAACCCGCCGCCTGCGCGCCCTTTTCCACCAGGCCCGCGACCGCCGCCGGAACAAGGTCGTGGACCAGCAAGCGCCCGGCCATATTGGCGACCTGTTCGACAAGGCGTGACGCCATCGGCGCGCCCATCCGCCCGAGGCCAAGAAATCCGACAGTCGTCATAGCGCCTGCGCGATAGGCACTATCGGCGGCAGGTCAACGCGGGCGATGTCGTTTTCGGCCGGAAAGCAGGCCAGAACCAGCGGATCGTGGCCGGGGATGACACGGTCGAGCGATCCGCCCGCGAGGTCCATGACCCGTTCGGCGGCGCGCCGGTAATCGGCCTCGTCGACGAAGATCGGAAACGGGTTCTGCCGGGTGAGGTTGGCGTAGAGGTGCGCCGCATCGCTGGCGAGGATCACTTTGCCGCGCGCGGTCTCGCATTGGACCACCTGCAGCCCCGCGGTGTGGCCGTGGCACAGGAACAGGTCGATGCCCGGCGCGAACGCTTCGTCGCCGTCATGAAACACGACGTGATCGGCGTAGAGCTTCCTCACCAGCTGCGCCACCGGCTCGCCGTCGAACGGCGCGCGCACCTCGCGGTCGCAGACCTGGCGCCCGGTGGCGAAGGCCATCTCGGCGTCCTGCACGTGGAACCGGGCATTGGGAAAGGTGCTCAGCGACCCGGCGTGATCGTAGTGGAGGTGGGTCAGGATCACGTCCTCGACCAGCAGGTGGTCGATCCCCGCGGCGCGCAAGCCATCGAGCACCGAGCGGGTGATCGTCCGCCCCCGCGCCGCCGCCGCATCCTCGCCGAACCCGGTGTCGACGATTACCGGCGGATGGCCGTCGCGGTGGATCGCCCAGACGAAATAATCGAGCGGCATCGGCCAATCGTGATCGTCCACCGGCTGCACGAAGTTGCCTGACGCGGTGCGCTCGTGCCGCGCATAGCGGATCGCATCTATTCGAATAACCGGGGCGGCCATGGTTAACTCAAGTGAAATTGAGCTTGATCGGCTGGCGGATCGGGCCGTGGCCGACGGTGGTCATCCACGGCTCGTACGGCCCGGCGAGCTCGATGCTGTCGACCTGGGCGACGATCTCGCCGAGCAACGCCTGCGCTTCCATCGTCGCCAACGTGCGGCCGACGCAGCCGTGGACGCCGTAGCCCCAGCCGAGCGAGTGCTTGGTGTCTCGGTCGATGCGGTAGGCGTCGGGCGCGTCCCAGAAGCGCGGATCGCGGTTGGCGGCGGCGAACATCAGCCCGCAGCGCGTCCCGGCGGGGATCAGGTAGTCGTCCACCTCGACGTCGCGCATGGTGATGCGCCCGGCCATTCGGCTCGGCGCGTCCCACCTGAGCGATTCGTCGAACGCGGCGCGGACCTTGCGCGGCTCGGCGCGCAGCTTGGCGTACTCATCGGGAAATTCGGCCCACGCCCGCAGCGCGTTGGCCATGGTGATGAAGGTGGTGTCGGCGCCCGCGCTCAGCACCGTCTGCACCAGCAGCTTGGCTTCGGCCGCGGTGACCTGGCCGTTGTCGGCGGCGGCATAGATCGTCTCGCCGATCCCGTCGGGGTCGAGCGCGCCGCGTTCGCACTGGGTTTCGAGCCAGTGGATCACGGCCGAATAATCATGCGCCATCGCCTGGTCGAACAGCGCGCCGGGCGGGCCCATCGTGGCCCAGACCATTTCCGAAAAGCCGTGCATGTGCTCGCGGCCCTCGAGCGGCAGGCCGAGGATGTCGGGCAGCACCTGGAACACGTAGGCCTGGCTGACATCGCCGACCGCATCGACCGGGCCGTCCGCCGCGCGCAGCCGTTCGAGCAGCTCCTGCGCCCGCACCGCAAAGATACCGCGAATCCGCTCGAGAGCGCGCGGACTGAGCGCATCGGCGATCACCTTGCGCACCTGGGTGTGGCGCGGCGGATCGTCGGTGAGGAGGATTTCGGGGCGCGGGCTGCTGGGGTCGTGCCACGGCCGGCTGGCGGAGGAAAACGCCTTCCAGTCGAGCAGCCCGGCGGCGACATGTTCGTGCCGGCCGAGCATGTGGGTACCATCGGCCAGCCGCACCACCGGGGCGAATTCGCGCAGGGCGTCATCGACTGCGCGAGCATCGATCACCGCTTCGGGCGTGAAGATGTCGAGCTCGTATTCGGGAATGG
>JANOAH010000269.1:0-1648 GCA_031411075.1 Erythrobacteraceae bacterium
GCCAAGGCGCAGTCGATGCCCAAGGACAATATCCAGCGCGCGATCGACAAGGCGAGCAAGGGCGACGCCGAGAACTATGAGGAAGTGCGCTATGAGGGCTATGGCCCCGGCGGCGTTGCCCTGATCGTCGAGGCGCTGACCGACAACCGCAACCGCACCGCCACCAACGTGCGCACCGCCTTTGCCAAGAACGGCGGCAATCTGGGCGCCAGCGGCGCGGTGAGCCACGGCTTCGACCGGCTCGGCCTGATCGAATATCCCGGCAAGGCGGGCGACGAGGACACGGTCCTTGAAGCCGCAATCGAAGCCGGCGCCGACGACGTTGAAAGCGACGAGGACAGCCACGCCATCTGGGTTGCGGTGGAAAACCTCCACCCGGTCGCCCGCGAACTCGAAAAAACACTGGGCGAAGCCGAGGGCGTCAAGCTGGCATGGAAGCCGGGCCTGAAGGTCGAAGTCGACGAAGCCGCCGCCACCACCCTGCTCAAGCTGATCGACGTGCTCGACGATGATGACGACGTACAGGCCGTCTGGGGCAATTACGACATCCCCGACGACGTCATGGAAAAGCTGGGTTGATGCTCCAACTGGTCGCGAAGGCGCTGCTTTCCGGGGCGCTGATCGTGGCCATTGCCGAGATTGGCAAGCGCCTGCCCACGCTGGGCGCGCTGGTCGCCTCGCTGCCGCTGGTTTCGGTGCTGGGGATGATCCTGCTGTGGCAGGCGCGTCCCGATGCCGAGAACATGGCCGTCCATGCCGAGGCGACTTTCTGGTACGTGCTGCCCAGCCTGCCGATGTTCCTGCTCATCCCGTGGCTGCTGCGCGCAGGTCAGCCGTTCTGGCTGGCACTGACGCTCGGCTGCGTGCTGACGATCGTGCTGTACCTGCTGATGGCCCAGTTCGGCCCGCGCATCGGCATTCGCGTCTGACATGCTGATCCTGGGTATCGACCCGTCGCTGACCTGCACCGGCTGGGGCATCGTGTCGAAGGTCGGGAACCGGCTCACCCACATCGCCAACGGGCAGGTGAAGACCGATGCCAAGGCCTCGCTCCCCGAACGCCTCGTGACGCTCGACCGCGAACTGACAGACGTGATCCTGCTCCACCGCCCCGATACGGCGGCGGTGGAGGAAGTTTTCGTCAACATGAACCCTCAATCGACGCTCAAGCTGGGGCAAGCGCGCGGCGTCTGCCTGCTCGCCGCTGCGCGCGCCGGTCTGCCGGTTGCGGAATATGCGACGCGGCTGGTGAAGAAGGCCATCGTTGGCGTGGGCAGCGCCGACAAGGTGCAGGTCCATGCGATGGTCGAGCGGTTGTTGCCGGGGACGAAGGTGACGGGCGCCGATGCGGCCGATGCGCTGGCGGTGGCGATTGCCCATGCCCATCTCGCGGCGACGGCCAGGATGAGGATTTTGGCATGATTGCGCGGTTGCGGGGGCTGCTCGATTCGACGAGCGCCGATGCGTGCGTCATCGATGTGAACGGGGTCGGCTATCTGGTCAGCGCCTCGGCGAAAACGCTCGGGAGCATGGGCGGCGTGGGGGCGGCGGTGGTGCTCCACATCGAAACCCAGGTTCGCGAGGATGCCATCCAGCTTTTCGGCTTTCTGGGCGAGGCCGAGCGCGACAGTTTCCGGCTGTTGACGAC
>JANOAH010000270.1:0-8850 GCA_031411075.1 Erythrobacteraceae bacterium
CAGCAGCTGATCGAGCACAGTCTTCATTCCGCCGCGCGCCAGGAACACCGGCATCGTCAGCGTGGGATCGGTTTGCCGCGCCTGTTCGAGCGCGCTGGTCATCGCTTGCGACAGCTCCGCGGCGTCGATCCGCTCGTCGCCCACCACCGCCACGCGGTCACCGCCCGAGACGCCGCCGAAAGTGCCGTTGTTGGCCACGTCGCCGATCCCGAAGGCGAGGCCGATCAGCACCACGAAGCCGATCGTGACGATAATGCCGAGCTTCGAGGCGAAGAAGGAACGAATGAAATGAATCATGGGGAACGGCGCTTTTCGACAGGGAAACGGCGCCGCGGGGGCGCCTTCGAACCGGCGCTTTATCCGCCATGCGGCGCGCCCGCAACACCGCCGGCCGTTTATGGCACAGCCGGACAGGCGGCTTTTGACAAGGCCCCGGCAGCGCACTAGCGCGCCATGCTATCGCTCGCCCTCGCAAGGGGCGGGCCTTTTGCTACCCGCCCAAGGACGCCATGCCCAATCGCCCTTACATCGTCGGCAACTGGAAGATGCACGGCACCCGCGCGATGCTCAGCGAAGCGCGGGCGATCGATCGTGCCGCCGAACGCCTGCTCAAGGTCGCGGTCGCGCTGGCTCCGCCGTTCACCCTGGTCCACGCCAGCCGCAAGGAAGCCGGCCTGATCGGGATCGGCGCTCAAGACTGCCATCCCGATGATGGCGGCGCCCATACCGGTGACATTTCGGCGGCGATGATCAAGGACGCCGGAGCCGATTTCGTCATTGTCGGACATTCCGAGCGCCGCGCCGACCACGGCGAAAGCGATGCGCTGGTCAAGGCCAAGGCCGAAGCCGCGCTGGCGGCCGGCCTGGCAGTAATCGTCTGCGTCGGCGAAATCGAAGCGCAGCGCGATGCCGGCGAGGCCGAAAGCGTGGTCGCCGCGCAGCTCAGGGGTTCGCTGCCCGATAGCGACGGCGCGGCCGAGCGGGTCACCGTGGCGTACGAGCCGGTCTGGGCGATCGGCACCGGACGCACCCCGACGGTGGAAGACGTGGGGGCCATGCACCGCTCGATCCGCGCCGTCCTCGGCCAAATCTATGGCGAGGACGGGGCGCAAGTGCGCATCCTCTACGGCGGTTCGGTCAAGCCGGACAACGCCGCCGAACTGCTCGCGGTCGAAGATGTCGGTGGGGCACTGGTCGGCGGCGCCAGCCTGACCGCCGAAAGCTTCCTCGGCATCATCGTCGCCGCCGCCGAGCTTGGCGACAGCTAACTTGCCGCGAGGCGCCTGCGCGCTTACATGCGCGGGCAACCGGATCGAGAGTTGACCATGTCGCTGTTCATTTTCCTGACCGTTATCCAGGGCCTGGTGGCCGCCGCGCTGGTCGGCCTCGTGCTGATGCAGCGGTCCGAAGGCGGGGGCCTCGGCATCGGCGGCGGCGGCAGCCCCGGCGGGTTGATGAGCGCGCGCGGCGCGGCCGATTTCCTCACCCGCAGCACCAAGTGGCTGGCGGTGATCTTCGTGGTCCTGGCGATCGTGCTGGCGGCTGTCGCGGTCGATGCAACCAGCGGGCGCGAGATCGACGATACGCTCGAGCGCACCGTCGCGCCCGATCCGCTGGCCGCTCCGGCGCAGACGGCGCCTACCGCGGCTGCCGGAACCGCCGCCGCGCTGCCGACCGAGCCTGCCCCGGCGCCCGCCGACGATCCGCTCGCCGACGTCGCTCAGTAACCGGCGACGGGTGTGCCGATCGCCACGGCCGCGCTCGTCGAACGCACCATCGGCGGTCTGCACGACGATTTGGTCGGCCAGTTGCCGCCGTTGGCCAAGGACGCGCCGATCCTCGATGTTGGTTGCGGTACCGGCGCCTGGCTCCACCGGCTGGGGGCGCTCGGCTTCAGCAATCTTTACGGCATCGACCAGGACACCGCCGATTTCGCCACCGATCGCGCCACCGCGTCGCAAGCCAATCTCGATTATGACGACATCGGGCTGGGGACACGCCGGTTCGCCCTGATCACCGCCATCGAGCTGGTCGAGCATCTTGAGAACCCCGGACGGCTGTTCCACCATGTCGCCCGCCACCTGGCGGACGACGGCGTATTTTTGGTGACGACGCCGAACATTCATTCCGCGATCGCGAGGATGCGTTTCTTCCTCACCGGCGAACTCAAGCAGTTCGACGCCAAGGGCGATCCGACACATATTTATCCGGTGCTGCTGACCGCGCTCGACCGGGTGCTGCCACGCCATGGCCTGAAGATCGCGAGGCGCTGGAATTATCCGTGCAGAAGCAGTTTGACCTCGCGGTTGCCGACGCGGGTGCTGGCCGCCGTGGCGCGGCTCGTGGTGCCCGATCCCGATCCGGGCGACGTGCTGTGCCTGGAAATTCGCCGGGCCTGAGTGAAGGCATCTGCGACACCGCTGTGCAATTCGACCGATCGGGCCTTGCGCCGAATCCGAAACCGTCCCTAAGGCTCGTCTCCCATGGCGCGGTATATTTTTATCACCGGCGGCGTGGTCTCCTCGCTCGGCAAAGGTCTGATGGCGGCAAGCCTGGCGGCGCTGCTGCAGGCGCGCGGTTTCAAGGTCCGCATCCGCAAGTTCGACCCCTATCTCAACGTCGATCCGGGCACGATGAGCCCGTATCAGCACGGCGAGGTCTATGTCACCGACGACGGCGCGGAGACCGATCTCGACCTCGGCCATTACGAACGTTTCACCGGGGTGGCGGCGCGGCAGGCCGACAACGTCACCTCGGGCCGGATCTACCAGCAGATCATCCACAAGGAACGGCGCGGCGATTACCTCGGCGCCACGGTGCAGGTGATCCCGCACGTCACCGACGCGATCAAGGAATTCGCCCTTGCGGAGCCCGAGGACCACGATTTCATCCTGTGCGAAATCGGCGGCACCGTGGGCGACATCGAAAGCCTGCCGTTCATCGAGGCGATCCGCCAGCTGCGCAACGAACTGGGGCGGGAGCGGACTTGCGCGATCCACGTCACGCTGGTGCCCTATGTCGCCGCCGCGGGTGAGCTCAAGACCAAGCCGACGCAGCATTCGGTGCGCGAGCTGACCAGCCTCGGCGTCCAGCCCGACCTGCTGCTATGCCGCTGCGAATATCCGCTGCCCGAAGGCGAGCGCAACAAGATCGCGCTGTTCTGCAATGTCCGCCCCGAAGCGGTGATCGAGGCGCTCGACGCTTCGAGCATCTATGCGGTGCCGCTGCAGTACCATGGGGAGGGCTTGGACGAGCAGGTGCTGGTCCATTTCGGGATCGACAGCCCGGCCCCCGATCTCGCTCGCTGGACCGACATCGTCGACCGGTACGAAAATCCCGAAGGCGAAGTGACCATCGCGGTGGTCGGCAAGTATGTCGGGCTGCCCGACGCATACAAGTCACTGAACGAGGCGCTGGTCCATGGCGGCATGGCCAACCGGGTGCGGGTCAACATCCGTTGGATAGATGCCGAGCTGTTCGAACAGGACGACGCCGACATTGCCGCGCAGCTTGAGCCGATGAACGCGATCCTGGTGCCGGGCGGGTTCGGCACCCGCGGGTCCGAAGGCAAGATCGCCAGCGTCCGTTTTGCGCGCGAACGCAACATCCCGTTCTTCGGCATCTGCCTGGGCATGCAGATGGCCTGCATCGAAGGCGCGCGCAACATCGCCGGGATCGTCGCAGCCTCGTCGACCGAATTCGGTGCGACGAGCGAGCCGGTGGTCGGCATCATCACCGAATGGATGAGTACAGAGGGGCTGCAGCAGCGCTCGGCCGAAGGCGATCTCGGCGGCACCATGCGGCTCGGCGCCTATGAAGCGGTGCTGTCGGGAAACAGCCACGTGTCCACCATTTACGGCGGCGCGACGAGCATTTCGGAACGCCATCGCCACCGTTCCGAAGTCAACTCGGCCTACCGCGTACCGCTGGAGAACGGCGGAATGGTATTCTCCGGCATGTCGCCCGACGGCCTGCTGCCCGAGATTATCGAGCGGCCCGATCACCCCTGGTTCGTCGGCGTGCAGTTCCACCCCGAACTGAAGTCGAAGCCGTTCGATCCGCATCCGCTGTTCGCCGGCTTCATCGCCGCCGCGCTGCGCCAATCGCGGCTGGTCTAGCCGCGCAACTTTTGGTGGCTGGCGCGACACAAGTGTAAAATTGGCTTGCGTTCTACGGCGGGCGGGTCGTAACTTTCGCCGCGTCGGCCTATCAAATGTTAATGTGCCGTGCTAATCGGCGCGACACAGGGCGCTGCGAGGTGAGTGCCTCTTGAATTTCGACCGGTTGTTCCCGGATCGCGCCTGGCACGATCCGCCCTTGGCCGGTTCGCTCTTGTTGCGCGATTTGGCCGTCTTTTGCGACCCGGACGGCCATTTACGGCAACAGGTCGGCGCGCAAGCGTCGAGGGGGCGGAGGCCGCAAGGCTTCCGCCCCCAAATCGTTCAACGCTGGAAAATGTCAGGCGGCGGCCTGATCGCCGGTGTCGCGGACGACTTCGAGCGTCGCCTGCCCGCCGATGGCGATCTTCTTGGGCTTCATCGCTTCGGGGACTTCGCGCACCAGGTCGATCACCAGCAGGCCATCGGCCAGATCGGCGTGCTCGACGCGGACGAAATCGGCCAGCTCGAACCGGCGTTCGAACCCGCGGTTGGCGATGCCGACATGGACCATCTCGCCCGTCGCGGCCTCGTCGCGCTTCTTGCCCTGGATCACCAGCAGGTTCTGCTGCGCGGTAATGTCGAGGTCTTCGCCGCGAAAGCCGGCGACGGCCAGCGTGATGCGATAAGCGTCGGCGCCGCGCCGCTCGATGTTGAACGGGGGATAGTTCTCACCGCTCTGGCCGGTGCGTTCGAGCAAGTCGAACAAACGGTCGAAGCCGACAGTGGAACGGCGATAGGGGGTGAAATCGAAACGGTTCATAGAATTCAAATCCTCTGATGAGCAACTTGATTGACCAGGGCCCGCCAAGGCGGCGCCCCTTACGCAACACCCTCGCGGCGCGCTGCGGCAGGTGCTAGATATTTGCGCCCCGCCCCCTTTCAAGGGCGCGAACACGCTGACTTGCAAAGGATATCGAGTGGCCAAGGTTGAAATCTACACCAAGGCGTTCTGCGGGTACTGCTATCGCGCCAAGCACCTGCTTGAGGCCAAGGGCGTCGAATTCGTGGAATACGACATTACCCTCGGCGGCCCCAAGCGCGCCGAGATGCTCGACCGCAAGCCCGATGCCTACACCGTGCCGCAGATCTTCATCGCGGGGGTGGCGATCGGCGGCTCCGACGATCTCGCCGCGCTCGAGCGGGCCGGCAAATTGGACGCGCTACTCGGCCTGTGACGCGCATCGCGCTCTTGCAGATGACCTCGGGCATCGATCCGGGGGCCAACTTCGACACGATCCACGACTCAGCGCGCCAGGCGGCCGAGGGCGGGGCGCAGGTTCTATTCACGCCGGAGATGTCGCTACTGCTCGACCGCGATCGAGCGCGCGCGGCGACCCATATCGCCGCAGCCGAAAGCGATCCTATGATCGCCCGGCTCGCCGCGGTGGCAGGCGAGGCCGGGATCGACATTGCGCTGGGTTCGATGGCGGTGGCGCGACCCGATGATCGTTGGGCCAACCGCTCGATGTATTTTCGCGCTTCGGGCGGCGACCCGTTCGCCTACGACAAGATCCACATGTTCGACGTCGATCTGGCCACCGGCGAACAGTGGCGCGAATCGAGCGCCTATGCGCCGGGCGAAGCGGTGGTGACGGTGGAGAATACGCCGCTCGGCCGGCTCGGCCTGGCGGTGTGCTACGACTTGCGCTTTCCGGCGCTGTTCGAAGAGTTGGGCCGCCGCCGCTGCGACGCCATCGCCATCCCCGCCGCGTTCACCGTGCCGACCGGTCAGGCGCATTGGCACTTGCTGCAACGCGCCCGCGCGGTGGAGGCGAGCGCCTTCGTCATCGCCGCCGCGCAAGTGGGCGAGCACGCCGACGGGCGGCGCACCTACGGCCACTCGCTGGTGGTCGATCCATGGGGCGAAGTGCTGCTCGATATGGGCGGCGAGGGAGGAGGTTTGGGCTTTGCTGACCTCGATCCGGAGCGGATCGCCGAGGTGCGGCGCCAGTTGCCGAGCCTTGCTAACCGCCGGGCGATCCCTAAATCCACCGGGCCATGATCGTTTTCGACCTTAGCTGCGACGCAGGCCATCGGTTCGAAGGCTGGTTCGGCTCGTCCGCCGATTTCGCCGCCCAACACACGGCGGGGCTGGTGGCGTGCCCGCAATGCGGCTCGTTCGCGGTCGACAAGGCGCCGATGGCGCCCGCAGTGCCGCGCAAGGGCAACCAGGTAGCTACGGCGACGCCGGGCGATGGACCGACTCTGGCGCGCGGACCTATGCCGCCCGAAGTGGCAGCGGCGCTGGGCAAGCTGGCCGAAGCGCAGGCCAAGGCCCTGGCCAAGTCGAAGTGGGTCGGCAGCGGCTTTGCCGAGCAGACCCGCGCGATGCACTATGGCGAGCGCGTCGCCGAGACGATCCACGGCCAGGCGACGCATGAGGAAGCCGCCGCGCTGTTCGAGGAAGGCATCCCGGTCTCGCCGCTGCCATTCCCGGTCGCCCCGCCTGAAGAGCTCAACTGAACCGGCGGTTTGGTGCGCCCGACTGGATTCGAACCAGTGGCCCCCAGATTAGGAATCTGATGCTCTATCCTGCTGAGCTACGGGCGCGCCGTGGCCGCATTTAGGTGAGCGGCGCAAGTCAGGCAATCACCCCCGCTCGCCGGCCGGAGCCGGTGTCCGGCACTGATAGCTTGTCGCCAGCGCCGGATCGCCGCCGGTGTAATGCGGATAGGCGGGGTGCGGGCAGAGCGGCACTTCGCCCGCTGGCCCGGCTCGGCGCGTCGCCAGCGGGCGCTCGGGAGCGCGGCCGTTCTCGACCCAGTCGACCAGCGGGCCGAGCAGGTCGAACTGGTCATAGGCATTGCCGCCGCCGCAGTGCATCATGCCCGGGATCATGTAGTACCGGCTCGCCTCCGCGAACGCGGCGGCGTTGGTGGCGGCGGTGCGCTGAAACCAGTCCCAGCTGTCGTTAGCGGAAAACCATGGGTCGGATACGCCGTGGAAGAACAGCGTTTTGCCGCCGTGTCCTAAGAACGTGTCGAGATCGGTCCAGACGTTGGTGTCGGTCAGCCGCTGCCACGCGTCGGCCTCGACCGCGCGCAGCCGGGTGTCGAGATCGATACTGAGCGAACGATTGGCCGGGCCGAACGGGCTCGGCTGCCCGCTCGGCAAATAGCCGGCGAGGCCAGGACCGTCGTAGGTGATGCCGGTATCGAACGGCACGGGCACATAAATCGGATATCCGGCCGCATCTTTCGGCCCGGCGAAGGCGCGTTCGAGCGCGCCGACTTGCGATCCGCTGAGGCAACCGTCCGCCTTGCCCGCGCGGCATTGCAAGGCGGCCGGGCGGAACTGGCACTGGGCGACGTTGAAGATCATCCCGTCGGCGCGGCCGTCGAGCGCGTCGCACTGGCGCAGCAATCCGTCGATCAGCGTGCGGCGGTCGGCGGGCGAAAAGGCCTGCGCCACCAGCGGCAGCCCTTGCGCATCGCGCGGCGCGGCCTGGTTCAATTGCACCGCGGCGTATTCGATTCCCAAGTTCGAATGGCCGGTGCGCATCGCCGGCGCGCCGACGACCACGCCGTCGAACAACTCGGGATAGCGCTGCATCGCCAGCATCCCTTCGCGCCCGCCGGTCGAACAGCCGGTCATGTAGCTGTGGCCGATACCGCGGCCGTAGTAGCGTTCGGTCAGCGCCTTGCCGGCAATGGTGACCGTGCGCACCGAGGCTTCGGCGAAATCCAGCGCGGCGCGCTGGTCGGAAAAGAACGCCGAATCGAACGCGGTGGGGCTGGTGTGCCCGCTGTCGTGGCTGATCACTGCAAAACCGCGAGTCAGCGCGGGCGTATCGCCGGCCGCAACCGGCCCGGTTGGCGGCCGGATCGAGCCATTGAGCCCGCCGCCGCCCATCAAGAGGAAGCGGCCGTTCCAATCGTCGGGCAGGGCGAGCGCGAAGCCGATCGCGTAATCCTTGCCGTCGGCGCCGCGGTGCGGATCGAGCGTACCGTCGAGCCGGCAATGCGCGGGGAGGGCGGGCGTCGCGGGCGCGCCGGGCGCGGCCGAGGCCTGTGCCGGGATGGCCGCGACATGGGTCGCGGCGGTGATCGTCATGCCGGGGCGCAGCGTGGTGCCGGCCATCGCCTCGCACCGCTGCGCGGCGGACGGCGCCTGTGACGCGCCTGGCGTGGCAACGGACGCCGTTCCGAGCATCAGCACGGCGAGAATGGGCGTTTTGCGCGCCGAAATCATAGCGTCACCACCACTTTGCCGACTTGCTGGTTCGATTCGAGGTACTCGTTGGCCGCCGCGATCTGCTCCAACCCTTGGAATTCGCGCGCGATCACCGGCTTCAACTGGCCGCCGGCGAGCCCCGCCAGGATGCGCTCGGTCGCCGCCTTGAAGCGGTGCGGATGGTTCCAGATCTCGCTCGCCACCCAGCCGCGCATCGACAGGCCCTTCATCGCGCAGGGCCAGTGCGGATAGGGGGTCGGCTGTTCGCTCAGCCCGCCGTAGATGAACAGGATGCCGCGCGGCGCCAGCGCCTGCGCCAGCGTATCGACATAGGGGCCGCCGACCGGATCGAACGCGGTACGCGCACCCATGTTGCCGGTGATCGCCATCACGCGGGCGACCAGGTCCTCCTCGTCGGTGGCGACGACATGCGCTGCGCCGTGCTGCCGCAAGGCTTCGGCCTTGTCGCCGGTGCGGGTGCAGGCGATCGAGACCGCGCCGGCCCAATTGGCCAGCT
>JANOAH010000271.1:0-1958 GCA_031411075.1 Erythrobacteraceae bacterium
CTCGACCGGCAGAAGGCGCGGCTCGAGGACGATCGGGGCGAGGCCGACCGGCTGACGCGCGACGCGGCCGCGGCGCTCAAGAAGTTGGCGCAGGACCTGGCCGCGGGCGAAGCAACGCTCGCCGCTGACGAAGCGCGGCGCAACGAGTTTACCCGTCGGCTCGAGGCTGACGAGCACGCCGGGCGCGCTGCCGAACTGGCGCTGGCCCGCGCCACCGCCGACCACGCCGGGGTCGAAGCCGAATGGCGCGTCGCCGAAGCCGAAGTGGCGCAGGCCGAGGCGCGGCTGGCGCGGCTTGGGTGCGAAGCGCGGCGGCTGGCGGAGTTGCGGGCGGGACTGACCGCGCAGGTCGATCCCGAAGCCGCGCTCGCCGACGCCCGCCAGCGCGCCGAGGCCGCGGGCGTGGCGCGGGCCACTGCGCGCGGCGACCTGATTCGCGCTCAGGCCGACAAGGAAGCGCTCGCCGTCCGGCGTGACGAAGCGGCAAGCACGCTCGCCACCGCCCGCGCCGAGCTCGCCGGGATCGAGCGCGAATGGCAGGGGCTCAATCGCGATCGCGAGGCGCGGGCGCGGCAAGCGCAGGGCAAGCACGGGTTGCCCGCCGCGCTCGACCGGGTCAGCGCCGCGCCCGGCTATGAACGCGCGCTCGCCGCAGTGCTGGGGCGCGATGCCAAGGCACCGCTCGGCGCGCCCGAGGGCGAAGTCGAGGGGCGGTTCTGGACCGGCGCCGCACCGCCGGTGCCAGTTGCTGACAGCCTGGTTACTCATGTTCGCGAGTGCCCGCCGCAACTCGCCGCGCGACTGGCGCTGGTCCATGTCGCCGACGCCGACGATGGTCGCACTCTGAAACCGGGCGAATGGCTGGTCACCCGCGCCGGCGCGCTGCGCCGCTGGGACGGGTTCGTCGCGCGCGGCGAAGGCGCGGCCGAAGCGGCCCGGCTCGAGGCGGAGAACCGCTTTGCCGAGCTCGATGCGGTGCTACCGGGCCTGCGTTCGAAGGCCGAGGCGGCCGACGCTGCGCATTCCACCGCGCAGGTCGAACTCACCGCTCTCCAGCGCGCCCTCATCGGCACCGAACGGAATGCCAACGAGTCCGCCGAGGCCGAACGCCAGGCGCTGCGCGTGCTCGACCAGGCCGAAGCGGCGATCGAGCGGCTGGCGGCGCGGCGCGAGGAACTGGCGGGGGCCGAGGCCGAGCTCGCCCAGCAGCGCGAGCAGGCGGAGGGCGAACTCGAGACCGCTCGCGACCGCCGCACCGCCCTGCCCGATCCCGAATCTGGCCGCGCCGCGCTGGCCGCCGCGCAGGCTCGCAACGAAGCGGCGCGCACTGCACACCAGGCAGCGATGGCCGCGCTCGCCGCGCACGATCAGGGCCTCGCCGTGGCGCGCGAGCGTGTCGCCAACCAGCGCGCCGACATGAAGGGATGGGAGCTGCGAGCCGGCGATGCCACCCGCCGCCTCGCCGAGATGGAACAGCGGTTCGAGGAAATCGCCGCGGATCGCGCGGTCACGGCCGCCAAGCCCGCCGCGCTGATGCGCGAGATCGAAGGCGGCGAGGCGGTGCGCCAGCGGCTCGGCCAGGAACTTGGTGCTGCCGAAGCTGCGGTGGCCGCGGTGTCCGAACAGGCGCGCGGGGCCGATGCGGCGCTGGCCGAAGCAAGCGAAACGCTCTCGACCGCGCGCGAAGAACGAGCCGGCTCCGCGGCGCGGGCCGAGAACGAGGAATCCCGACGCGAGGAAATGGCGCGGATTTCGGGCGAGCGCTTCCAGTGCCCGCCGCCGCTGCTGTCCGAGCGTTTCGCATTCAATCCCGAGCAAGTCGCCGGCGCGCCCGACGAGAGCGCGGCGATGGATCGCCTCGTCGCCGAGCGCGAGCGGATCGGCCCGGTCAACCTCGTCGCCGCCGAAGAACTGGCGCGGATCGAAGCCGACCACGGCGCCAGCGCGCGCGAGCAGGC
>JANOAH010000272.1:0-2440 GCA_031411075.1 Erythrobacteraceae bacterium
GCCAGCCGGCGCGAGGTCGAGCGGATGATTGCCGAGGGGCGCGTCGCGCTCGAGGGGGTCAAGCTTGAGACCGCGGCGACAATCCTGCCCGATCTGCGCGGGGTGACGGTGGACGGCAACCCCGTCGCGAAAGCCGAGCCGACGCGGCTGTTCGCGTTCCACAAGCCGAGCGGGCTGATCACCGCCGAGCGCGATCCGGCCGGGCGGCCAACGATTTATAACGCGCTGAGGAACGCGCTGCCCAAGGGCGCGCCGCGGATGATGCCGGTCGGGCGGCTCGACTTCACCACCGAGGGGTTGCTTCTTTTGACCAACGACGGCGGGCTCAAACGCGCGCTCGAACTGCCGGCCACCGGCGTGCCGCGGACCTATCGCGCGCGGGCGTTCGGCAAGGTCACCCAGGCCGATCTCGATACGCTGGCCGAGAGGGTGACGATCGAGGGCGTGCGCTACGGCTCAATCGAGGCCGATCTCGAACGCGGCGCGGGGCTCAACCGGTGGATTCAGCTGACGCTGACCGAAGGCAAGAACCGCGAGGTGCGCCGCGTGCTCGAACACCTCGGGCTCAAGGTCAGCCGGCTGATCCGGGTCGGCTACGGCCCGTTCGCGCTCGGCGACCTGCCCCGCGGCGCGGCGGTGGAACTGCCGCCGAAGGAGGTCGCGCGGCTCGGTGAGAGCATCGGGCTCAAGCTCGAGGTTGCACAGAAGCCGTTTGCCGCCCCCCCGGTAAAGCCGCCCGCGCCCAAACCCGGCGCGCCCAAGCCCGACAATCGCCCGTGGGGCAAGCGTGGCAAGGGCGCGGCCGCCGCGCGCCCGCCGCGCCCGCCGCGCAAGCCGCGCGCTCGATGAGGATCATCGCCGGCGAATGGCGGCGGCGGCTGCTTCGCGCCCCGCCGGGCGACGCCACCCGCCCGACCGCCGACCGCACTCGCGAAACCCTGTTCGCCATGCTCGCCAGCCGGGTCGGAACATTCGAGGGCCTGGCAGTCGCGGACTTGTTCGCCGGCTCGGGCGCGCTCGGGCTCGAGGCCTTATCGCGCGGGGCGGCGAGCTGCATGTTCGTCGAGCAGGACGCCGCCGCGATCCGCGCGCTGCGCGCCAACATCGCCGCGCTGCGCGCCGCGCCGCAGTGCGAGGTGCGGGCAAGCTCGGTGCTGGCGCTCGGCCCGGCCAAGGCCCCGCTCGATTTGATCCTGCTCGATCCGCCGTATCACAGCGGCGCCGGCGCGGTGGCGCTCGACAAGCTGCACCGGCTCGGCTGGATCGGAGCCGGGAGCTGGGTGGCGCTCGAAACCGCGCATGACGAAAGCGTGGCAGTAAAGGCGCTGGAGATCGAGACCGAGCGCAAGGTCGGCAAGGCCAAGCTGCACCTGCTGCGCCTTGCTTCGGCCCCATCCGTTCCCTAGTTGTTCACGGGTGAGCCAGGCCCCCCTTCCCGCCCCGGTCGATCCCGCCGAAGCGCCTGAGTGGCTCGCCGGGCTCAATCCGCCACAACGCCAAGCGGTGCTGACGACCGAAGGCCCTGTGCTGATGCTGGCCGGCGCCGGGACCGGCAAGACCGCGGCGCTGACCGCGCGGCTCGCCTACCTGATCCGCACCCGCCGCGCCTGGCCGAGCGAGATCCTGTGCGTCACCTTCACCAACAAGGCGGCGCGCGAGATGCGCCACCGCGTCGGGCAGCTGATCGGCGATGCGGTCGAAGGGATGCCGTGGCTCGGCACCTTCCATTCGATCTGCGCACGGATGCTGCGCCGCCATGCCGAGCTCGTGGGCCTGCAAAGTAACTACACGATTATCGACACCGACGATCAACTGCGGGTCTTGAAAGCGTTGATCGCCGAAGCCGAGATCGACGAGAAGCGCTGGCCGGCGCGGCAACTGGCCGGACTGATCGACCGGTGGAAGAACCGCGGCCTCAACCCCGACGATCTCGATGCGGCGGAAAACGAAGCCTACGCCAACGGCAAGGGCCAGGCGATGTATGCGCGGTACCAGGCGCGGCTCAAAGCGCTTAACGCCTGCGACTTCGGCGACCTGATGCTGCATATGTTGAATATTTTCAGGCGCGAACGCGACATTCTTGAAAGTTACCAGCAGCGCTTCAAGTATGTCCTGGTCGACGAATACCAGGACACCAACTCGGTTCAGTACCTGTGGCTGCGGCTGCTCGCTCAGACCCGCAAAAACATCTGCGTGGTGGGGGACGACGATCAGTCGATCTATTCATGGCGCGGCGCAGAAGTGGCCAATATCCTGCGGTTCGAAAAGGATTTTCCCGGCGCCGCGGTGATCCGGCTGGAGCAAAACTATCGCTCCACCCCGCAGATCCTCGCCGCCGCTTCGGGGCTGATCGCCGCCAACAGCGGACGGCTTGGCAAGACGCTGTGGACCGAGCTGCCCGAAGGCCAGAAGGTGCGGGTGATCGGGGTGTGGGACGCGC
>JANOAH010000273.1:0-4692 GCA_031411075.1 Erythrobacteraceae bacterium
GTCAGCGCGCCCGAGCGGGCGAACGCCATCTTGAACACCTCGCCCAGGCCCGCCAGTCCGCGCGCCGCGTCGTTGAGCGTATGCGCGCTGACCGCGTTGACCAGGTGGCAGCCGGGATGCTCCTGCAGGTTGGCGCCGACGCCCGGCAGGTCCTCTGCAACGTCGATGCCGTGCGCTCGCAGCGCCGCGGCCGGGCCCATCCCCGACAGCATCAGCAGCCGTGGGGTGTTGAGCGCGCCGGCGCTGAGCACCACGCCGTGCCGCGCGGAGAGCGTGCTCGTTTCGCCACCGCGGCGCACCGTCACGCCGGTGGCGCGGTCGTCCGCGATCTCGATCTTGAGCACTTGCGCGTCGAGCATGATCTCGAGCCCCGCGGGCCTGCGCCGCAAGTAACCCGCCGCGGTCGAACAGCGCAGCCCGGCGCGTTGCGACAGCTGGATGCGGTCGACCCCTTCGGCCATCTCGCCGTTCAAGTCGGGCGAGCGCGGAATGCCCGCCTGTTCGGCCGCGGCGATCCACTGCTCGGTCACCGCATAGCGCGAACGCACTTCGCTGACCGCGATCGGCCCGCCGGTGCCGCGCCATGGGTCCGCGCCGCCCTCGTTATCCTCGAGCCGACGGAAGTACGGCAGCACGCTGGCGTAGTCCCAGCCGGTCGCGCCGAGCGCGGCCCAGTGGTCGTAGTCCCACGGGTGGCCGCGAATGAACATCATGCCGTTGATCGCACTGCCGCCGCCGAGCCGCTTGCCCGCCGGCCACACGTCGGGCCGCCCGCCGACCGACGGATCGGGCTCGGCCGAGTAACACCAGTCGAATGCCGGCTTGTGGACCATCCCGCTCATCAGCGCCGGGACCGCGACGCGCGGATCCTTGTGGCTGGCCCCGGCCTCGATCAGCAGCACCTTGAGCCCCGCCTCGGTCAGCCGCACCGCGCACGGCACCCCCGCCGAGCCGCCGCCGACGACGATCAGGTCGGGCGCGCCGGTCATCGCCTGACGAACCGCTGCGCGATCCAGGCCGTCATCGCCTCGAGCGCGGCGGGCGCGAAGGTTTCAGGGATGTCGCGATATTCCCCCACCGATCCGGTGGTGGCGGTCTGGAACAGGTGGTTCAAGCCGGGCAGCTCGACGATCGTGACATCGGGATTGGCCTGCGTGGCGGCACGGATCGCGGCCAAGTTCGCCGCCGCCGGTACCTGCAGGTCCAGGCTGCCGCCCAGGGCCAGGATCGGAACCTTGATCCTGGCCCAGTTGGGCGCCGGATCGTAAGTGAGGAAATAGCGGAACCACGGCGTCGCCACCTGATCCACCACCAGCGCAGCGTCCACTTCGGGCGGCAGACCCATCGCCTCGCGCGCCGCCGAAGTCATCACCGCCAGCGCCGCGGCGCGGCCCTCCGCCAGCGTCTCGCCCGTCGCCACCGCTTCGAACAACGCGCGCATCACCGGCTCCTGCCGGTCGATCCGGTCCTGGCTCACGCCCATCTGGGTGGTAATCAGCCGGCGCTGCGACAGCATCAGCTGGACGAGATCGGTACCCGGCCCGGCCAAGCTGACGAGGAACGCCACCTTGTCGTTATCGGCCATCGCCACCGGGCCAATCATCCCGCCTTCGGAATGGCCGATCATGCCGATCGCCTCGTGCCGAATGTCCGGCCGCCCCGCGAGATACGCGAACGCGGCGTTGGCATCGGTGGCAAGGTCCGAGGTCAGCGCCGTCGCATATTCGCCGCTCGATCCGCCGACCCCGCGATCGTCGTAGCGCAGCACGGCAATTCCCCGGCGCGTCAGGTAATCGGCGATCACCGCGAACGGCTTGTGCTCGAGCAGCGTCTCGTCGCGATCCTGCGCGCCCGATCCGGTGATCAGGATCGCCGCCGGAAACGGTCCGCCGCCTTCGGGCAGCGTCAAGGTCCCGGCGAGGTGGACCTCGGTCGCCTGCGGGTTGTCGAACGCCACGTCCTCGACCCTGTAGGGAAACGGCGGCTGCGGCGTTTGCGGCCGCGCCGGATTGCGCCGCGCGGCGATCTCGGCCTCGGTCGCGCGGGTGAAGGTCATCGTGACTTCGGGCAGGTTGGGCACGGTCCAGGTGCCGGCCAGCGTGTTGCCATCGGCGGACAGCGTTGCGGCAAAGCGGGCCTGGCCGCGCATCGTCGCCAGCGATACCGACTGGCCGTTGCGCACCAGCTCGGTCACCGGCACCGCGTTCACCATCTGGTCGGGCGAGCTGTACAGCGCGAACGTGCCACGATCGATCGTGCGAATGCCTAGTACCTGGCGCAACCGCACGCCGTTGACCTCGTAGGCCCCGACCCAGGTGCCATCGAGCCCTTCGACCACCGGCTTGGGCGCCGGATTGCCGCGCGCAAAGTCGAGCGCGAAGGGCTGCCCCTGGGTCAGCGTCCCGCGCCATTGCTGCGCTGCTTCGTCCCAGGTGCCGGCCCACGACGCACCGACTCGCGGCACCCTGAACGCCAACGCCCCTTCGGCCAGAGCAATTTCGCTGAGTTCGGCCCCGTCACCCGGGTTTTGATCGAAGTTCTCGATCCAGCCCGCCAGCGTCCCGTCGGCGGCCCGGGTCATGTGGATCGCCATCGTCACGTCGCCGGTGGGCAGCGTGATCGTGCCGTGCCAGTCGCCGGCAATGTCGGGCGCGTCCTGCGCCAGCGTCGGACTGGCGACTGCCGCTGCCAGCATCGCCAGCAGGCCCATCAGCCAACGCGTCATCGCTCCATCACTCCCTGTCCGTCGAGGTGTGCGCGATCATGCGGGGTCGTCAGGTCGAGCTGCGGCCCGATCGGATAGACCCCGTGCTTGTCGGTCAGCGCGTAGTAGTTGCGCTTGATCTCATCGAGCTTCACCGTCTGCGCCACACCCGTCCACTGGTACAGTTCGCGCAGGTAATTGCGCAGCGCCGGATAGTCTTCGAGCCGCCGGAGGTTGCACTTGAACGCGCCGTGATAGCCGACGTCGAAGCGCACCAGCGTGGTGAACGCGCGCCAGTCCGCCTCGGTCAGGTATTCGCCGGCGAGATAGCGGTTGAGCGCGAGCTGTTCCTCCATCACGTCGAGCGTGTGGAACACCAGCTTCGCGGCTTCCTCGTAAGCTTCCTGCGAGCTGGCAAAGCCGGCGCGGTACACGCCGTTGTTGAGGCCGGGATAGATCAGGTCGTTCCAGCGGTCGATCTGGCGGCGCAGCGGCGGCGGATAGAAATCGAGCCGGTTGCCGGTGATCCCGTCGAACGCCGAATTGAACATGCGGATGATGTCGGAGCTCTCGTTGTTGACGATGCGGCCGGTTCGCTTGTCCCACAGCGTCGGCACCGTGGCCTTGCCGGTATAGCGCGGATCGTGCGCCTGGTAGACTTGGTACAGCGGGTGCGGCACTTCGAACGGCGTGATGGTGTCGTCCTGGAAAATCCAGCCCTGATCGCCGATCACGCCATGGCTGGCGCTGATCGACACCACATCCTCCAGTCCCTTGAGCACGCGGTAGGCGGTGACGCGGCTGGCCCACGGGCAGACCCACGCAACGAACAGGTGATAGCGCCCCGCCTCGGCCGGAAATTCGGCCCCGGGCTCGTCCGAAATCCAGTTGCGTAGCGGGCTGTCGATGCGTCGGAAGCGGCCGTCCTCGCCGATCTCCTCCGCCGCTGGCGGGGTGTCGCGCCAGACGCCGTCGTAAAGCTGTGACATCAGTCCCTCCGCGGCGGACCATAATCGCTGGGTCCTCGCCTGCAAGTCGGTGGGCGATATTCTCGCTCAGGTGCCGCGAAGCAGTTTGAAGAAAAGGGGTTCGCGCAGAGATCGCAGAGGAGCAGAGATCGCAGAGAACAAGCGCAACCCCTCTGTGGCCTCTGCTCCTCTGCGCCTCTGCGCGAAACATAAATCCCGCTGCGCTGGCCTATGGTCTATCGGGGTGAGACTTTAGCCCGCCAGCAGCGTCTTGGCCTTGGGGCTCTTCTCAATGAGTTTGATCAGCCCGCGTTCGTAGCGGTTGAGCCACTTGACCTCGCGCGGCAACTTCAACCGGGCGCGCCATTTCTGTTGGCGGTCGACCAGGGCGATCACCGCCGGGTGGATATAGCTCTTGCGCGCCATCGCCGGGGTGTTGCCGAGGTGCGCGCCGACTTCGCTGGTCAGTTCCTTCAGCGTCAGCGGCCGTTCGGCCTCCGCCAGCAGCTTGAACGCCAGCACGCTGGCGTGCCAGGTGCGGAAGTTCTTGGCGGTGAAATCCTCCCCCATCGTTTCGCGCAGGAACGCGTTCACGTCGTCCGAGCCGACCGGGTGCGCGGTGGCATCGCCGTTCATGTACTGGAACAGGTGCTGGCCGGGCAGATCGTGCATCTGCCGCACGATCCGGGCCAGCCGCGCGTCCGAAATGGTCGCTTCGCGCAGCTGGCCGCTTTTGGCCCTGAACCGCAGCTTGAGCTTGTCGCCTTTCACTTCCGCGTGACGCCAGCGCAGCGTGGTGGCGCCGAAACTCTTGTTCGCCTTGGCGTAACTCTCGTTGCCGACCCGGATCGCGCCGAGATCGAGCAGCCGCACCACGCTCGCCACCACCCGGTCGCGTGACAACGTGTGCCGCCCCAGTTCCTTGGCGACGCGCTGGCGCACCTTGGGCAGGCGGCGACCGAATTCGGCGGTGCGGTCGAACTTTTGCGCCTCCTGCCGCGTGCGGAATTCGGGGTTGTA
>JANOAH010000274.1:0-10402 GCA_031411075.1 Erythrobacteraceae bacterium
CTGGGTGCCGGAACCGGTCTGCCATACGACCAGCGGGAAATGATCGTCGAGCTGACCGCCGATCACCTCGTCTGCCGCCGCGACGATCGCCCCGGCCAGCCGCGGTTCGAGCCGGCCGAGCGCCTGGTTGGTCACCGCCGCCGCTCGCTTGACCATGCCGAGCGCGCGGATCAGCGGTGCCGGCATGCGCTCCCCGCCGATGCGGAAGTTCTCCACGCTGCGCTGCGTTTGCGCACCCCACAGCCGATCGGCCGGGACGTCGATCGGGCCGAAGCTGTCGGTTTCGATGCGGGTTTCAGCCATCGTTCGCACTGTGCACCGGGGCGCGTCAAAAGGGAACTGGAGCGGCCGACGCGGTTGCGGTCGGGCACCCACTCGGGCAGGAAGCGGCACCGCTGGCCGACCGGATCGGACCGTCTGAGTGTTCGTCTCGCTGCTTTCCGCCAGGCCTGTTGCCGCGCTGGTGCCCGGTGCCGCCGCGCAATTCCGGCGCGACCTGGCGATCTTTCCTGGCGCCGCCGCGCGCGGCAGGGACTGGCAGGATGAGGGGTTCGCCGCCCACGGGTTGGGCCGGCGCGATGGCGATGGGCAAATCCTGCTCCACTCCGGCTCGCTCGGCCCTGACCAGCTGGAACCAAACTGCCTCCTGGCCGACGCAGGAACCGGCTGGCTGGAAAGGCTGCGCGGCGACTTTGCCTTCGCGCTTGTCGATCTCAAGCGCCGCCGGATGGACCTCGCCCGCGACCCGGTCGGCGCGCGGCCGCTCTTTTATCGCGTCGGCCCGGACTGGATCGCCGCCGCCAGCACCGCGGCGGCGCTCAAGGCGATTGGCGGCCCGGCTACGCCGGACCCGGCCTGGATCGCGCGCTACAGCTGGATGAACCTGTCGGAGGACTTCACTCGCACCGCCTATCGCGAGATTATCAAGGTCCCGCCGGGCCACTTGCTCGAGGTGACGCTGGGCGAAGTGCCGCGCATCCGCCGCTGGCACCACTGGCACAATGATCCCGTCGGCGCCGCCCAGCCGCCCGGCGAAGGGACTGTAACGGCCTATCGCACCGAACTGGTCAGCGCCGTGACGGCCCGGCTGGGGGCCGAGCGGCCCGTGGCATTCGAAGCCAGCGGCGGGCTCGATTCCTCGAGCGTGGCGGCGGCGGCGCTCCACTCCGGCAGCCTGCTGCCAGACCAACTTTGCGCGCTCGGCTATGCCCTGAGCGAAGACGAGCCGGCCGCGATCGCGACGCTGACTGGTGCGCTGGGGCTCACGTGCCGGCGCATCTACCGCTCGCCTGATCCGGTCGGGGCGGAGCAAGTCGACCGGGCGCTCGCCGCGCTCGGCTATCCCGAGGAAAACAGCATCGCCAGCTCGTACTGGCGGCTTCACCAAGACGCCGCCGCGCTGGGCGTACGGCGCCTGCTATCGGGCTTTGGGGGCGACGAGGCGGTGTCGAACCCGGCCTTTCAGGCCCGGCAGGAATGGCGCGCGGGCGGCCAGCTTCGCACGCTGCACGCCAGCTTCGCCGGCGGGTTCTGGCGGCGATCGGCAAGGTTCACCCGGTTCATGCTGGGCGGCAGCGGCGAAAGCGCGCCGCAGGCGTTTCGCCGCGCCTGGGAAGCCCGCTGGCCGCACACGCTGCTGACCGAGGCGGCAGCCCAGGAATTCGGCGTTGCCGACGCCTATTTCGCCACCGCCGAATACGGCACTGGGATTGATCGGGTGAACGCCATGGTGATCGATCACCACCTCGGTTCGCCCGGTCTTTCGACCCGGCTCGAAAACTGCGTCCTCATCGGCGCCAGCTTTGGCCTCGAATATACGTGGCCGCTGCTCGATGCCCGGTTGGTCCAGACTTATCTAGATGCGCCGACCACAGCGAAGTTCGGCCCCGGCGACCAGGGCCGCTATCTGCATCGCCGCGCCGTCGCGCCGTGGCTGCCGGCCGAGATCGCCTGGCGGCGCGACAAATGGATGGGCCCGCTGCGGCAAACGCCGATCGCCAGCGGCCTGCCGATTTCGGAATGGGCGACGCCCGATCTGGCCACCCCGCTGGTCGGCCTGATCGATCCGGCCAAGGTCGAGCGGGCGATGGTGACCGTCCGGCGCGCCGAGACGCTCGACGATGGGGTGATCGCGGCGCGCTCGTCCCTCGCCCGCCTTGCCTGGCTCAACCGCTGGCTCGTGGCCTGAGCCTAGGTCAAACCGGCCGGCCGTCGGCGTCGAGATACCCCAGCCGTTGCATCACCGCGCCGTGCGCGAGGATCACCTGCTCGACTTGGACCGGGCTGAGCTGTTCGCGCCATTCGCCGCTGCGCCCGCTGCGGAAGAACACGGCCATGCCGGGCGGGCGCTCGTCGAACCCGGTCGTGGCTTCCTGTTGCTGCAGCCGGGCGAACCCGCTCAAATCCACGGCGCGCTGCAAGGCAGCATGATCGGACGTCCAGCCCAGAAAGCGAACCGCTTCGCCAAACGTCTCGACCGGTTCGCCCAGCACCTGTTCGTAGCGGACCAGATGAAGCGCCAGGTCCGGCGCATCGAGCCAACTGGTGATGTGCTTCGACCAGGTGCCCAGCCGTTGCCGAACCTGGCGGCGCAAGGCCACGTCCGAGGCGGCCAGGCAATGGTCCGGGTCGGCCATGACCGCGATCGTATCGTCGATCGAGCGACCCAGGTGGTTGGCGTACGACAGCACCAGATCGAGCGGGTTGCGGACCATATACAGCGCACGCCGCGGCGCGCGGCGACCGATCAGCGGCACGCCCGAACCGAGCACTCGATAAGCGTCGTGAATCTTGAGGTAGAACGGCGGATCGCCCGCCGGCCAGGCCCAGTCGTACGCGTCCGGCCTCAACGCCTCGATTTCGTCTTCCGTCAGGTCGGCGGTCGCGAGCCCGAGCATCTCGTCGAGCCAGGCGCGCGAGCTCGCGACCATGCCGAAACTCAGCCGGTTGATGTCGGCCGGCCGCTCGGCCCCGTCCGCCTCGAGGTTCTGCAGCAGCACGCGCATCCAGGTGCTGCCCGATTTTGGATAGGACGCCAGCCAAACGATCCCGCCGCTCATCCCGGCTCGTCCATGGTCGCGAGGACGCGATCGATCATCTCCGTCAGCGAGAACCCCGCCAGCGGCCGCTTGAGGCGCACCACCTGGGCTTGCGCCGCCAGAATGCCGAGCCGCTGCAGGTGGCTCGCCTGCGTGCCCATCCCTTCGACGAGAAACGGCCGATAGAGATTGTCGCGCAGCACTTCGAACGCCGCCATGCCCTCGGTCGGCGCGGCCGTAACCGCCGTGACATGGCCCTGCGACAGCAAGAATATCCACTTCACCGGCAGGGCTTCGAGACCGGGAAGGCGGCCAACGGTCAGGCTGAACTTGGCCATCGCCGGCCGCACCCGCGGCAGCGATCCGGTGGCGATCGCCAGCTGGTCGGCGACGTCCTGCCAGATCTTGATCCGCGGTATTCCGGGGAGCGCCCGCCCCCGGTCGTCGATGGCCACGACATCGTCGGCCAGCACCGGGAAACCTCGCTGCGCGAACCCCAGCGCCAGCGTCGACTTGCCGGCGCCTGATTCGCCCAGGCACACCAGCGCCTGGCCGTTCACGGCCACGGCGTTGCCATGAAGCACGGAGTGTCCGCGCTGCAGCAGCACCGCACCGATGACCGACCCCAGCAGGAACACCCGCAGGCTGTCCTCATCGATGCCGGGCAGCGGCTCGATCAGGATCTGCCGGCCGGCTTCGACCCAGTAGCTGGCCACGCCGGGAACCTGGAGCCACAGCCAGTCCGGGCCGGTCGAGGCAAACGGCCCCAGCAACACTCCGCCCGCGGGCGGCGCGGCCGGGACGGCGCCGAACGCGATCGTCACATCGGCCGGGCCGGGCGCAGCATCGGCGTCGAGTTCGGGCAGCGGCAGGGCGCTGGCAAGCGACAAGGAGAAGGCGCGGTAGCGAAAGCTCATTCGGTCGGTTCGTCCCCGCAGCGCTGCCGCTTTACGTTACGGCCCGAGATAGGCAAGGTGGGAGCGAACTTGGCAAGAGGTCCCGATGTTGTTGCGGCGGAACGAGGCGTTTCTTTCGACCCGGGTCGATGACGAGGTAGTGGTGCTGAACGCCGAAACAGGCGATTTCGTCGGCTTGACCGCGAGCGCGGCGGCGGCGTGGGACATGCTCGAGCAGCCCCATGACCTCGACGCGCTGTGTGCCGGGCTGGTCGAACGGTTCGACGTTTCCGCCGAGCATTGCCGCGCCGAGCTGGAGCCGTTCATCGCGGCCATGATCGAACGCGGGGCGTTGCGTGCCGAAGCTCCAGCGCCTCCGGCGCGATGACGCTCGAGTGGGCGGCCGACCGGCTCGACCGGCAATGGCTGGCCCTGGTGGAGACTGCCCGGGCAGCCTGCCGGCAGCATCCCGATAGCGCCGGCGCCGTGCTCGCCCTGGCGGAGGCGCAGGCCGAGTGCGGCCAGTGGCGGCAAGCGCGCTCGACGCTGGCCGAAGCCCGGGCGCGGTTGGGCGACCCACCGGCGTTGGTCCGGCTGTCCGCGCGGCTGGGCGCAGATGGCGCCGGTGCGGCCGACGATGCGGTGACTCGGTTGGAGCTGGCGGCGCAGCAGGCGCTCACCTCAGGGAACTGGGCGACGCTCGCCGAGCTGTGCGAACACCCGGTTTCCCACGCCGCGCCGGCCGCCGTCCGATTCTATGGCGCGCTTGCCAACGCTCAGCTGGGCCGGCCTAGGGGCGTTGACGCAGCGGCGATCGATCCACTGCGCGATGCAGCCGTCGTGGAGCTGCCGCCCGGCCCGCGCTGGGCCAGTTTGGCCAGTTTCCACGCCGCCTTGCTGGCCGAACTGGCCGAGCTCGACGAACTCGACAACGCGCACCATGCGGTTGCGACGAGGCACGGGCATCAGACCGAAACCTTCGTCCCGCGCGCCGGCAGCGCGGCGCACGACCTGTTCGCCGCCGTGCGGGTGGCGGTCAAGGCATTCGTCGTCGAACGCCGCTGGCTGGCGCCGCCGGCGGCGATGGGGGCGCTGGCGATCAGCGCCTGGTCGGTCAGCTATCCCGCCGGAGCCGACCAGACGAGCCACGTCCATCCCGACGGCTGGCTGAGCCTGGTCTATGGCGTGGCGGTGCCCGACGACGGCTCGGCCAGGCTCGAACTCGGCTCGTTGGCCGGCGGGCCCTATGCCGGTCTCGCCGCTCCGTGGCCGATCCGGCCGCTGGCGCTCCGGCCAGGCGAACTGGCGATCTTTCCGTCATGGATGCCACATGCGGCAACGGCGCACCATGGCAGCGGGCAGCGAGTCGTCATCGCGCTCGACATTGTACCGCGGGGCGGCTGGGACGGACATGCTCTCGGCTGAGCGCCAACTCGACGCCGAGGTCGCCCTGCTGCGCGCCGCGCTCGAGCGGCAGCCGGAGCGCAACGATTTGCGTTACGATCTGGCCGAGCGGCTGATCGAGGCGGGCCACACGGCGCAAGGGGTGGCGCTGTTTCGCGACGCCTATCTCCTCTCGCCGGAAGTGCGGCCTGCTTCGCTCGAAACACCGGCTGATGAAGCGGACCGGGTGGCGCGCGAAAGTGGCCCGATCGCGGCCGCGCTGATTGACGCCGGCGCAGCCTTTCCCGCCGTCCTGACCGCTCGCGCCTGGGCGGCCGCGGTCCTCGGCGATCGCGCCCTGGTTCGCCGCCTGGTCGATTTCGACCGGCTCCTGCAGGTGACTTCGGTGGGGCTGGCCGATCTCCTGACGCCCGACTTCACCGCCGCGCTGATCGCGGAAATCACCGCCGGGATGACCGAGCACGAATTGCCCTGGTCAGCCATCCGGCGCGCCCGGCGCAACAGCGGGGTGCTGGACGGCGCGGGGCCGCTGGGCCGCCGGCTGGCCGACCGCCTGCGCCGCGAGGTCAATGCTTACGCCGCGGCACTGGGTGAAAGCGACCACCCGTTCGTGACCACCCGGCCGCCAGCCTATCGCCTGCGCGGCTGGTGCGTGATGTTCGACGGTGAAAGCCGGCACCTGAGCCATATTCACCCGCGCGCCTGGGTCAGCGGCGTGCTCTACCTTCAAGCCGACGGGGTTTCGCCGACCGATCCGCACCACCGCGGCTGGTTGCGGGTGGGCCCGCCCGATGGCCTTGGCGTCAGCTCCGGCTGGGACGAGCGGTGGGTTCATCCCGCCCCCGGCACGCTGGCCTTGATGCCGTCGTATTTCACGCATGAAACGCTGGCGGCGGGCAACGATGCGCCGCGCATCTGCATCGCCTTCGATGTCGTTCCGCCCCAGCTAGACTAAGATTGCCTCGGGGAACGCCCTAAGGTAAACGCCGTGTGACATCGTGGTCGAAGGAATCGATATGAGTGGCTCTGCAGGTACCAAGACTCCCAGCGCGGCCAAGGCGGCCTGGGTCACGCCCGAAGTCGTGCCGCTGAGCTCGCGCGGGCCGACGCGCAAGCTAAACCGCGAACCGGCGGAGCGCTCGCGTTCGGGAATCTCTTACGCTCCGTCGTGATCGGCTGAGATCGGCCGGCGATCGCTTTGTCGGCCGATAGCCTTTTCTACCATTTCGACGATCCGCGCCCGCGCTTTCAGCGCGTGTTTTTCGACGCCATGCCACGAGGCGGCGGCGAACAGCAGCACGCAAGGTGTCGCCAGCAGCAGCGCGCCCCACCAGGTCCGCGCAAACGGCACCGCCGCGATCAGCGCCTGGATGATCGGCAAGCTGTAAAGATAGATGCCGTACGAATAATCCCCCGAACGGATGAATCGATTGCGCTGGGGATTGAGGACGCCGAGGGCGAGCGTCGCATAGATCGTCGCCCACGGCAGCAGCGGCGCCAGCACCTTGATCGGCCAGGCTGCCACCACCATCGCCAGCGCCGCCGCGATCGCCAGCCCGTGCACCGGAATGCGGTCGCGATAAAGATACGCGCAAGCGCCGGTCAGGAACGATGGCACCAAGGCATCGCCCACGAACGTGCCCAGGCCATGGAAACCGATTCGCACCGTCAGCCCGGCGTCGAGCGCCAGCGTCGCCAGCAGCATCAGCCAGCGGCGCCAGAAGATGCCGACTGCCGCGGCGAGGAACAGGCCGACGTACGCGTAAAGCTCCCACGGGATCGTCCACAGCTGGCTGTTGACGAAATCGGACGGATTGCCGGTGAAGACGCCGGGCAGCTTGAAGCTGATGATCCCGGCGATGTTGAGGAAGTACCGCCAGAACTCCGGCGCGGCGAAATAGGCTTCGAGCGTCAGGCTGGTGAATATCGGCCCCAAGATCAGGGCGGAAAACAGCGTATCGACGAACAGCGCGGGGATGATCCGGGCCGCGCGCATGGTCCCGAACGCCAGCAGCGACGGATTCCGTACGAGGCTGCCGGCGACCAGAAAGCCGCTCAACGCAAAAAACGCCGGGACCAGCGCCATCGCCGGCCCGACCATCAACGGCGCGCGGGCGATGCGCAACGCGGGCTGGTCGGTAAAGCCGATGCAGTGCCAGGCGAAGATCGCCAGCGCGAGGGCGAGCCGCAGATAGTCGAACCCCGCCGGCCGCCCATCGGCGGCTGTTAACCGATCCGCCAGCGTTGGCGCGATCATGCCCGTCCGCTCGCGTAACGTTCGAATATCGGCGACAGGTCGAAGGTCAGCCCGGCCGCATTGCAGTAGTGCGGCGCGACCGCCCAGTTCCAGTTGGCTTCGAGCAGCACCGCCCCGGCCGGTGTTGCCGCCAGATCCCAGCCGATCATCGGCGGGAGTGGGTCTGGCGCTTGGCCGGCCAGCAACCGATGCGCGGTTGCGGCCAGCGTGAACATCTCGGCGGCGGCGGGATAAGCGAACGGCGCCATAGCGGATGCCGTTCGATCGCCCGGCAGCAGTTCGCCCGAGCGCAAATCGATCGGAACACTGATCCAGCGCATGGCCAACGGCTGGGCAGGGTCCTGCGGCAATTCGGCCAGCGCGGAGAGAACCGCCGCGTCGCCGTCTCCGGTGCGCCCCGTCACGACTCGCACGGTTGCCAGCGCCGCGCCTTCGGGGACCGGTATGTCCGGATGGCTTTGCAATAGCGGCTGGGCGATCAAGCCTTTAACCTGTCCCACCACGGCGCGAAGATCGCCGACCGCCGTCGAATCGCACGACGTGCGTTGCCAGGTCCCGTCCGCCAAGCGCCGCATCACCGCCACGCCCTTGCCCGAAGAACCTCGGTCGGGCTTGAGGAAGATGGCATCGCCCCAATCGGCCGTCAGGGGCACCTGGGCAGCCGGCACGGTGGGCGGATGGGCGAACGCGTGGGCCGCGCAAAAGCGCGCGAACGCCAACTTCGACCGCAAGCCATGGCGCTCGATCGCAGCGCGATACTTGGCGTTGGAACGAATCAGCTCGGATTGAAGAAACAGCGACCGGCGGAGCGGCAGGACTCGCTCCAGATGGTCGCCGAACACCCGCGCCTCGTCCGGCCACAGCCGCTGGCGCAGAATCGCCCGGCTATCGCGCCCCAGCATCTCCGCTGCTGCCGCAAGGCGGCCCGCGGCCATCCTGCGGATGAACGGCCGGAGCGCCTGCTGCGCGAACAAGCGCCAGTCGATGTCGCCGGGCATGGTCAGGGCGATTCGACCGGGCGGGTCCGCGGAAAGGCGGCGAACGGCTCATACTGCGCCATCAGCCGATGGCCGGTAATCGGCACGTCCCCGGCCATCAGCCAGGCGTGGGTATCGGCGCGGGCCACGTCCTTGTCGCGCTCGACCCCGAAAAACATCACGCTGGCAATGCCGCGGTTGCGCAACATGCGGCGCCCGATCAGGGCCTGGGGCAGGCAGTTGACGGTGAACGGCAACGCCGCTTCGGCGCGCGCGATCGACCAGGCGACCGCCTTGGCCTGGCTTCGCTGCAGGTCAGTCAGGGTCATGGTGGCGAGGCTCGCGCTCCCGGCCGCGGGAGTCACCGCCGGTCCGAACAGCGCGGTTCGCCGATCGGTTCCGATCAGGGCCAGGAGCACGCGCAACACGGCCAAGCGAACAACGCTCTCCACCAGCAGCGCCCGCTCGGTCGACGAGCGGCGGGCGAGGTTGCCCAGCTTGCTCAATCCGCGCCGGAGGGGCGGTCGTCATCGGCCAACCATCCGACCACCTCGTCGCCGCTATACATCATGCCGACGGCGACGGTGTCGCCGGGTTGGGTCTGGACCGGCCTGGCGAAGCGGATGTAGCGGACCAGCCAGCTCAGGCTCGGGTCCCCGCCGGGCACGTTTTCGTAGGTGATGCCGGGGGCGGTTTCGATCCGCAGCCACTGCAGCACTCCGCCGATCTGCCCCCCTGGCGACGGCAACATGTGGAGCACTTCCCCCTTGAGCCCGATCGGCTCGTCGCCAGCGAATTCCAGCGTCAGGAAATCGATCGGCTCCCCGCGTTGGCGGTCGCGCGCCGGCGCGACGTTGATGAAGCCTCCGGGGCGCAAGTGACGTTCGAACAGCGAGAGATCGAGGCCTTCGACCGAGCCGATCGGCGGGGGCGGCTGGGCATCGGCCAACGCGGCCCGGACGGTGACGCGAGCGGGCAGGAACCGGGCGCCCGGCAGGCAAAGGCGGCTGCGCGCGTCTTCCAGCGTTCGCAGGATTCCTTCACCGAACAAATTTTCGGAAATGACTTCCGAGACGATCAAATCGACGCCGCCGCCAAGATCGTCGACCGGGTCCAGGTCTTCCGACGATCGGGCGAAGACGGTGATGCGGTCGGCGAAGCCGTTGGCGGCGATGATCTCACGCGCGGTTTCGGCCAACATCGGGTTTTCTTCGCAGGCGTAGACGTGGGCCGCGCCGGCCCGCGCCGCCAGCATCGCGAGCAGGCCGGAGCCGGTGCCAATATCGAGCACGAGCTTGCCCGGCGCCATGGCCGCGATTCCGCGGGCAAAGGTCCCATTGCGCGCCGTATCCAAAAGCATGCCGCGGTGAAACGGCGGCAATTCGCGGCTCAGGATCGCGTTGCAGACCGCGGCGAGCCGCGCATCGTCCGGCCGCTCGGCACGGGCCCGGCGGACCAGGTCGACCGCCGCCGCCCCGCGCTTGCGCGACACGAGATTGGTCCCGAGCGCGAGGAACTCGGCCGGAAAATTGACGATCGATCGCTCAGTGGAAATGGGCTTGTCCGCCGTGTCGGTTGCCCGACCGCTTTAAGCGCCGCGCCCGCATCGGAGCAAGGGCCGCCGAGCCGGAAACGGCGGCGCTGGGACAGGGTGGCGGTGGTTGTGAAGTTTCGATTTGGGCCGCAAGGCGCCTCAGTCCTCGCCGAAATGGATCGACCGATCGAGCTGGGAGAGGAACTCGAGCCCGTTGATGACGTGAGCGCGCATTGCCCGCTCCGCGCCATCGGCATCGCCAGCCAGCACCGCGTCCACAACCACGCGATGATCCT
>JANOAH010000275.1:0-5802 GCA_031411075.1 Erythrobacteraceae bacterium
ATTTCCAGCTCGAGCCGCCCCGGGTCGATCCCGGCCTGGGCGATGGCGCTGGTGACGATCGCCGGGAGCTGCGGATTGGCGAACTGCAGCGGCGAGACGTTGACAGCGACGCGCACTTCCTCGGGCCAGCGGGCCAAATCATGGCAGGCAGTGCGCAGTGCCCATTCGCCGATTTGGCCGATCATCCCGCTGTCTTCGGCGATCTTGACGAAGTGTTCGGGCGAAACCCAGCCGAGCTCGGGATGCTGCCAGCGCAGCAGCGCCTCGAACCCGGCGATCCGTTCGGTCGCGGTTGAGACATAGGGCTGGTAGAACAACCGCAGCCCGCCCTGCGCCAGCGCATCGCGCAAATCGCGCTCCAGCCGGGCCTTGGCTTCGGCCTGGGCGTGCAGGTCTTCGGCATAGAAATGGAACCGGCCGCGACCGAGGTCCTTGGCGGCATAGAGCGCCAGGTCGGCGTTGCGGATCAGTTCGTCGCTGGCGAGGCCATCGTCAGGCGAAACGGCGACGCCGATCGACGCGCCGATGATGACTCGCTGTCCTTCGATCGAATAGGGCTGCGACAGCGACTGGATGATCTCGCCGGCCAGATGGCCGATCGTCTGCCGCTTGACTTCGCCCGGCATGATCACTTCGAATTCGTCGCCGCCGCGCCTGCCGACTTTGCCGGCCTCGCCGACGACCCGGGTGAGCCGCTGTCCGACCTGGACCAGCAAGGCGTCGCCGGCCGGATGGCCGAGCGTATCGTTGACGTGCTTGAACCGATCGAGATCGATCAGCAGCACCGCGCAGGTGCGGTTGGCGGCATGGGTGGCGCCGAGGATCTTTTCGAGCGTCTGCGACATCTGGAAGCGGTTGGCGAGGCCGGTCAGGCCATCGAAATGGGCCAGCCGCTTGGCCTGTTCCTGGCTGCGGCGCCGTTCGGTCAAGTCGGTGCCCGAGCCGCGGAAACCGACGAAATTGCCGAATTCGTCATGGATAGGCCGGCCGCTGACCGACCACCAGCGTTCCTCCGCGTCGATCGCGGCACGCACCGGCAGTTCGTGGAACGCCGAGCGGGCGGAAAAATGGAACTGCAAGGTCCGCTCGCCGTCGCGGCTGGCTTCGCCCAGGTCGAATAGCGCGATCAGCGGCTGGCCGATCAGGCCATCGGGATCGGCGCCGACATCAAACGCCACCGGCGCCGAAACGTAGGTCAAGAGCGCCCGGCGGTCAGTCTCCCAGAACCAGCCCTGCCGCGTCTCCTCGTAGTCGGCGAGAATGTCGCGGGCGCGCGACTGCACGCGGTCTCGGGCAAGGCGGCGCTGCTCCTCGTTGCGGACCTCGGCAATTTGCTCGCGGCTGACGAGGATGGCGATGGCCAGCGCCACCAGCACGGTCAGCGCGCCAGCAACCGAAGGGTGAGTCATCACCGCCGCCGACCAGATCGACAGCTGCGCGGCGAAAATCACGCCCGGCTGGCGGCGCAGATAGGCTGCGGCGACCCCGGCGACGCACAGCAAGAGGGCAATACCGACATCCCACGGCAGCGCACCCAAGGTGCTCCAGCGCGCCACCGCAAAGCCGAACAGCCCCATCGGCAACACCACTACCGCGCCAATCGCGGCCAGCCGCCGCCCTTTCTGGCCGCCGGCGGACACGCGGTGAGCGAGGCCGATCCCGCTCGCCAGAACGATCGCGACCAGCAGCAGGGCGTCGGTCACCAGGTCCGGCAGCGCGCGGCTGGCGACCATCCCGCAGGCGGCCGCGGCGACCATTGTCAGGATCGCATATGGCCAGCGTTCGGGCAGCCAGTTGCGCGCCACGGTGGCCGCGCGTGAAGCGACGAGCGCGCGATCCGAGCGCGGCTGGCGGCGCGGGCCGCGGCGCTGCTCGGCCACCGGCGCATTGGCCGCCGACGCGCGCGCAACCGGCGCGGCGGGCGCGGATCGCTCTTGCGCGGGCGGTGCGGCGCGGGCCTGGCTGGTCCGGAACATGGCGCCTTCATGCCCCAGCGGCGTTTGAAAAACGGTTAAGTTATCGCCATGCTTTTACGCGGTGGAATTGGCCGCGCGGCGAACGCGCGATTAAGAATGAGGCGGCGAGGGCGGACAAGCACATGCGGCACATCGCGATCATCGGCTCGGGCCCGGCGGGCTACTACACCGCCGAAGCGGCCCAAAAGGCCTTTGCCGGCGCGCGGATCGACGTGTTCGACGCGCTGCCCGTCCCCTATGGCCTGATCCGCAGCGGGGTGGCGCCCGACCACCAGTCGATCAAGGCGGTGTCGCGCCGCTACGAGAAGGTCGCGCTGTCGGACAATGTGCGTTTCGTCGGCAATGTCCGCGTCGGCGCCGACGTGTCGATCGCCGAGCTGCAGGACCTGTACGACGCGGTGGTGCTGGCCACCGGCGCGCCGCGCGACCGCGACCTGGGCATCCCCGGCGAACGCCTCGGCAACGTGTTCGGCAGCGCCGCGTTCGTCGGATGGTACAACGGCCACCCCGAATTCGCCGCGCTCGATCCCGATCTCTCGGGCAAGACCGCGGTGGTGATCGGCATGGGTAATGTCGCGCTCGACGTGGCGCGGATTCTGGCCAAGACCCGCGCCGAATTCGCCGGCAGCGATATCGTCGGCCACGCGCTGGCCGCGCTCGAGGGTTCGCGGATCGAACGGATTGTGCTGCTCGGCCGGCGCGGGCCGCACCAGATCATGATGACGCCCAAGGAACTGGGCGAGCTGGGCGAGCTCGAACGCGCCTCGCCGCATGTCGCGCCCGCCGATCTGCCCGCGCCGGAAGAAGACGCGATACTCGAGCCGGGCTTGCGCAAGTCGGTGGCGCACTTGCGCGCCTTTGCCGCTACGCCCGAGCACATCCGCGCCGAGAAGCCGATCGCGGTCGAATTCGCCTTCATGGCCGCGCCGGTGGCGCTGCTCGGCACGGATCGGGTCGAGGCGGTGGAGGTGGAGCGCACCGAACTGATCAAGGGCCGCGCCGAAGGCACCGGCGAGGTCGAGACGATCCGCACCGACCTCGTCGTCAGCTGCATCGGCTATCGCACCTCGCCGATCGATGGGGTGCCGTTCGACGAGCGTGCGGGCCGCTTCGCCAACGACGAAGGGCGGGTGCTGCCGGGGCTCTACGCGGTCGGCTGGGCGCGGCGCGGCCCGTCGGGGACGATCGGCACCAACCGCCCCGACGGCTATGGCGTGGTCGAGCTGATCGCGGCCGACATCGCCTCGGGTGACCTCGGCGCGGCCCGCAAACAGGGCTCAGACGGCTTCGACGCGCTGGCCGCCGAACGCGGCCTCGACGTGGTTACTTTCGCCGACTGGAAGAAGATCGAACAGGCCGAGGAACGCGCCGCCCGCGAAGGCGCCCCGCGCGAGAAATTCGTCGATATCGCGGCGATGATTCGGGCGCGAAGGTGAGCGAATTAATCCCGGTTTTGGAGCAGCCCTGATCGCCCGATTCGAGCAAACGCTCGCCGTCCAACGGTAAGGGCTCGACCGTTCGTTCGAGCAAATTCAAAGCGGTATCGTCGAACGAAAAGAAGCTTCTTTTCCTCCACGGTCATGCACTCCCATGGCACGAAAATCGCCTTTTGGAGTGGGGCAAACAGGCGCCAAACCCGAACTCTCAAGCCGCGGTTGCACACGTCGAGGGTCAAACAACTCCCGTACGATACGTTGCCCCAAGGATTGAGCAGACTTCCGCTCCCGATGCCGCCGCTGACGCCCCTCAGGCGATCCACGGGCCGCTCGTCCAGGTCCGGGTAGAGCTCCTGCAACTCGAACCAGCCGGCGAAAAAGCCAAGCATGCTGGTGATTGCCAGCCACATCGCCAAGAACAGCGGAACGAAAAAGTACGGAAAGAAAACATGCGTGGCGACCTGCTCACTCACCGCCGCATGCTCACACCCGCATCGGCATCAGCACATAGAGCGCCGGGCTCTTGTCGTCCTGGCGGATCAGGGTCGGCGCGCCGGCATCGGCGAGGTGCAGTTCGACCGTATCGCCGTCGATCTGGTGGAGGATGTCCTTGAGGTAATTGGCGTTGAAACCGATCTCGAGCGCGTCGGAGCGGTAATCGGCCGGCACTTCCTCGGCCGCGGTGCCGTTGTCGGGGCTGGTAACCGAAAGCGTGACCTTGTCCTGCTCGAGCCCCATCTTGACCGCGCGGGTCTTCTCGGTGGCGATCGTCGCGACGCGATCGACGCCCTCGTAGAAACTCTTCGGATCGAGCTTCAACAGCTTGTCGTTACCCGTTGGAATGACGCGCGAATAATCGGGGAAGGTGCCGTCGATCAGCTTGCTGGTCAGCACCACCCCGCCCTCACCGCCGAGCGTGAAGCGGATCTTGCTCGCCGACAGGTCGATCTCGACATTGCCGTCGAGCGCTTCTTCGAGCAGCTTGCGCAGCTCGGCCACGGCCTTCCTCGGCACGATCACGTCGGGCATTCCGGCCGCGCCTTCGGGCCGGTCGAGCGTGAACCGCGCCAGACGATGCCCGTCGGTCGCCGCGGCCTTCAGCGTCGGGGAATCGTCGTCCGAGACGTGCAGGAAGATGCCGTTGAGGTAATAGCGCGTCTCTTCGGTCGAGATCGCGAAGCGGGTGCGATCGATCAGTTCGGCCAGGAGCCGCGCCGGCAGCTCGAAACTGGTCGGCAGATCGCCTTCGACGATCATCGGGAAATCGTCACGCGGCAGCGTCGGCAGCTGGAAGCGGCTGCGTCCGGTCTTCACCGTCATGCGGTTGTCGGCCACCTCGAAACTGACCTGGCTGCCGTCGGGCAGCTTGCGGGCGATATCGAACAGGAGGTGCGCCGAAACGGTAATCGCGCCGGCCTGGTCGACCGACGCGGCATCGAGGCTTTCGACCACCTGCAGATCAAGGTCGGTGGCCATGATCCGCACGCGGCCATCAGCCGACGCTTCGATCAGCACGTTCGACAGGATCGGAATGGTGTTGCGCCGTTCCACCACCGATTGGACATGGGACAAACAGCGCAGCAGCTTGGCGCGTTCGATGGTGGCTTTCATCGCAACAATGACCCCCTTGCGCGCCCGTGGCCGGAATCGCCGCCAAGCGCCGGAATTGGTCGAAATATCCTTAGCGGGGCGGCGTCACGCGGCAAGCCGCAATGCGGGGGTGCTGGGGATAAATGGGTTCGGACAGCGACGCGTCCCTAAGCGAACATCGCCATGCCGCCGTTCACATGCAGCGTGGCGCCGGTGATGTAGCCGCCTTCCTTCGAGGCGAGGAACGCCACCGCGGCGCCGATGTCCTCGCCCTCGCCCATCCGGCCCATCGGGATGCGGGCGTTGAGCGCCTCCTTCTGGGCGTCTGGCAGGCCGTCGGTCATCGCGGTGCGGATGAAGCCGGGGGCGACGCAGTTGGCCGTGATGCCGCGGCTGGCCACCTCCTGGGCGTAGCTCTTGGTCATGCCGACCAGGCCCGCCTTGGCCGCGGCATAGTTGACCTGGCCGGGGTTGCCGGTCGCGCCGACCACGCTGGTGATCGTGACGATCCGACCGAACCGCGCCTTCATCATCGGCCGCACCGCGGCGCGCATCAGCCGGAACGCGGCCTCGAGGTTGAGCCGGATGACCTGGTCCCACTCCTCGTCCTTCATTCGCATGACCAGGTTGTCGCGGGTGATGCCGGCGTTGTTGACCAGGATGTCGAGCTGACCGAGCGTATCGAGCGTGGCGGGAATCAGCTCTTCGACCTGGGTGGTATTGGAAAGGTCGCAGGTGATCTCGACGTGGTCGCCCCCGCTCTCCGCGTTCAGCTCCTCGCGAAAGGAGCGCAGCTTCGA
>JANOAH010000276.1:0-1960 GCA_031411075.1 Erythrobacteraceae bacterium
CCGCGGCAAGAACCTCGGCTACGGCGGCAGCGCGCCGCTGATGTCGGGCAGCGTGGTCATGGACCTCAGCGGCATGAAGAAGATCGAATTCAACGAGGAATTCGGCACCGTGCTGCTCGAACCTGGCGTCGGCTTCTACGATCTGTTCGACTTCATCCAGGCCAGGAATCTGCCCTATTGGCTGTCGACCCCGGGCAACTCGTGGGGTTCGGTAATCGGCAACGCGCTCGACCGCGGCGTCGGCTACACGCCTTACGGCGAGAATACGCGCAGCCTTTGCGGGCTCGAAGTGGTCCTGCCGACCGGAGAGGTGGTCCGCACCGGGATGGGCGCCTTCTCCAACGCGCCGACCTGGGGCGCCTATCCGTTCGGGTTCGGGCCCGGCTGGGACCAGATGTTCGTGCAGTCAAACTTCGGGATCGTGACCAAGGCCAATATGTGGCTGATGCCCGAGCCCGAGAGCCTGATCGGTCTCGACGTCGAGTTCGACAAACCCGAAGACCTGAAGGAGATGGTCGATGTGATCGGCCCGTTCAGGCGCGAGCGGCTGTTGCAGCAGTCGCCGAGCATCGGCAACTGGCTGCGCGCCGCGGCGGTCGCGACCACGCGGCAGGAATGGACCGACAAGCCCGGTGCGCTCGATGACAGCGTGATCGACGCGATCCGCCGCCGCTTCGGGCTCGGCTGGTGGGGCGTAGGCCTGCGGCTGTACGGGCGCGAGGAAGTCACCAGGGCCGCCTACACGCTGATCGAGAACGCGATGAACGCGATCAAGCCGATGGTGCTGCGCCCGACCACCTGGGTGAAGGGCCAGCCGATCGAATATTCGGGCTACACCGGCACGCCGCTGACTTTCCCGATGCAGAACGTGAACTGGTACGGCGGGCGCGGCGGGCACATCGGTTTCTCGCCGATCATCCCGCAGAATGGTACTGCGGCGCTGGCGCAGTTCCAGCGCACTTACGCCCGCTACAAGGAATACGGGATGGACTATCAGGGCAGCTTCGCGTTCGGCGAGCGCCATCTGACCAACGTCAACGCGATGTTGTTCAACAAGGACGATCCGGCAATGATGGCGCGGATCGACCCGTTCTTCCGCCAGCTTGTCGCCGACGCGAAAGCGCAAGGGTACGGCGAATACCGCACCCACCTCGATTACATGGACCTGGTCGCAGGCAGCTATGACTGGGGCGGGGGCGCACTCGGCAAGCTCAACCAGAAGGTCAAGGACGCGCTCGACCCCAACGGCATCCTCGCGCCGGGTAAGAGCGGAATCTGGCCGAAGGGAGCCAAGCCATGAAGTGGATCTTCGCGGCCGCACTGCTGCTGGCGGCAGGCACGGCGGTAGCGCAAAGCCAGGCTGCGCCCAAGCCGACCACGGCCTCAAGCCGCCCCGGAGCGACCGGCGGCGAGGCCCTCTACGTCGCGCACTGCGCCAGCTGCCACGCGGCCGGCGGCATGGGAACCGGTCTGCTTGCGCGGCGCATCCAGCCGGCGCTGCTCGAAGCGCGCGACAACCTCGCGGCCGCCTACGTCATCGTCGCCGCGCGGCAGGGCATCGGCAACATGCCGGCGATCCCGCGTGGCGAAGTCAGCGACGCCGAAATGCAGGCGATCGCCGATTACCTCGCCGCGGGACCGCACCCATGAAGGCGTCCCGGCGCGAGGCGCTGAAAGGCGCGCTGGCGGTGCCCGCATTGGCCGCGGTGCCGACGGCCGCCTGGGCCAGGGGCGGCCGGACCGTGCTGGTCCACGATCCCGCGCTGATCCCCGTCGAGCGCCTCGCCGCGCTGCACGACGGCGAAGTACGCGCGATCGCAGGCGATCCCATCCGCTTCGCCCGCGCGCTGTTCGCCCAGCGGCCCGCACTGGTCATCGGCCTAAGCCGCGCCGCCGACGCGCTGCTCATCGAGGAAGTGGGGCGCGAGGCGGGATACAAGGTGGTCGCCGCGCCCGCCGG
>JANOAH010000277.1:0-3508 GCA_031411075.1 Erythrobacteraceae bacterium
GCGGCGAGGGAGCGGGAGACTTCATACGCAAAATCCACATGACCCGGCGTATCCATCAGGTTGAGCTCATACAGCTCGCCGTCGTTGGCGGTGTAATTGAGCCGCACCGTCTGGGCCTTGATCGTGATCCCCCGCTCGCGCTCGATATCCATGTTGTCCAGCACCTGCTCGCTCATCTCGCGATCGCTCAGCCCCCCCGTCGCCTGGATCAACCGATCCGCCAGGGTGCTTTTGCCGTGGTCGATGTGGGCTATAATGGAAAAATTGCGGATGCGGGCGAGCTCGGTCATGCCGCGCCCTTAGCGGCGCGGGTGCAGCGAAGCTAGGCCGCCCGCGAGCCTAGCGACAGGTCGAGCTGGAGGAACTTGGGTTTGCTCTGATTGTCCCGGGGATTGCCCGTGGCGGCGCCGTAGTGGCCGGCCGGCAGCGCGCGCAGTGGCATGCCCGCGGCAGCGAGCGCATAGGGCGAAATGCGGTGGCGGGTGCACAGCCCTTCGGCGCCGTCGCTGATCAGCGGCGTTTCGAACTCGATGCCCTGATTGGCTTCGCGCGAACGGCGCACCTTGCACACCGCCAGCTGCCCTTCGCCAAAGTCGAGCACCAGTTCGGTACCGAGCGGCACATTGACCAGGCCCTCGATCATCGCCCCGCTGCGCGACAGATTACGCAGCATGACGTCGTAGTGGTGGTCCTCGTGGATCACCCCGACACGGCGGAACACCGTCCGCCGTTCGGCGCGGTGACGGTCGGGCCCGTCGGGCAGATAGACCAAATCCCCGTCGGCCAGCTTGCCCATCACTTCGTCCTGCGAGGCCGCCTTGGCATAGATGAAGCCCTGAACGTTGGTCGCGCCCAGATCGCGGATCAGCGCCAGTTCGTCCATCGTCTCCACCCCCTCGGCCGTGGTCTCCATCTTCAACGCGCCCGCCAGGCTGACGATCGCTGTGATGATCGCCGAATTGGTGTTGTCGCGCTCGGTCGAACCGCGCACGAAGCTCTGGTCGATCTTGATCTTGTCGAATGGCGCCTTGCGCAGATAGCCGAGCGACGAATAGCCGGTGCCGAAGTCGTCGAGCGAAAGTTTGATCCCGATTTTCTTCAGCCGCTTGAACATCACGTCGACCGCATCGGCGTCGCCCATGAACACGCTCTCGGTGATCTCGAGCTCGAGCTGGTGCGGCTTGAGCCCGCTGGCGGCCAGCGCATTGGTGACGATCGAGGGCAGGCTGTCGGAATGGAACTGGTGCGCCGACACGTTCACCGCTACGCGCAACTCCGCCGGCCAATTGGCGGCGTCGGCACAGGCCTGGCGCAGCGCCCATTCGCCCAGCGGGCCGATCAGGTTGGTTTCTTCGGCGATCGGGATGAACAGGCCCGGGCTGATCGGGCCCCGTTCAGGATGGGTCCAGCGCATCAGCGCCTCGAAGCCGGACACCGTGTTATCGCTGGCCCGCACCACCGGTTGATAGTGCATCCGCAGCTCGCCGCGGGCCAGTGCATCGCGCAGCTCTTCCTCGATCTCGCGCCGCTCGTCCGCCGAATCCTTTAGGTCGTTCGAATAGAACCGGTACTGCCCCCGGCCGCCGCCCTTAGCGGCATAGAGCGCCAGGTCCGCGCTCTTGATCAGTTCGTCGGGCTCGATCCCGTCATAGGGCGCAATGGCGATGCCGATGCTGGTGCCGATGATCGCGCGCGCGCCGTCGATCGAATAAGGCTGCGACACCATCTGGATGATCCGCTGCGCCAGTTCGCCCAGCTTTCCGCGATCGTCGACGTCGGGCATGATGATCTGGAATTCGTCGCCGCCCAGCCGGCCGATCTCGACCGTGCCGGTGACGATGCGCTGCAACCGCTGCGCCACCTGCTTGAGCAGGTCATCACCGGCCGGGTGACCGAGCGTGTCGTTGACCTGCTTGAACCGGTCGAGATCGAGCATCACCAGCGCGCAGCTGCGCTTGGCCGATTTGAACGCGGTCAGGATCGTGGCCAGCCGCTTGTTCATGCGGTGCCGGTTGGCAAGCCCGGTGAGCGAATCGTACTGCGACAGCCGCGCCGCATCGCGCTGCTGTTCGAACACGGAGGAGATGTCCTTGGCGCTGCCGCGATAGCCGATGAAATTGTCGCGCGCATCGAAGTGTGGCTTGCCGGTCAACGACCAGTACATCTCGCCGCTGACCGTTTCGACCCGCACGATCAGATCGGCGATCTTGTTACGGGCGCTGAGCAAGAAGGACAGTGGACGCTGTGCGCGTTCGTCGCCTTCGCTGGGCACGGTCTCGACGATCGAGCCCAGCGCCGCGCCTAACACCGGGTGGCCGGGGTCGAAGCGGCGCACCGCCGATGGCGACAGGTAGGTCAGGTGGTTTTGCTTGTCGGTCGCCCAGAACCAGCCGATCTCGTCCTCTTCAAAGGCATCGAGCATCGCCAGCCGCTGCCGGGCGTCGACCGCCGAGGCCGGATCGGCGCCGGACGCGAGCGGGTTCGCGGCGCCCATGGCACCAAGCGTCCGCAACATCCCGCGCATCGCCATTTCGCATCCACCTCCGCTACATCGCAAGCTCGAGGCGACCCCTTCTCGTTGTGCCGGCAAGGATAGCCGGCCGCCCTTACCAAACCGCTAAGAATAACCGATAATCATACTATGCCGCCGGCCCGGCGCAGCAACTTGGCGGGCGCGGCCGGGGCGCCCGGCGGATCGAGCAGGCGGCCATCGGGTGCGAGCGTCAGCGGGGTCGAAAACTCCACGCCGATGCGATCTTCTTCGCACCACCGGGTGGTGACCGTGACGATCTGAACGTCCGACAGGTGCAGCTTGAAAATTGTCCCCACCGGCACGCTCCACAGCCCCTCAACCAGGGCTCCGCCGGTCGATATGTTGCGCACTCGCCCGTTGTAGAGCTGACCGTTGTAATCGAGCACGACCTTGCGCAGCATCGCCCGGCGCGGGCGGCGCGAGGCTTGCGGGCCACGCGCGATAGACGCGAGCCCGCTGCCGAGCCGCTCGTCGGCGTCCTCGACCGACAGCGCCCGCTCGTAAACGAAACCCTGAACGTGGCTGCAGCCGTGCATTCGGACCAGTTCGAGCTCGTCCATCGTCTCGACGCCCTCGGCCGTCGTATCCATGCTCAGCGAATGCGCCAGGCTGGTGATCGAGGCGATGATCGCGCCGTTGCGGCTGCCCGGCTCGGTCGCCCCGCGCACGAAGCTCTGGTCGATCTTGATCTTGTCGAACGGCGCCTTCTTCAGATAGCCGAGCGAGGAATAGCCGGTGCCGAAATCGTCGAGCGCCAGCCGCACGCCGATCCGCTTGAGCGCCGCGAACATCGCATCGGTGCCGGCATCGTCGTTGAGGAACACGCTCTCGGTGATTTCCAGCTCGAGCCGCCCCGGGTCGATCCCGGCCTGGGCGATGGCGCTGGTGACGATCGCCGGGAGCTGCGGATTGGCGAACTGCAGCGGCGAGACGTTGACAGCGACGCGCACTTCCTCGGGCCAGCGGGCCAAATCA
>JANOAH010000278.1:0-5308 GCA_031411075.1 Erythrobacteraceae bacterium
GTGCTCAACGCGCGTCTCGCCTCGGCGTCGCGGCCGAGAGTGCGGTAGCTGCGCATCAGCATGATCCAGCCCTCGACGTTGCCGGGTTCGCGTTCGAGCCGGGCGGCGAGGCGGGCGACCATCGCCTCGGCCATGTCCTGCTGCTCGGCCGGACGCAGTGACGCGGCGGCGGCGAGCTGGTCGGCGCTGGGGCCGGGGATCGCGGGCATGACCGGCGGCGGCGGCGGCGGCTGGCGCGCGGCGGCGGCGGCGAGGCGATCGGCCACATCGATCGAATGGATCGCGCCGACTTGTTCGATCGTGCGCCTGAGATCGGCCGACCACGGCGCGGTCGGCGGGGATACGGCGAGCAAGGCCAGCCATTCGTCGATCGCGCCGGCATGGTCGCCGCCAAGGTCGCGTTCGACGGCGAGGAAATACCTCGTGCGCGGCTCTTTGGGATCGAGCGTCCTGGCGCGGTGGAAGGCGTCGCGCGCCGCGGCCGGCATCGGATCGCGGTCGCTCGCCATGACCAGCGCTTCGCCGAGCGACGACCACAAGACCGCGCTTTGCCCATCCGCCTGCGTGGCGCGGCGATAGGCAGCGGCCGCTTCGGCGAATTGCTCGCGCTCGAACAGCGCCAGGCCGAGCTGCTGCCAGGCTTCGGCGCTGCCGGGCTGTTCCTCGGCCCGGCGCTGCAGCGCGCCGAGCGGGTCGATCGCGTCGGCGGCGGAGGGCGCGGGTGCGGGCCGCGCGTCCCACAGGCGATAGCCGATCGCGCCAGCGAGGATCGCCAGCGCCGCGATCGCGGCCCATCCGCCGCCGCCCAGTTTTCGCACCGTGTGACCGACCATCGCAAAGCCCTCGCCGCGGGCAGCGATAGCAGCCGCTTTTCGGGGCGTCTAACGGCTCTGGCGCATCGCCGCGAGGGGCTTATGATGCGCCGATCCAAGGGTGGGGGTGACGCTTGGCGGAGCAGGGTTCGGGCAAGGTCAAAGTGGCGATCGTCGGCTCGGGTCCGGCGGGGCTGAGCGCGGCCGCGCGCGCCGCCGAGCTCGGCATGAGCCACGTTCTGATCGAGAAGACCGATCACCTCTCCGACACGATCTACAAGTACCAGAAGGGCAAGCACGTCATGGCGACGCCCAGCAACCTGGTGCTGCGCAGCGACCTCGATTTCGAGGCCGGTAAGCGCGAGAGCGTGCTCGGCACCTGGGACGACGGGACCGCCGCGCACAAGGTCGATGTGCTCTACAATGCCGAGGTCACCGCGATCACCGGCGCGGCGGGCGATTTCCTGCTCAAGACCAAGGCCGGCGAGGTGCGGGCCGAGGCGGTGATCCTGGCGATCGGCACCCAGGGCAATCCCAACCTGGTGCGCTGCCCGGTGGGCGAGGGCGCGGTGGTGCAATACCAGCTCGACGATCCGGCCGAGTACAACGACGAGCACATCGCGGTGATCGGGGCGGGCGACGCGGGGATCGAAAACGCCATGGGCCTCGCCGCCGATCCGGTGCAGCGCAACACCGTGACGATCATCAACCGCTCGGCCGATTTCGCCACCGCCAAGGCCGCCAACGTCGACAAGCTGCGCGAGATGGAGGCCGAGGGACGAATCACCGTACGGGTCGAGACCACGTCCTCGGCGATCGACCAGGGCGAGATCACCTTCGAGACGCGCGACGGCGAGGTGAAGGCGCGCTGCGACCGGGTGATCGCGCGAATGGGCTCGGCACCGCCACGCGCGTTCGTCGAGGGGATTTGCGCGGAATTCGAGGAGAAGGACGGCAAAAAGGCGATTCTGCCGGGCACCGGGGTCGAGTTCACCAGCGCCGACCGGGTGGCCTATCCGAAATTGTCGCCGACGTTCGAATCGACCGTGCCCGGCGTCTACGTGATCGGCGCGCTGGCCGGCTATCCGCTGATCAAGCATTGCATGAACCAGGGCTATGACGCGGTTGAGTTCATCAATGGCAACACTTCGCTCAAGCCCGCCGATGAACCGATCCTCGAAGAAAAGTTCGCCGCGCTGCCCGGCCGCCGTTCGGTCGATGAATGGCTGGCGCTGTTCAACAGCCGGATCGAGATCTTCAGGGACATCTCGCCGCTGCAACTGCGCGAACTGATGCTCGACAGCACGGCCCGCGCCTTCGCGCCGGACGATGCGGTGTTCGAACGCAACCAGATCGGCAACTCGCTGTTCGCCATTGCCGAAGGTGCGGTGGCGGTGGAGGTCGATCCGGCCAATCCGGCGATCACCGTGGGGATCGGCGAAGGGTCGATCTTCGGCGAAGTCGGGCTGATCTCGGGCCGCCGCCGCGGCGCGACGGTGCGTGCCGCCGAACCGACAGTGTGCGTCGAACTGTCGCGCAGTGCCGCGCTCAAGCTGCTCGCCACCGCGCCCGGCGCGGCGCGGGCGATCAACCGCGTATTTATCGAACGCCAGCTGTTGCAAATGTTCGGCTCGGGGCTGACCCGCGAGGACGTGGCCGAACTGGCCGAGGCGGGCGAGGTGCGCAACGTGCGCGCCGGCGAAGTGGTGGTGGCCGAAGGGGCGGACGACAAGGACATCTACGTGATCCGCCGCGGCTCGATGATCGTCGAAAAGGACATCGGCGGGCACCCGGTGTTCCTGTCGTACCTCCCCGCAGGCAGCTATTTCGGCGAGATGGCGGTGATCGACGGGTCGAAGCGCACCGCCACGGTCAAGGCGGCGATCAAGTCTGAAGTTGTGCGCTTTCCGGGCGCGGTGTTCATGGCGCTGCTCGCGCGCAAGCCGGCGCTGCGCGACAAGGCCATGGCGGATATGGCTGGGCGACGCGAGATCAACCAGTTCGTCGAAAGCCGCAAGGACAGCTTCGGCGGCGCGGTCGACATGTATTCCCAGACCGCCCAGTTCCTGATCGACAACGGCCTCGGCGAAGCGACCGACGTGCTGCTGATCGACGAGACGCTGTGCGTCGGCTGCGACAATTGCGAGAAAGCCTGCGCCGACAGCCACGAAGGGCTCTCGCGCCTCGACCGCGAGGCCGGGCGGACTTACGCCCACCTCCACGTGCCGACCTCTTGCCGACACTGCGAGCACCCGCACTGCATGGCCGATTGCCCGCCCAACGCGATCAAGCGCGGGGCCGATGGCGAAGTGTTCATCGACGACAGCTGCATCGGCTGCGGCAATTGCCAGCGCAATTGCCCCTATGGCGTGATCCGGATGGACGCGCGGCCGCCGAAGAAGCCGGGCTTGCTCAACTGGCTGCTGTTCGGCGCCGGGCCGGGACCGGGCGAGGCGAGCTACGGTTGGCGGGCCAAGCACACCGAAGGCAAGCCGGCCAAGCTCGCGATCAAGTGCGACATGTGCAAGGGCATCGAAGGCGGGCCGGCCTGCGTGCGGGCCTGCCCCACCGGCGCGGCGATCCGGGTCTCGCCCGAACGGTTCCTGTCGGTCGCGCGACTGGTCGAGGAGACCGACTGATGGCCGTGGCGTCGCAAGCCGGGGCCAGCGCGGGCGCGCCGCGCCGCGCGTCGGACCACGAAAGCTTCCTGGTCCACAAGCGGCTGCGCTGGCTCAAGCTTTCGGCGCTGCTGTGCCTGGTGGCGATCGCCGGCTATTTCCTTGCCGACGTCGAGCCGCGCCCCAACGGCGGCACCTGGTACGGCTATACGCTCGGCACGATCGGCGCCGGGCTGATCGTGTGGCTGGCGCTGCTCGGTGTGCGCAAGCGGGCGATGACCGAAGGGCGCTGGTCGTTGAAGGCCTGGACCAGCGCGCACGTCTATCTCGGGTTGTCGCTGATCGTCATCGCCACACTGCACACCGGGTTCCAGCTCGGCTGGAACGTTCATACGCTGGCTTACGGGCTGATGATGCTGGTGATCGTCTCGGGCCTCTACGGCGTCGCCGTCTATGCCCTGCTGCCCCAGGCGCTCAGCAACAACCGGCGCGAAATGACCCAAGGGCAGATGCTCGAGGCGCTGGCGGCGATCGACCGTCAGCTCGACCAGGCGGCGCAACCCCTGGGGCGTGAGGAGGCGGACCTCGTCATCGCCGCGCTCGAACAAAGCCCGTTCGCGCCCGGCCTGCTGGCGCGACTGTCCGGCCGCTATCGCCATTGCCGCACCGAGCGCGCGCTGACGGTGCTGGCCGGTCCGCTCGGCCCCGACGGCCCAGCGGTCGCGCCCGAGCATGAGCGGGTGGTCACGCTTCTGCGCAAGCGCGATGCCCAGCTCGAACAGATCCGCCGCCACATGCGGCTGAAGGCACTGCTCGAAGTCTGGCTCTACGTCCATATTCCGCTCACCGTGATGCTGCTCGCGGCGCTCGCCGCGCACATCGTCAGCGTTTTCTATTACTGGTAGCGGGCGATGGGCTTTCGCATCCGCACCGTCGATTTCACCGCTGCGCAGCGCGAGATCGTGCGCGAGCGGGAGATCGCTCAGGCCGAGCTGACGATCGGCCGCGCGGCGGAAAACGACATTCACCTCGCCGATCTCGCGGTCGAACAGCACCATGTCCACGTCACTCCGGCGCTGGGCGGGCGGCTGCGGCTGAAGGCAATGGGCACGCTCGGCTTTTCGGTAGACGGGCGCACCACCAGCGATGCCACGATCGATCCCGGTGAAGGGGCCGAACTGCGGCTGGGGTCGAGCCGGCTGGCTTTTTCGCGTGCCGACGATGGCGAAACGACGATCACCATCAGCCAGGTCGACGAGCGCGCCGACGGCAAAGTCGATCGCGAAGGCGGGTTTGCGCTCGCCAGCGTGCTGCCGGGCAAGCGGCCGGTGGCGTGGCTCGGGCTGGCGCTGATCCTGCTGGCGTTTCTCGCCGTGCCGATCTGGTCGCACCTCAACCGCGCCGACGCGGCGCCCGCGCAAGGCGATCAGGCGGTGATGATGGATGCGAGCTGGCGCACCGGCGCGCTCAGCGCGGCGCACCATGGGCTCGAAAATAACTGCGCCGCGTGCCACACCCAACCGTTTGTGGCCGTGCGCGACGATGCCTGCCTCGCCTGCCACAAGGACATCGCCGACCATGCGCCGCAGGCCCGCCAGCAGAACGCGCGCGGCGCGCCCGGTGGCGGCGATGCGCTGTTGTGGCAGGCCGCGCACGCCTTCAACAAGCCCGGCCCGGGCGCGTGCACCGATTGCCATACCGAGCACGAAGGGGCCAATGCCCCGGGGGGCCGGATGGAGCCGACGCGCGAGCAATTCTGCGCCGATTGCCACGGCGCGCTCGATACCCGGCTGACCGATACCGCGCTCGGCAATGCCAGCGATTTCGGCACCAACCACCCGCAGTTCCAGGTGCGGCTGTTCACCGCCGCCGGGCAGG
>JANOAH010000279.1:0-14151 GCA_031411075.1 Erythrobacteraceae bacterium
CCGCCGCGACCACCCCCGCCCGGCGCGCGCGCTGGCCGCCCCCCGCGCCACGCTCGAACGCCGCCGCGCCGAGGCCGCGCGCCGCATCGCCAACCTGGTCGAATTCATCGCCGGCGGCGACGACATCCCCGAAGTGCGCGCCAAGCTCGCCCAGGCGCGCGCCGATCAGGCCGCCGCGGAGAAAGCCCTCGCGGTGGCCGATGCGCTCCCCACGATCGCGCTCCACCCCGGCCTCGCCCGCCAATACCGCGCCGCCATCGCCAACCTCGCCGAAGAACTCGCCGACCCGGTCACCCGCCAGGAAGCCGCCCCGCGCCTCCGCCAACTCATCGCCCGCATCGTCGTCACCCCCCGCGGCGAAACCCGCGGCGCCGGCGTCGACATCGAAGTCATCCGCCACATCGACGAAGTCCTAAACCTAGCCCAACGCACCGCCTGACCCATGCATTGCGATAACGACCAGTTAGTTTCGGCAAATTCCTCGCAGTAGTGGCTGGCGATCCAGCGCGAGACCGGCTGCGGTTCGGGCAGCACCGGCAATTGGACGAACTCGGCCGCATCGAGCGCGCGGTCGATCAGCGCCAGCGCGGCCGGATCGACCATGTCTTCGGCATCGTGCAGCAGCACCATCCGGTAGGGTTCACCGCCGCGCCCCTCGTCGGCCGACAGCGCCGCGTACAGCCGGTTGAGGCAATCGGCCTTGGTGGTCGGGCCGTGGGCGCCATGCACTACCAGCCGCACCCTGGGATCGCGCCCGGCGCCGCGCATCGCCGCCTGCAGCGTGGCGGTGTCGTTGCGATAGCAGCCGACATAAACGCGTAGCTCCGCTTGCGGCCAGGCAGCGAGCGCATGGGCCAGCGTCGGCTCGATAACGTCGGCCTCTTGCCAGGCGGGGATCAGCACCGCCGCGCGGCCTGCTAGCGCTTTGGCGCGGGCCGCGGAGCGGTCGATCCGCAAGGTGCGGGCGCGCCCCTTCAGCTTCAACCAGCCCCAGGCGGCGTCGATCGCCAATTCGTCCAGCGCGCCGATGAGAAAAAACACTGCCGCGAACAGCAGCAGTTCGTGCTCGGCCAACGCGAGCCATTCAAGCGGCGACCACTGCCCCACTACAACCCCCTAAGGGTTAACCCCTATTAAGCGGGGAGAGCTAAAGCGTTCGTGTCAAAAGGCAACCTGGATTAAGATCCTAACCGATGATTTGGTTTTGCGCGATGTAAACGAGGGCACCCGCCCCATAACCGGCGATTGCCAATAGGCTGAAGCGTTTCAAGTACCAGAGGAAGTCGATCTTCTCGATCCCCATGGCCGCGACTCCGGCCGCCGAACCGATGATCAGGATCGAACCGCCGGTGCCGGCGCAATAGGCGAGGAATTCCCACAGGAAGCTGTCCTGCGGATAGGCCTCGAGGCTGTACATACCCATTGCCGCCGCCACCATCGGCACGTTGTCGATCACCGCGCTGACCAGCCCGATGATCATCACGATCGCGTCGATCCGTCCCACCGTCGTGTCGAGCCAGCGGGCCAGAGTGGCGAGCACGCCGGCATGTTCGAGCGTCGCCACCGCCAACAGGATGCCGATGAAGAACACGATCGCGGCCATGTCGATGCGGGTCAGTGCCTCTGCCACGGTGGTCCGCTGCGCCGGCGCGCCGCGGCGGTGGAGCACGTCGCCCACGGCCCAGACGATCCCGAGGCCAAGCAGGATGCCGACGAACGGCGGCAGGTGAGTGACGGCCTTGAACACCGGCACGGCCAGCAGGACCGCCAGCCCGAGCGCGAACATCAGCCTCTTTTCGAACGCTGGGGTACCCTGCCTCCGGCCGGCATCGGCCGTTGCCGGCGCCACGATCGGCTGTCCGCGCAGCGACCACGCGACGATCGCCAACGGCACCGCCAGGTTGACCAGCGACGGCACGAACAGGCGGGTGACGATCGCCCCGCTGGTCACTTGCCCGCCGATCCACAGCATCGTCGTGGTCACATCGCCGATCGGCGACCAGGCGCCGCCGGCGTTGGCGGCGATGACGATCAGTCCGGCCAGCACCAGCCGATCCTCGCGCCGCTCGAGCAGGCGCTTGAGCAGCGAGACCATCACGATCGTGGTGGTAAGATTATCGAGGACGGCACTGAGCGCGAAGGTCGCGGCACTCAGATACAGCGCCAGCGTGGCCAGGGTTCGGGCATGCAGGCGCGAGGTGATCATATCGAACCCGTCGTGCGCGTCGACCACCTCGACCACCGCCATCGCGCCGATCAGGAAGAATACGATCTGCGCCGTGCCGATCAGCGATTCGCTGAGTTCCTCGTCGACCCGCGCCGGGTGTCCGGTCGACAACGCATAGACCGCCCACAGAACGCCGGCTCCGATCAGCGCGGCGGCCGATTTGCTGACCTTGAGGGGTTCTTCGAGCGCGATCACCGCATAGGCGATCACGAACAGGATGATGAGCGCCTCGATCATGCCCGGGACTGTGCCAGCGCGGACCGGCGGAAACTAGAAAAACCGGCGGCCGGTCAGCCAGCCTTGGCCACTGGCGGATCGCCACCCAGATCTTCGAACCATGCTTCGACGGGTCCGCTGAGCTTCAGAGTCAGCGGGCGGCCCTTGCGGTCCATCGACTTGCCGGCCTGGACTCGCACCCAGCCCTCGGAAATACAATATTCCTCGATATTGGTGCGTACCGCGCCCTTGAAGCGAATGCCGATGCCGCGCTGCAGCAAGTCGCCATCGAAGTGCGGGCTGCGCGGATCGATCGCCAGGTGATCGGGCGGCACGTCGGCCGAAGCCGGCTGGGCGGGAGCGGGTTCGTCGGTCATGCCCCGCGCCCTACCGGCCTGGCGGCGAAAATCAATCCGCCGGGGGCACTTCGGCCGGCGCGCTATCGGGTTGCGCCGGCACTTCGGAGGGCGCGCTGTCGGGTCGGTCGAAATCACCCTGATCGGGCGCAACCTCGTCAGGCGTTTGGCCGGGGTTATCGGTATCGCCCTTGTCGGGCACGAACTCATCGGGCTGCCGGCCGGGAAAATCGCGGTCGCCGCCGGGCATTGCGCTGGCACTATGGTTCATTGAATCGGTCCTTTCGCATCAAGGAACGGTCGGTGTCGGTGACCCGTTCCAGCGCATGCGCCGGTGCTTGCCCTTTGTGTCCCGAGTGCTAAGGGGCGGCCCTTCGATTTTGCGGGTCCTATGGGCTCGCGCTTCATTCGTCGGCTTGCGGGCGTGGCGGAACTGGTAGACGCGCTGGATTTAGGTTCCAGTATCGCAAGATGTGGGGGTTCGAGTCCCTTCGCCCGCACCAGTTCGCCATCGAATTTGGGCGCTGGGCCGGCCCGGTTTGTGTGAAAAGGCAGTTCAACAATGCAGATCGTCGAAACCACCAACCAGGGCCTCAAGCGCGCCTACACGGTCAAGATCCCGGCCAAGGACATCGCCGCGCGGATCGACGCCGAGGTCAAGAAGGTGGCCCCCACCGTGCGCATGCCGGGGTTCCGCCCGGGCAAGGTGCCGGCCAACCTGATCAAGAAGATGCACGGCCCGGCGCTGCATTCGGACGCCTTCAACGCCAGCGTGCGCGAATCGATCGACACGCTGATGCGCGAACAGAAGCTGCGCCCGGCGCTGCAGCCCAAGGTCGACCTTGATGAGGGCTATGCCGAAGGCAAGGATGCCGAGCTCAAGGTCGAGCTCGAGGTACTGCCCGAATTCGACGTCCCCTCGCTCGATGGGCTGGCGCTCGAACGGCTGACCGTGCCGGTGTCCGATGCCGAACTCGACGCCGCGCTCGAACGGCTCGCTTCGGGCCAGAAGAGCTATGCCGATGCGCCCAAGAGCAAGAAGGCCGCGGCGGGCGATCAGGTGACGATCGATTTCGTCGGCCGCGTCGACGGGGTCGAATTCGACGGCGGCAAGGCCGAAGGCGCGACGCTGGTGCTCGGCTCGGGCCAGTTCATCCCCGGCTTCGAAGACCAGCTGATCGGCGCCAAGGCAGGCGACGCGCGCACCGTCAAAGTCAGCTTCCCGGCCGACTATCCGTCCGAGGAACTGAAGGGCAAGGACGCCGAATTCGATGTCACCGTGCAGGCGGTCAAAGTCGAAGGCGAAGGCAAGATCGACGAAGATTTCGCCAAGAACCTCGGGCTCGACAGCCTGGCCAAATTGAAGGAGCTGATGAAGGGCCAGCTCGAACAGGAAGCGGCCGGGCTGACCCGCACCCAGATGAAGCGCCAGTTGCTGGACCGGCTCGCCGCCGACCATGACTTCGCGGTGCCGGAAAGCATGGTTGAGGCCGAATTCGAGCAGATCTGGCAACAGCTCCAGGCGGAAATCGCCAAGGAAGACGATCCGGCCGCCGGGCTCAAGGAAATCGAGGCCGAGAAGGACGATTACCGCCGCATCGCCGAGCGCCGCGTGCGCCTGGGCCTGCTGCTCTCGGAAATCGGCCAGCGCAACGGGGTCGAGGTTTCGGGGCAGGAAATGGGCATGCTGATCCAGCAAGCCGCGGCGCAATATCGCCCCGAAGACCGCGAACGGTTCGTCGAATTCGTCCGCCAGGATGCCATGGCCCAGGCCCAGCTGCGCGCGCCGCTGTACGAAGACAAGGTGGTCGATTTTCTGTTCGACAAGGCGTCGATTTCAGAGCGCGAAGTGACCCGCGAGGAACTCGAAGCGGCGATCGAGGCTGAGGAAGCCGCACCCGCCGCCAAGCCGGCCAAGCCTGTACCGAGCAAATCCAAGGGGAAGGCTGCCGCGAAGAAGGCGCCCGCAAAAGCCGAAAGCAAGGCGCCCGCGGCGAAGGCCGGCAAGACGCCTGCCGTAAAGGCCACACCGGCCGCCAAGCCCACCCCGGCAAAAAAGGCCACGGGCACCAAACCGGCCGCCAAGAAAGCGTAACCCTTGCGTCGCTGCGAGCGGCTGGATAGTTTCTGAATTAGGACGCTGGCGGGGAGAAGGTCGTGATCCTGAGCGGAATTCGGCTGCTTGTCGTGGCGGCGCTGTTGACTGCGCAGCCGGCACTGGCGCAACTAAATTTCGGCCCCATGCCGGATGGTGTCGAGCAGGTGCTCGAGCCCGAAGCGGCCGAGCGCGCGTGCCGCGACGGCCCGAACGAAGCCGTCTGCGCATGGCTCGGCATCGCTTACCTGACCGGTACCGGCGTCGCGGCAGATACCGGCAAGGCCGAAAGTTTGCTGGTGCTGGCGTGCGGCCTGGGCAGTGCACCGGGGTGCGAAGCTTACGAAGCCATGACCGGCGCGGACTTGCCGGCGCAGCGCGCCTTGGCCCAGAACCTCAATCTGGCCGCCTGTCAGCGCGAACGCGGAGCAGGCGTGGGCTGCTTCAACGCGGCGCAGCTCTATCGGATCGGGTTCGATGTGCCGCAAGACCTGGCCAAGGCGCTGCAACTTTATGCGCGCGGCTGCGACCAAGGGCATGGCAATTCGTGCAACACATTGGCGCAGATGGAATTCAACGGCGTGGGCGGGCCCCCCAACAAGGCCGCCGCCTTCGCCTCGGCCAATAAGGGCTGCGAGCTGCGCACACGCGATAGTTGCGCGTTCGCGCTTATGGTCTCGCAGTCAGAAGGGCTCGCGCCGATCGAACCGCCCGTGGTGGCGACGCTCTTCCAGTCGAGTTGCGAACTAGGCATCATCCCCGCCTGCTACAACGCCGGGGCCTACGCCCTGCGCAGCCTCCCGGTCGCCGCGGCCAAGGACCAGGCCGGGTCGTTCTTTGCGCGAGGATGCGATGGCCGCAACGCCGACTCGTGCTTCGCGGCCGGGGTCGTCGCCCGCGATGGTGGCGAACGCGATCACGCCGCCGAACTGTTCCGCAAGACGCTGGAGATCGATCCGCAACACCAGCGCGCGCAAACCGGGTTGGCGCAACTCGGCAGCTAGCCGCTAGAAGCTGCCTTTGACGATGAAGCTGACGACCCGGCCGATTTCGCGGCGGCGGTCTTCGCGAAATAGCAGCGCGCCGGCGCCGCGCGGGCCGACGAAGACGTAGCGATCGAGCACGGCGTCGCTTTCGAGCAGATTGCTGACCCTTGCCTGCACGGTCAGTCCGAACACGTCCTTGTTCTCGACGAAGGCCTGCAGGTTCTGGGCCAGGGTATATTCGATGCCGTATTCGGCCACGCGGTAGTATGGATTGAAGCCCGCGTGGCGGTAGCCGACGCCGAACGCCCAGTCGGTCTGCGGCACGTCGTAGCGGAAATTGAGGTCTAGCGTGTGTGGCTGGGCGAACTGCACCGGCAGGAAACCGACCAGCACCGGATCGGGATAGCGTGAATCCCGCGCCGCGGCGGCAAAATCGAGTTTGGCCCCCGGCAACCCGAACGGATCGAACTTGAGCGTTCCGTTGAGTTCGATGCCCATGACCCGGGCGAACGCCACGTTGCCGCGCGCCTCGCCCCCGGTTGCGGTAGGAATGATGGCGATGAAATCTTCGAACCGGCGCCCGAACGCACGGGCGGTCACGCTGCCGTAGGCCCCGAGGTCATGGGTCAATTCGAGCTCGGCGCCCCAGCTCTGATCCGGGCGCAGTTCGTTGTTCGCAGCGTTCTGGTTGTTGTCCGACAGGTTCACCGCGGCGAGGAAATCGCCGAAGTTGAGCTGGCCGACGCGCCGGTCGATCTTGAGCGACACGCTTGTCCCGGGAGCCGGCGTCCAGCCGAGCGACAGCGATCCCTTGGGCCGATAGAACGTGCGCGCGTTGGGGTTGCTGCCGGTCTGGCGGATATTCGAGTATTCGCCGCCCGCGATCAATTGCATGGTCAGCCCGGTGGCCAGCTGGCGGCTGTAAGACAGCAGCGTTTCGTAGCGGTCTTCGCGCACCCCGCCGGTCCCCGACGGAAACGGGATGCCGACGAAATTGCCGGCGGTATCGAGGCGGAACAGCGCGCCTTGCTGGTCGAGACGGTTGAACGCCGCTTCGCCCGACCATTGCCAATCGGCGCCCCACATCGACCACGAGTATTCGCCGCGACCGATCCGTTCGCCGCGCTGACTGCTTTGTTCGAACCGATTGCCGGTGCGCGCCGCGCCGGTCGCGGGATCGATAACGGTTTGCGATCGCGGATTGAGCCGCTGGATCGAATCGAGCCCGATTAGCTTGAGCCGGCCCGGCCCGAGCGCGAAGTCGATATCGCCGCTCAGTTCACGGTCGAAACCCTTGTTGCGCTGTTGGAAGCTGTCGGTCAGCGCCTCCGTGCCGGGCGGGCCGACCACGATCTCGTCCTCGAACAGGCGGAACCGGCGGCGCAGGTACGACCCGTTGAAATTCATCAGCGTGCCGCCCGCGGTCCCATAGCGCAGCGAACCCGACAGCCGCTTGTCGTTCCCTGCCGAGCGGGTTTCGCTATAGCGCTCCTCGATCCGGCCCGAACCGAACGTGATCAGGTTGGGTCCGCCGCTGCCGTTGCGGTTGGGCCGGCCTTCGACCGCGACGGTGAAGCCGAACCCGCCATAGGTGCCGCTGACCGAGACGATGCCGTCGAGCCAGCGCGCGGTGGCGTAATCGGTCGCCAATTGCGGTCGCCATTCGAACTGGCCCTGCAGCCCGTCGCTGGAGCGGGCTATGACGTTGGCGACGCGGCCCGACAGGCCGGGGATGTTGAGCGTCGATCCTTCGACCAGTTCGATGCGAGTGACGTTACGCGCGGCGATGCGGGCCAGTTGATCGGTGATCGACCCCGATTTGGTGACGATCCGCTGGCCGTTGAGCAGGACGTTGCCGTTGGCCTGACCCAGTCCGCGGTTCTGATTGTTGCCGCCGCCACCGCCGCCGCCACCGCCGCCGCCGCCCTCAATCGAAAAGCCGGGTATCTGCTGCACCATGTCGAGCGCGGTGCGCGGGTTGAACGCGGCGAATTCGGCCGGCAGATAGACTCGCGGCGCTTCGCCGGCGGACGCGGCATCGGCGGGAAACCCATCGGGCAGCGGGGTCGGTTGCTGCTCTCCCGGCGCGGGCGTGCCGGCGTTCTGCGCTTTGGCCGCCGGGGCGACCAGCGTCATCCCGGCCGCGGCGAGGGCTGCGCCCCACCAAGGGCCCGACGGAATTGACACGTAACGCAAGGCTGGATGGATCCCGTCGTTGATTTTGTCCGGGCGCGCTAGACTTCAACCACCCCTGCGACAATCAAGGAAATGTATTATTCTGTGTCGCTACCCTTGCCGGCGCCGGCGATCACCGGCTCGGCCAGCACGGCGGTGCGCGCCCGTTCGTAGGCTGCGCCGGCGCGCAACACCGCGGCATCGCTCCATTTCGCGCCCATCAGGCTGAGCCCGACCGGCAGGCCGTGCACCGCGCCCATCGGCACCGTCAGGTGCGGATAGCCGGCGATCGCCGCCAGGCTGCCCGCGCCGATCGAGCCTTCGTAGTTGTCGCCGTTGACGAGGTCCGCCATCCACGCTGGCCCGGTTGTGGGCGCGACCAGCAGGCCGAGGCGGTTGTCGGCAAGCAGCTTGTCGATCCCCTCGGCCCCGGCCAGCCGCAGCGAATTGGCGCGCGCCGCCTGGTAAGCGGCGCGATCGGTGGTCGTCGCGGCATCGATGAAGATGTCCTGGCCGAACCAGCGCAATTCCTCGTCGGCGTGGGCGGTGTTGAAAGCGATCACATCGTCGAGCGAACGCACAGGAATGTCCGCCGGCGAACCGGCCAGATAAGCGCCCAGGTCCTCGCGCAACTCGTACTTCAGCACCAGGAACTCGTCCTCGCCCATCTTGTCGTCGGGTTCGTAATCGAGCTCGACCAGCTCGGCCCCCACGCGGGCGAGATCGGCGAGCGCGGCGTCGAACAGCGCGGTCACCGCCGGATTGCGACCGACCGCCTGTCGCAGCACGCCGATCCGCACACCCTCGAGCGAAGCGGTAGTCAGCCCGGCGGTGTAATCGGCCTTGTGCGCGTCCGCCTCGGCAGTCGCCGGATCGGCGGGATCGCTGCCGGCGATGGCATTGAGCAGCAGCGCCGCGTCGGCCACACTGCGCGCCATCGGCCCGGCGGTGTCCTGGCTGTGGCTGATCGGCACGACATGGGTGCGGCTGACCAGGCCCAGTGTCGGCTTGAACCCGACCAGGCCGTTGACGCTGGCCGGGCAAGTGATCGACCCGTCGGTCTCCGTGCCGATCGCCGCCCAGGCGAATCCCGCCGCCACCGCCGCCCCGCTGCCCGAGGACGAGCCGCAGGCGTTGCGCCCTTCGCCGTACGGATTGCGCGTCAGCCCGCCGACCGCGCTCCACCCGCTGGTGCTGCGGGTTGAGCGGATATTGGCCCATTCGGAAAGATTGGTCTTGCCCAGCACCACCCCGCCGGCCGCCCGCAGCCGCGAGATCAGCGGCGCATCGCGACCGGTCATGTTGCCGGCCAGTGCCAGGCTGCCCGCGGTGGTCGGCCATTCGCGCGTTTCGATGTTGTCCTTGACCAGCACCGTGTGCCCGCCGAGCGGCCCGCGGTTGCGGTTGCGGCTGGCTTCGCAAGGGGCTTCGGGATTATAGACCAGGACCGCGTTAATGCTCGCCCCATCATCGTCGTAAGCGCGAATGCGGTCTAATTCGGCGCCCGCGGCCAATTCCGCATCCGAGAAGCCGCGCGTGGGCACACACCGCGCCGCCGCCGGGGCGGCGATCGTCGCGAGCGCGGCGGCAAGGGTCAGACAGATGCAGCGCATCGCTGCCTTGTGCGGGCGATCGCCCGCTCACGCAAGCGGCGGGCGGCGGGGTCCTAGAAGCTGCCGCGCACCTGGATGCGCCAGATCGACGACACCGGCAGCCGCCGCCGCTCGATCGTTGCAATCGGGTTCTGGTCGCGCAGCCCGGTATAGACGGTGCGGTTGAAGATCGACTGGCCGCCGGTCAGGTTGAACACGTTTAGGTTCACCGTCAGCCCGAACACGTTCTTGTTCTCGATGAACGCCGAGGTGTAGATCGGCCCTTCGTAATCCTGGCCGACCTCGAACAGCCGCACATACTGGCGGTTGAGGCTCCACTGGAACCCCCCGCCCATCGCCCAGTCGCTGCGCGGGATGTCGTAGCGCAGGCCGATATCGCCGCTGGTCCAGTTGTGGCTCGAGAACGGGCGCCCGATCAGAGTCAGCGGATCGGGCAGGTTGGAGCGTTCGATCCGCGCGTTGGCGTTGATCTTGGCGCCTTTCCAGCCGATCGGATCGAGGTTGATCGTCGAATTGACCGAGGCGCCATAAAGCGTCGCCCCGCCGACGATGTTGCCGCGCGATTCCCCGCCGGTCACCGGCACGATGTCAATGAAGTCTTCGATCCAGCGCCCGAACAGGCGAAACGTCGCCGAACCCCACGCGTGCAGGTTCTTACGCGCTTCGAAATCGGCTTCCCACGCCTGTTGCGGCACCAACAGGACGTTGCCGGCGTTGGCGGTGTTCTGATTGAGGTTCACGTTGGCGAGGAAATCGCCGAACGACAGCTGTCCGACGGTGCGCGAAACCTTGAGCGACAGGTCGAGCCCCGGCATCGCGGTGTAGGCCAAGGTCGCCGAGCCCTTAGGCCGCAGGAAGGTGCGCGTAAGTCCACCCGCTGCGGTCTGCGCCAGCTGCGAATATTCGCCACCGGCGCTGATCTGCATCGACAGGCCCGGCGCCAACGTGCGGTTGTGATTGAGGATCACTTCGTAGCGATCCTCGGTCACCCCGCCACTGCCGCCGGGAAACGGCACTTCGGCGAACTGCCCCGCCGGGTTGAGCGTGAACAGCCGCCCGGTCTGGTCGAGCCGGTTAAACGCCGCTTCGGCATCCACCTGCCAGCTGCCGCCGGCCATGTCCCAGCGATATTCGGCGCGGCCGATCCGCTCGCCGGTGTCGGAAACCTGCTCGAAGCGGCTGCCGGTCGAGGTCGAGTTGTCGACGAAGCGATTGATCGAATTGACGTAGAACCGGTTGTGATTGGCGCGGTCGAGCGCGATCAGCTTGAGCCGCCCCGGCCCCAATGCAAGATCGACATCGCCGCCGATCTCGTAGCCGCGGCCTCGGTTGCGGTTCTTGAGATCGCGCAGGTAATCGGTGCCGATCACGAGGTCGCGAAACTCGGGGTTGTTGAGCCCGTTGAAGTTGAGGTTGTAGTTGGCGTTGAAATTGGCGACCAGGCTGCCCGGCCCGTCCCACTTGAGCGTCCCGGCCAGCCGCGGAAATTCGCCGATGAACTGGATCAGCGGATCGCGCCGTTCGATCACCGTTCCGAAGCGGTCGGTGATGATCGAGCCTTCACCGTCGCCCGTGCCGGCCCCGCCCCGCCCGGTGCCGTGGGTATAGGCCGCGGTCCATTCGAGCCGGCGGGTTGAACCGCTCAGCGACACTTCGCCGCCGCCATAGGTCGTCTTGGCGAAATGCGGCCGCCACACCGCGCGGTATTCGAACCGGCCCGCGATCCCCCCGCCCTGGGTGATGACGTTGGCGACCTGCCCCGAAAGGCCCGGGATGCCGAGCGTGGCGCCGTCGACGATCTCGATCCGCGCGACGCGATTGGGGGTAATGCGCCCGAGTTGCGCGAACACGTCGTCGGACTTGCTGGAAATACGTTCGCCGTTGACCAGGACATTGTCGTTCGCCTGCCCGAGCCCGCGGCCCTGATCCTGCGAGATGATGGTGAACCCGGGGACATTGCGCAGCATGTCCAGCGCGCTGCGCGGCGCGAAGCGGGTGAAATCGGCCGGGACATAGACATCGCGCGCGGTCAGCGTCTCGCTCGCCACCGGTGGCGGCGCATCGCCGCTGTCCTGCGCCAGTGCCGGCAGCGGCAGCGCTGCCGCCAGGGCCGTCAATGCCACCGAATGTCGCAAACCCATCATGACCCCGAACCGTTTACGCGTGTAGTTATGTTTCCGCTGTAAGGCGTTGCTGGCCCAATGGCAGCCGGTATCGATTGAAAGCATTTGCAGCCCGACGAATGACGCGGCGCAGAGTTGTCCTCGTTTTCGGCCCAACACCGCCCTTGAACAAGCGCCGCCCAAGCGCGACATAGGCCCCGCTTGATGACGAGAGGACTGTTATGATCGACGTGTTCGGCGGCCTGGGCGGCAGCTTTGGAGCGCCCGGAAGCGCTTTGGGCAAGTTTTCCCACGACCCGGTGACCGGCGCGCTGGTGCCGGTGGTGGTCGAATCGACCAGCCGGGGCGAGCGCAGCTTCGACATCTTCAGCCGCCTGTTGCGCGAACGGATCGTGTTCGTGACCGGCGAAGTCGAGGACAACATGGCGTCGCTGATCGTCGCCCAGCTGCTGTTCCTCGAAAGCGAGAACAGCCAGGACATCAGCATGTACATCAACAGCCCGGGCGGGGTGATCACCAGCGGCATGGCGATCCACGACACCATGCAGTACATCAAGCCCAAGGTCCGCACCGTGTGCGTCGGCCAGGCCGCCAGCATGGGCAGCTTCCTGCTCGCCGCGGGCGAACCGGGGATGCGCGTGGCGCTGCCCAACGCCCGCATCATGGTCCACCAGCCGAGCGGCGGGGCCCGCGGGATGGCCAGCGACATCGAAATCCAGGCCAAGGAAATCCTGCGCATCCGCAAGCGGATGAACGACCTCTACGCCAAATACACCGGCCGCTCGCTGGCCGAGATCGAGAAAGCGATGGACCGCGATACGTTCCTCGAAGCGGATGAAGCGCTCAAGTTCGGCATCGTCGACAAGGTCTTCGCGCATCGTCCCAAGGACGAAGAAGGCGGCGACGCGAGCGGATCGGGCGGCGCGCCGGACTAGCTAACGGCTGCTCGCCATAGTGTAGCATTTTGGCAACCTTGCCGCTTCAGGCTAGGGCAATCCCTGTGCGTTAAGGTTGACGTGATTGAATTTGAACGCCCCGGGGCTAAAGTCCGGGGTGATTCCCAGGGCGCGGCGCGCTCGCAGGGCCAGTGGATGAACTATGACCAAGCTGAGCGGATCTGACAGCAAGAGCACGCTTTACTGCAGTTTCTGCGGTAAATCGCAGCACGAGGTGCGCAAGCTGATCGCCGGCCCCACGGTGTTCATCTGCGACGAATGCGTTGAGCTGTGCAACGACATCATCCGTGAAGAAACCAAGGGCAGCCTCGCTGGCAAGAAGGACGGCGAGATCGCCACTCCGCGGCACATCTGCGAAACGCTCAACGATTACGTGATCGGCCAGGATCGAGCCAAGCGCGTGCTCAGCGTCGCCGTCCACAACCACTACAAGCGGCTGCGCCACAGCGGCAAGGCCGGCGATGTCGAGCTGGCGAAGTCGAACATCCTGCTCGTCGGCCCCACCGGCAGCGGCAAGACGCTGCTCGCGCAGACGCTGGCGCGCACCTTCGACGTGCCGTTCACGATGGCCGATGCGACCACGCTGACCGAAGCCGGTTACGTCGGTGAAGACGTCGAGAACATCATTCTAAAGCTGCTGCAATCGAGCGACTACAACGTCGAGAAGGCGCAGCACGGCATCGTCTACATCGACGAGATCGACAAGATCACGCGCAAGGCGGAAAATCCGTCGATCACCCGCGACGTCAGCGGCGAAGGGGTGCAGCAGGCGCTGCTCAAGCTGATGGAAGGCACCACTGCCAGCGTACCCCCGCAGGGCGGGCGCAAGCATCCGCAGCAGGAATTCCTTCAGGTCGACACCACCAATATCCTGTTCATCTGCGGCGGCGCCTTCGCCGGCCTCGAAAAGATCATCGGCGACCGGCTGCAGAAGCGCTCGATCGGGTTTGGCGCCAACGTCGCCGATCCGGACAAGCGCAAGGTCGGCGAGCTGCTCGAAAAGTGCGAGCCCGAAGATCTCTTGAAGTTCGGCCTGATCCCAGAATTCGTCGGCCGCTTGCCGGTGATCGCCACGCTGCACGATCTCGATGTCCCTGCGCTGGTGCAGATCCTCAAGGAACCGAAGAACGCGCTGGTCAAGCAGTACGCCAAGCTGTTCGAGCTCGAGGATGTCGAGCTGACCTTTACCGACGACGCGCTCGAAGCGATCGCCAAGAAGGCGATCCTGCGCAAGACCGGCGCTCGCGGGTTGCGCTCGATCGTCGAGGCGATCCTGCTCGACACCATGTTCGATTTGCCGAGCATGGAAGACGTCACCGAAGTGGTGGTCGACAAGGACGTGGTCGACGGCCGCAAGGAACCCGTGCGCGTGGTCACCGGCGACAAGAAGAAGGAACAGGCGGC
>JANOAH010000280.1:0-2532 GCA_031411075.1 Erythrobacteraceae bacterium
ACGCTGGCGGCGTGCGACGCCGTCGCCTGCGAGGACACACGGGTCACCGGCAAGCTGCTCAAATATCTGGGGATTGCCAAACCGCTGCGGCGTTATGACGATCACGCGAGCGAGCAGGATCGGACCCGTCTGATCGAAGCGATGCGCAGCCAGGCCATGGCGCTGGTCAGCGACCCCGGCTATCGCCTGGTGCGCGAGGCGCGCGCGGCCGGGATCGCCGTCACCAGCCTGCCCGGGCCGAGCGCGCCGATCGTCGCGCTGACGCTGTCGGGCCTGCCGAGCGACCGCTTCCTGTTCGCCGGCTTCCTGCCGAGCAAGGACAAGGCCCGCGATGATGTGCTGGCGGAACTGGCGGCGGTCCCCACCACGCTTGTATTTTTCGAGACCGCGCCGCGGCTCGGCAGGTCGCTCGCCGCGATCGGCGCGCTACTGCCGGGCCGCGAGGTCGCCGTCGCGCGGGAGCTGACCAAGCTTTACGAAGAGTGCCGCAGCGGTGCCCCCGCCGAACTTGCACAGCACTACGCCGCGCATCCGCCCAAGGGCGAGATCGTGCTGATGGTCGGCCCGCCACCATCGCACCAGGCGAGCGAGGCGGATGTCAAAGCGCTGCTGCGCGAGGCGCTGGCGACACACAAGCCCTCGCAAGCCGCCGCGCAGGTCGCCAAGGCGACGGGCGTCGACCGCAAGGCGCTCTACGCCCGCGCGCTGGAAATCCGCGGCGAATGAGACACCAGATCGCCGAAGCGCGCGGCCGCAAGGGTGAAAGTTGGGCGGCGTGGTGGTTGCGGTTGCAGGGCTGGTCGATCCTCGACCGGCGGGTGAAGACCCCGCGCGGCGAGATCGACCTCGTGGCGCGGCGCGGGCGGCAGGTGGCGTTCATCGAGGTCAAGTGGCGCGCCACCGCGCGCGACCTCGACCAGGCCATCGACGAATACCGCCTGCGCCGCGTTGCCGCAGCGGTCGAGGCGGCGGCGCACCGCTACGTCCGACCCGGCGACAGCGTGCGGATCGACGTCCTCCTCCTTGCGCCCGGCCGCTGGCCGCGCCACATCGTCAACGCCTGGCAGCCTTAGGTTCCCCTCCCGCTTGCGGGAGGGTTTAGGGGTGGGCCAGAATGGAACGTGCGCGCGCGGACTGAGGCCCACCCCCGGCCCCTCCCGCAAGCGTGAGGGGAGTGCTTGTGACCCTGCGTGTTGCCGTCCAGATGGACCCGATCGAGAGCATCGCCATCGCCGGCGATTCGTCGTTCGCGCTGATGCTGAGCGCCCAGGCGCGCGGGCACCGCGTGTGGCACTACGATGTCGGCAGTCTGGCCTGGGAAGAGGGGCGGATCACCGCCTGGTGCCGCCCGCTGACCGTCCAGCGAGTGCCGGGAAATCATTTCGAGTGGCAAGGCGAGGCAGTGAAGCTCGACCTCGCCACCGACATCGACGTGGTGCTGATGCGACAGGATCCGCCGTTCGACTTGGGCTACATCAGTGCGGCGATGCTGCTCGACCGGCTCAAGGGTCAGACGCTGGTGGTCAACGATCCGCACAGCGTGATCAACGCGCCCGAAAAGATGTTCGTGCTCGATTTCGCGCGCTTCATGCCGCCGACGCTGGTGACGCGAAAGCTCGAGGATGTGCGGCCGTTCATCGAACAGCACGGCGCGGTGGTGGTCAAACCGCTCCACGGCAATGGTGGCAAGGCGATCTTCAAGGTGGAGGCCGACGGCACCAACCTCAGCGCGCTGTTCGAGGTGTTCAACCAGACCTGGCCCGAACCGCACATGATTCAGGCGTTCCTTCCCGAGGTGGCGCAAGGCGACAAGCGCATCGTGCTGGTCGACGGTGAATACGCCGGCGCGATCAACCGCAAGCCGGGGCAGGGCGAGTTTCGCTCCAACCTCGCCCAGGGCGGTTATGCCGAGCCGGCCGAGCTTTCACCGCGCGAAGAGGAAATCTGCGCCGCGCTCGCGCCCCAACTCAAGGAGCGCGGACTGATCTTCGTCGGCATCGACGTGATCGGCGAACGCTGGCTGACCGAAATCAACGTTACCAGCCCGACCGGTATCGTGGTCATCGACCAATTCAACGGCACCGATACCCCGGCGATGATCTGGGATGCGATCGAGGCGAAAATCTGATGGACGCGTATGACATGACCGTCACCGGCGGCTGCCAATGCGGCGCGGTGCGGTATCGGGCGACCAAGATGCTCGACAATTCGCACTTATGCCACTGCCGGATGTGCCAGAAAGCCACTGGCGGGCTCTATGCCGCGCTGGTCGCCGCGCCCGACGAGGCGCTTGAGTTCACCCGCGGCTCCCCGGCGGTGTGGAACAGCTCCGAACACGTCGAGCGCGGTTTCTGCGCGCAGTGCGGCACCCCGCTGTTCTATCGCGGCAACACGGGCCGGACCAACCTCACCATCGGCTCGCTCGACGATCCGGCGGCGTTTCCGATCAAGGCCGAAGTCGGCACCGAAGCGCGCATGCCGTGGCTGCCGCCGATCCCCGGCGCCGAGGATGGCGGCGCGACCGAGCAGCCC
>JANOAH010000281.1:0-1651 GCA_031411075.1 Erythrobacteraceae bacterium
CTCCTGGCAATCGGCCAGCTTGCCGGGCAGCGAGGCGATATCGAGCGCGCCCTTGCGCCGTGTCAGATCACGCGCCTTCTTCGCCGCCTCGCGCGCCGCCGCCGCGTCGATGATCTTCGCCATGATGGTCTTGGCGTGCGCTGGATTTTCCTCCAGCCAGATCGCCAGCCGGTCGGCGATCAACGCCTCCAAAGGCTGGCGCACTTCGGACGATACCAATTTGTCCTTGGTCTGGCTGGAAAACTTGGGATCGGGCAGCTTGACCGAAACGATCGCGGTCAGCCCTTCGCGCATGTCTTCACCGGTCAGGGCGACCTTTTCCTTTTTGAGCAAGCCCGAACGCTCGGCATAATTGTTGACCGTGCGCGTCAGCGCGGCGCGGAACGCGGCCAGGTGGGTGCCGCCATCGCGCTGCGGGATGTTGTTGGTGAAGGCGAGGACGTTTTCGTAATAGCTGTCATTCCATTCGAGCGCGACGTCGATGCCGATGCCATCGCGCTCGGCCGAAACCGAGATCGGTTCGGGCACCAGAGGCTGCTTGTTGCGGTCGAGGTATTTCACGAACGCGCCGATACCGCCTTCGTAGAACAAGTCATGCTCGAGCGGCTGGTCGTGCCGCTTGTCGCGCAGCAGGATGCGGACGCCCGAATTGAGGAAGGCGAGCTCGCGATAGCGGTGCTCGAGCTTCTCGAAATCGAATTCGGTGATGTTCTTGAACGTGTCGCCCGAGGCCATGAAGGTGACCCGCGTGCCCTTCTTGCCCGGCGCATCGCCGACCAACTTGAGCGGCGCCACGGCATCGCCGTGGGCGAACTTCATCCAATGTTCCTTGCCCTCGCGCCACACGGTCAGCTCGAGCCATTCGGAAAGCGCGTTGACCACCGAAACGCCGACGCCGTGGAGGCCGCCCGAAACCTTGTAGGCGTTGTCGTCGCTGGTGTTCTCGAACTTACCGCCGGCGTGAAGCTGGGTCATGATGACCTCGGCGGCCGAAACGCCCTCTTCCTTGTGCATGTCGACCGGAATGCCGCGGCCGTTATCCTCGACGCTGACCGAGCCATCCGGGTTCAACTCGATCAGCACCAGGTCGCAATGCCCGGCCAGCGCCTCGTCGATGGCGTTGTCCGACACTTCGAACACCATGTGGTGCAGGCCCGATCCGTCGTCGGTATCGCCGATGTACATCCCCGGCCGCTTGCGCACCGCGTCGAGGCCCTTGAGGACCTTGATCGAATCGGCGTCATATTCCCCTGTGAGGGGGGTAATTTCGGCGGGTTTTTCGGGTGTGTCGGCCATGCCCAGCATATAGGGTTTCGGGCCGCGTTTAGCCACCCGCACGTGCGCGTTTCATCCACAGCCGGGACGCGTGGAAAAGGCCGCCCCGCCGAGCGCGGCCGTCTCCGTTGGCTCGCTCGATCAGAACGCGCCGGCGAGCGCCAGCGTGGCGTAAGGTTCGAGCAGCGAAAGTTGGTCTTGTGCCCCGGCCCGTGCCTCGGCCTTGCACGCTTCCCAGGCGTTCATGCCGGAAAGATCGCGCAGGCTGGGCTTGGCGCAGACTTCCGCGACGGCGGCGTCGATCCGCCGCTCGAGCGTCCGTGCTCCGGCTTCGGTGGTAAGATCGAGATCGGCATATCTGACTTCGACCGACTTG
>JANOAH010000282.1:0-2797 GCA_031411075.1 Erythrobacteraceae bacterium
GCATCAACGCCGTCTTCAGCCTCGGTTACCTCGCGCTTGCTACCCGCGCCCTCGGGCTCGAAGGCTACGGCAACCTGATCCTGGTCACTGCGTTCGCGCAGGCAATCACCGGACTGACCTCGTTCCAGACCTGGCAGGCGGTGGTGCGCTGGGGCCAGCGGCGTGAGACGCTGCCCGCTGCGCTCGGCTTTGCCGTGGCGCTCGACCTGGTCTCGTTCGCCGCCGGATTGGCCCTGGCTGCGCTCTTGCTGACGTTCGGCGGCGATTGGCTGCCACTTGCGCCGGGCCTGCGCGACGAGGCGTTCTGGCTGACGCTGGTGTGGCTTGTGGCGATGCGTTCGACCCCGACCGGGGTGCTTCGCCTGCACGATCGTTATGCCCGCGCGGCGCTGGCCGATGCGGTGACGCCGGTGGTGCGCCTGGCGGGCTCGGCGCTGGCCTTCGTCTTCGCGCCGACCATTCCGGCGTTCCTGATCGCCTGGGGCGCGGGCGAGATCGCTACCGCAGCGGCTTACTGGGCCTATGGCCTGCGCGAGGAGCGGATCGAGCGCCGCCGCATCAGCCTTACGCACCTGCCGCGCAGCGAGCCGGGCGCGTGGCCGTTCGTGTGGGGGACCGGCCTGTCGGGCATGCTGCTGGTCGCCTCGCGCCAGTTCATCGTGCTGCTGGTCGGCGCGCTGGGAGGAGCGGCGCTGGCGGGCCTCTACCGCGTCGCCGCGCAGCTTGGCGAAGGCCTGCTCAAACTGGCCCAGGCGCTGCTTCGGGCGACGTATCCGGAGCTGGTGCGCGATCCCGACCAGGCGCGTCACATCGCCGCGCGGATCGGTCGCATCGGTTTGTACACCGGGGTCGCCGCGGTCGCGCTCGGCGCGGTGATCGGTCCGTGGGTGATCGCCGCCGTCGTGGGGCCGGAATACGCCGCTGCCTACGCCCCGATGCTGGTGCTCGGCGCGGCGGCCGCGGTCGAATTGGCCGGCGCCTCGCTCGAAGCGCTGCTGGTGGCGCGCGGGCATGCCATGCGCAATTTCATGCTCCGCGCCGTGCCGACCGGGTTGGCGATAGCGGCGTTGCCCTGGGCGGTCGCACTGGCCGGCGCCACCGGTGCGGCGATGGCGGTGCTTGCCGCCAGCGTCCTGACGGTGGGGGGTCTGATCTGGGTCAACCGCGCCGGCGCACAGGCCTAACCCCAGCCACCGTCGTCCCCGCCGGTGAACCGCCGCGCGCCGCTGTGCGATGACACCGTCAGCCCGTCGCGCGCCGAATCGAAATCGACCCCGGCCCACCACAAGGCGAACACAATACCGACCACGGCGAAGGCAATCTTGCCAAGCATAGCGCCACGCTGCGCGCCGATACTTAACGCAAGGTCACCAAACGTCGCTAACCGCGACAGGCCGTGTGCGCTCGAACGTCGAGCCGCCGCGGGCGGTGGCAGCGGCCGCTACAGCACGAAATCGGCCTGGGTCAGCGGCTGTCCGGCCAGGCCCTGGAGGACGATCGCCATATCGGCGGTCCCATCGCCGTTGACGTCGGCTTGAACGATCAGGTCGCTGCCCGAAGCCTCGAAGCGGATTTGCCCGGTGCCGGTGTTGGTGAAGGCACCGGTGCCGAGGAATGCGAAGGCCTGGTCGCCGCCCGTTACCGCATCGGCGTCGATCTTCCCGAAGTTGAGCCGGTCCTGCCCGATCGCAAAATCGGTAATGCGGTCAGCCGCGGCGCCAAGGCCGCTGTCGCTTGCGGCGCGGTAGCGGAACACGTCGTTCCCCGCGCCACCGGAAAGCACATCGGCACCGCCCAGGGTCATGAACTTGTCGTCGCCCGTTCCGCCCACGGCCGTTTCGACCAGGTTTCCGCCTTTGATCCGGTCGGCCCCGTCGCCGGTGTTGACGGCTTGAGTCGCATCCCCGAGCTTGAGCAGGTCGTCGGAGGTCGTGCCGGTGATCGTCAGCGAAACGCCCGAGGCAACCTGCCACAGCTTGGTGGCGAGCACGACACCGGCGGTCATGTCGATGATGACCGAACCGGCGCCCGATACTTGCGTGGTCAAAGCCAAACCGCTGGAGACCTGATCCCCGCTCAAGGTGAGCGCTCCGCCGGTGCCCAGATCGATGGCCTCGATCCCCGCCAGCGCTGCCAGCGAGACCGCGCCGCTCACCGCCAGCGTGTCGGAATCCGCCCCGCCATCGACGTTGGACCCGCTGCCTGCGGCGGCGACTTCGATCCGGTCGTTGCCACCCCCGCCCAAAAGCGTATCGGTGCCACCGCCGCTCACCAGCAAGTCATTGCCGAGCCCACCGCTTAGGGTGTTGGTGACCGCGTTACCGATCAGCGTGTCGCTGCCGCCGCCGCTGCTGGCATTTTCGATCGTCACCCCGTTGGCGATGGTGAAACCACCGAAAATGCCCGTGGCAAAGCTGACATTGCCGCCGCCGCCGACTTCGTAATTCAGCGTCGCGGCGCGCAAATCGATCGTCGCGTTGCGGGTGCCGGAATAGACGATGCTGTCGGTGCCACCGCCGTCCCAGATCGAGCTGAAATAGGTGCCTGCGGCGTTGACGTCTTTGAGCGTGTATGTGTCGTCGCCGGTCGCCCATTCCTCATTGACGCCGTACTTGTCCTGGATCGCGGCAATGTCGAACGCCATCAGGCCGCCGAGATAGCCGTAGCCAACGTTGGTCGCCGCATTGCCATAGGGGGAGGACTGCCAGCCGTCCTCGTACGACATCATCGTGAACACGCTCTGGTTCAGCGCGAAATCGCCGGTGGTGTAATCCGCCACGCCCGCGCCTTCCGCCTC
>JANOAH010000283.1:0-5149 GCA_031411075.1 Erythrobacteraceae bacterium
CTGAGCTGGCTCATGTTCAACGAACGGGTGCTGGCCGAAGCGTGCAACGAACGCTACCCGCTGCTCGAACGGCTGCGCTTCCTGTCGATTTCGGGCAGCAACCTCGACGAATTCATGATGATCCGCGTCGCCGGCCTCGCCGCCCAGGTGCGCAGCGAGGTCGTGACCCTTTCGATCGACGGCAAGACCCCGTTGCAGCAACTGGCCGCGATCACCGCCAAGGTACGCGAGCTCGAAGCGAGCCAGCAGGCGATCCTCGCCGACCTGTCGCGCCTGCTGGCCGAACAGGGCGTGCACATCGCCGGCTACGATCGCATCGGGCCCGAACAGCAGGCCTGGCTGCGCGATTACTTCATCGCCCAGGTCATGCCGGTGCTGACCCCGCAGGCGATCGACCCGGCGCATCCGTTTCCGTTCGTCGCCAACCAGGGCATCGGCGCGCTGTTCAACCTGACCCGGATCGAAGACCGGGCCTCGCTGGTCAACATGGTGCTGATCCCCGGCGCGCTGCCGCGGTTTGTCCGTATCCCGGGCGAGACGCCAAACTACATCGCGGTCGAACGCCTGGTAACGCGGTTTGCCGCGCTGCTTTTTCCCGGATTCCAGGTCGATGGCGACGGCGTGTTCCGGGTGCTGCGCGACAGCGACATCGAGATCGAGGAAGATGCCGAGGATCTGGTGCGCTATTTCCGCACCGCGATCCAGCGGCGGCGCCGCGGCCGAGTGATCCTGCTCGAACTCGACCGCAGCTTCGATCCGGGCTCGGCGCAACTGCTCCACCATCAGCTCGGGCTCGAACAGGCGCTGATTACCCCCACGGCCGGCATGATCGGTATTTCGGGGCTGGCGCAAGTGGTCGGCGAGGATCGGCCCGACTTGCGCTTTGCGCCCTACACCCCGCGCTATCCCGAACGGATCATGGAGCACGATGGCGATTGCTTCGCGGCGATCGGCGAGAAGGACATCGTCATCCACCACCCCTACGAAAGCTTCGAGGTGGTGGTCGATTTCATCCGCCAGGCCGCGGCCGATCCGGCGGTGGTGTCGATCAAGCAGACGCTCTATCGCGCCGGCAACCAGTCGCCGGTGGTCGCCGCGCTGATCGAGGCGGCCTATGCCGGCAAGTCGGTCACCGCGGTGGTCGAATTGAAGGCCCGGTTCGACGAGGAACAGAACATCAAGTGGGCCAGCGAGCTGGAAAACGCCGGGGTCCAGGTCGTCTATGGCTTCGTCGACTGGAAAACCCACGCCAAAGTCTCGATCGTGGTGCGGTGCGAGGGCGAGGGCTACCGCACCTACTGCCACTTCGGCACCGGCAACTATCATCCGGTCACCGCCAAGACCTATACCGACTTGAGTTATTTCACCGCCGATCCGCGGCTCGGCCGCGATGCCGGCAAGCTGTTCAATTTCGTCACCGGCTATGTCGAACCCCAAATGATGGAGCGGCTGGCGATCTCGCCGCTCGATTTGCGCGAAACGCTCTATGAGCTGATCGATTCCGAGATCGAGCACGCCCGCGCCGGCCGCCCGGCGACGATCTGGGGCAAGTTTAACGCGCTCACCGAAAAGGGCGTGATCGACCGGCTTTATGACGCCGGGCAGGCGGGGGTCGAAATCGCCCTGGTGGTGCGCGGCATCTGCTGCCTGCGCGCCGGAGTGCCGGGGCTGTCGGAGACGATCCGGGTCAAGTCGATCATCGGCCGCTTCCTCGAACACAGCCGGATCTGGGCGTTCGGCAACGGCCAGCCGCTGCCCGGCAACCAGGCGCGGCTGTTCATTTCGAGCGCCGACGCGATGAGCCGCAATCTCAACCGGCGGGTCGAAGTGCTGGTGCCGATCCTCAATCCGACCGTCCACGACCAGATCCTGGAACAAGTGCTGCTGGCGAACCTTCTCGATAGCGAGCAGAGCTGGCTGCTCGACGGCGCGACCGGGCAATACCACCGCGTCGAGACGACCGGCGAAGGGTTCAATTGCCATGAGTATTTCATGACCAACCCATCGCTGTCCGGCCGCGGCGGCGCGCTGGCCGACAGCGGCGTGCCGACGCTGAGCCTGCGCAAGGGCGCGGCGTGATCCGGCTGGGCCGGGCCGGGCGCGAGGCCGGGCACCTGTTTCGCCCCGATCGCGCGGTGATCGACATCGGTTCCAACACCGTGCGGCTGGTGGTCTATGCCGGTTCAGCGCGCGCCCCGCAGACCTGGCTGAACGAAAAGGTCAGCGCGCGGCTGGGGCGCGACATCGCCAGCACCGGCCGGCTGCCCGACAAGGCGATCGACCAGGCCAGGGGCGCGCTGGCGCGCTTCGTGACGATCCTCGCCGATCTGGGCATTACCGATGTCCAGACTGTCGCCACCGCCGCGGTGCGCGAGGCTGAAAACGGGCCGGCGTTCCTGCAGCAGGTTCGCCGCCTCGGACTGTCGCCCAGGCTGCTGTCGGGCGAAGAAGAAGCGCAAGGCGCGGCGTTCGGGGTGATCGGTGCGTTTCCAGGCGCACAGGGCACCGTCGCCGATCTTGGCGGCGGCAGCCTCGAGCTGGTCATGGTCGAACACGGTGACTGGCACGATGGGGTCAGCCTGCCGCTCGGCACGCTGCGCTTGCCGGCGCTGCGCGCCGAGGGGGCCGAACCGTTCCGCAAGGCGATCGAACGGTTCATGGCCAAGGCCGGCTGGGCCGCGGCGCATCCCGGCCCGCTGTACCTCGTCGGCGGGACCTGGCGGGCTTTCGCCGTCTATGCGATGTACCTCGCCGATCATCCGCTGACCGACCCGCACGCGTTCGCGCTCGACACGCTCGAGGCGGATCGGCTGGGCAAGGAGGTGGCCAGGATGGACCCGGCCGATCTCGCCCAGGTGCCCGGGGTCACCGCCGCGCGTGCCGCGGGCCTGCCCGATGCAGCGGCGATGCTGCGGGTCATGCTCGCCGAACTGCAGCCCGATGGTGTGGTGTTTTCATCGTGGGGCCTGCGCGAAGGGCTGCTGTTCCAGCGGCTCGACCCCGCGGCGCGCGATGCCGATCCGCTGCTGGCCGGGGTGATCGACTTTGCCGCGCCGCGCGGCGGATCGTGGCGAGTGGCGCAGCAGATCGCTGAGTGGAGCGAAGCGGTGTTCGGCGATGACCCGGCCTTGGCGCGGCTGCGCCTGGCATCCGCCATGCTGGCCCTGGCGGCGACCCATATCGAACCGCACTTGCGCGCGCCCCACGCGTTTGCCTGGGCCACCGAGAAGCGCTGGGTCGGGGTCGACGCGGCGGACCGCGCCTTCATGGCCGCGGTGCTGCTCGCCTCGTGCGGCAAGGCCGCGACTGCGCCCGAGCTTGAGCGGTTGACCAGCGGCGAGAAGCTGCGCGAAGCGATCGGCTGGGGCCTCGCGCTGCGATTGGCCCGGCGGCTCGGCGGCGGCGGCGGGGCGGCGCTGCTGGCCAGTTCGCTCGGGATCGTCGAGGGCGTGCTGACGCTGGCGATCGAACCGCGCCGGGCGCACATGGTGACCGACAAGGTCTGCGGCGAGCTCGACAGTCTGGGGCGGTGGCTCGGGCTCAAGGCGAAGGTCGTGCCGAGCGGGTGACAACCTTGCCCTGCTCCAGTTTGACGACGCGGTGACAGCGGCCCGAGCAGACTCCTCAGCGGCCCGCGCAACCGCCAAGACAGCGCATTGGCAGCGGACGATTCGGCCCATGGCAAAGACTGGCAAGAGTTCCCAACCCGCGGCCGGCCCGCCCGCCGCTGAAGTTGCCGAACCGCTCACCGTCAAACAGCTTGCCGAAGCGGTCCTGGCGCGAACCATCCGCCCGCGAGTGGCCGACGTGCGCCGGCTGGCCGAAGCCGTGTTGAAGAAAAAGAACAAGGCCAAGAAAGCCGACCGGAAGCGCAAGCTGAGCAAGATTCCGGCCCGGACAGACGCCGGGTGAGAGGCGCCGGGGCGATCGAAGCGGGCGCGCGGCGCGGCAACGGCCTGCCGCCAGCAAGCGCACCGGGCGAGTTCGACGATTATCGCCTGCTGCTCGAGCTGGCCGGCGACTTGCGGCAGTGGCGGGCCAGAAACCCGGTGTTCCGACGGGCGCTCGATCATACGGCGGACGAGCTGGTCAGGCTCGCCGCGCGCGGGGGCGCCGGCTGAACGCAAGTCCGGGATTGTCGTGTCCGCGCTGTCATTAACCCGTCACATGCCCGCGCCACAGTCGCGCTCGATTGGGGCACTTGTGGCATGCAACGCATCACCATCCTGACCACCAACGTGCTTGCGGCGGACTTCGGCAGCTTCGCGAACGGCGAAGCGCTGTACGCCTTCGAACCGCTCGCCGCCGATGGGCCGCGCAAGCTGATCGAAGGCGGCGGCTGGGCGTTCATCGACTGGATCGTGCCGGAAATGTCCGGGCTCGAGCTGTGCCGGCGGCTGCGGGCCGATCCGCGCAGCGCCGCCATTCACATCACCATGGTGCTCGAACAGGACAATCGCGACGATCGCCGCCGCGCGTTGCGCGCGGGGGCGGACGATTACATGGTCGGCCCGGCCAGCCGCCAGGCGATGCTCGACCGCATCCTGGCGCTCGATTCGGACCGATTGCCACGATCGTCGCAGCACGTGGTGCGGTGCGGCGATCTCGAACTCGATCTGGGCGCGGTACAGGCGCGGTGGGGCCGCAAGTCGATCGCGCTCAGCGACAAGGGCTTCCGCCTGCTGCGCTACCTGATCGAAAACCCCAACCGCCTGATCACCCGCGAAGAGATCATGGGCGCACTCGGCACCAGCGGCGATCCCGCCAGCCTGCGCACCGTCGACGTGTGGATCAAGCGGCTGCGCGAAGGCTTGCGCGCGGCCGGCGCGGGTACGCTGCTGCGTACGGTCAAGGGCAAGGGCTACGTGCTCGACGAACCTTAGAAGTCGAGCGACAGCGACAGGCTGACCGAACGGCCGATGTCGTAATTGTTCACCAGCACGACGTAGTTCGGATAAGTCTGGAACTCGCGGTGCGGGGTGCCGAGCAGGTTGCGCGCTTCGACCTTCAATTCCATCGGCGGCAATCCGGCGATGTCGAGCGCCTCGCGCGCGACCACGTCGAGATTGAAGCCCGGCCGTTCGACGATGTCGGGATCGATCACCCCGCCGGTGTTCGAACCGCGCGAGGTCACCCGGTTGCTGGCGTA
>JANOAH010000284.1:0-20057 GCA_031411075.1 Erythrobacteraceae bacterium
TTCTCGTCGCGGTGCTTCTTCAGGTACTTCATGAACGGCGTGCCACCCGTGCCCACATCGGGGTCGTTCCCCGCGATCGAGCCGGCCTGCTTGTTGATGTAGTTCGCCGCGTATTCGAGGTGGCGGGTGCGGAAGCGGGCGACTTGCTCGAGGCAGGCGTTGAACGCGTCGCGCAGGGCCGGGCTGCCGGCGCGGGTGACGAAGTCGCGCAGGGTCGATTGGGCCGCCAGGTCCTCGATGAAGCGGCGGTGCGGGACCGGGCGGTACTGGTGCAGTTCGTCGAGGAAGGTCTTGAGCGGATCGGCGCTGTGGCGGACGCCGAACAGCGCGTCCATCGAGGGCACGATCGAGCTCTGCGAGCCGGTCTGGCCGCGATAGGCCTGCGGTTGCTGCGCGAACGCCTCGATCCCATCGTACACCAGTCCGCCGCCGGTGAGCGCCGGGTTGTTGGCCCAGCCGTGGATGTAGGGCCGCACCCGGTGGAAATAGATATACGGATCGCACCGTTCGGGCATCCGCGCGAAAGCGGCGTAGATTCGCTCCCATGCGAGGTCCATGTCGATCAGCAGCGCCTCGCACGTGGCAGCGTCTTCACGCTTGGCGGCAGCAACCAGCTTGACCGCGTCGTCGAGCAGCGCGCCAGCTTCGGCTTCGATCGCGACGTGGATCATCACGAACCAGTTTTCGTCCGCACCGCCGAGGAAGTTCTGGACCATGCGGATATTGTCGAGCGTGATCGGGCCGGCCTTGTCGATGCGCGCCCAGTTATCGAGCACATAGGCCGAATAGGGCAGCAGCGGCGCCTGGCTGAGGCGGCCCGCGATCGCGACGATCGGGCGCGACAGGCAGGCGGGCAGGTGCGCCGGCGGCGCGGGCTCGCCCCACACATAAGCCTGCACCAGGAAGCCGTAGTGCACCATCATCGTGCGCACCTGCTCTTCGGGCGCATTGCCGACCCAGCCGTCGACTTCGGGCAACGGCAGCGCGTCGAGCCAATGGCGGACGCGACCGGTCGAAAGCAGGTCGGTCAGGCGGTCGGCAAGGTCGATAACGGGGTCGAAGCGGGTCGGCAGGAACACTTCGTCGATTTCGTAGGGCGAAAGGAAGCCGCGTTCGCGCGACATGCCGTAGTCGGAAAGCTGCATCGCTGAAGTCCGGTCCCCGAGCGCGGGTTGGGCCGCCGAGGATGATTTCAGACGATACCAATTTGCCGCGCGGGGCTCAATTTCAGTTTACTGCGCGGCCCGGCAACAATGTTACAATTTCAGCGTCACCTCGGCCTTGTTCCGAGATCAGATATCCTCGTGCACCATGTCGATTTCGCGCACCCCGCGGCGCTGGCGGGCGGCGTCGACCAGGCGGCGGATTTCTTCACGCCGCCCTTGTGCATTCTCGACATGGCGCAGCGCCAGTTGCCCGGCGCGCGTGGTCTCGTCGCTCGAGGTCAGGTAAATCGTGCCGATGCCCGCCATCTGGTTGAGCAGGCTGAAATCCATCCGCACGTCCTTGATACGGTAGAGCTCGACCTCATCGATCGACTTCATCACGATGCCCTTGCGCACCACCAGCCGTTCGGGCGTAAGCTCGTACTTCGAGCCCATCACCTGGAGCCATTTCCACCCCACGACCAGCAGCGCGAGTCCGCTCAGCGCCAGTGGCCAGGCGCCCCATTCGCCGGCCATGCCGATCAGCAGCGCCGGGCCGGCGATGAACAGCACGATCGTGACGAGCCCCGCGGCGGTGCCGCGCAGCCAGCCGCCGAGCGAGGAACGGAAGGTGTCGTGAGTGTCAGGCATGCGCGGGGACTTTCAGCAGCGAGACCATCTCTTCGGTTGATCGCAAGTCGGCGAAAACCATCGCCAGGATGTGCAGGCTCGCCGCATGCTCTTCATCCGATAGCGCGGCGTTGGCGTCGGGAACCATGATGACGCGATAGTTCATCTGCATCGCATCGCGGGCATTGGTCTCGCAGCAGCAGTTGGTCAGCGTGCCGGTAATCACCAGTGTGTCGATCGCGCGCGCCTGCAGGGCATCGTGCAGCGCCGACTGGGCGGTGAAGGCGGAGAAGCGGCTTTTGTCGATCACGATGTCACCGGCCGCGACGTCGAGCCCGGGCCAGAAGTCGTGATGGTGGGTGCCGGGCGTGAACGCGGCCATGTGGGCCGTGGTCGTTTCCGGTCCCATGCGCCGGCCGAACACCGACCACGCGCCGTTTAGGTCGCTGGTGGTGTAGCGCAGGAACACGTTGGTCCCGCCGGACTCACGCATCGCGCGCGAGATGCCATTGATGTTGTCGACGATCCCGCGCGCGGCGGGCACTTCGACGGGCGCGCCCGTCTCCATGAATCCATTCTGCATGTCGACGCACAAATGCGCGGTCTTTTTCGGATCGAGATCGTCGAAGGCGTTGCGACTCCCGCCGCGCGTCGCCGCCAGGCGGTCGAGTATCAAGGTGTGATCGACATTATGCGGCATGGTTCGCTCCGAAGAAGCCGGGCGGCATCAGCGCCAGATACTGCGCCAGCGGGGCCGCGCCTGCAATGGTCAGCCCGCGGCCGAGCAAAAAGGCATGGCGCACGATCTCGGCCTGTTGCTCGATACCATAGTTATCGAGCCGCCATCCCGGTCGCAGGCGGTACTTGTAGGTCGACCACGGCATACGGTGCAGCAGCAGGTACCAGTCGCCCTTGCGCTGGGTCTGCCAGACATGGGTCATTTCATGGATGAACAGCCCCTGCCGCCCCGGCGCGGCCGTCGCGAAGTCGTCACAATAGGCCTCGCCCAAGGGGTGAAAGTGCAAGTGCCCGCGCGGTGCCATCGTCACCCGGCGCGGCTGGAAGGGAAACCACTTGCGGCGCCTGATCGTGACTTTCGAAAAATCGACCGCGTCGCCGAACACGCCGCGCGCCAGCGCCACTTCGCCGCCGGATAGCGGGCGCTCACCCCCCACGGGGCAAGTGAGCGCCGCTTCGCTCAGCGAATGTCGCCCGCGGCGCGGACTTCTGCCGGGAAGCTGATCTTGTCGCCGCCGACGAAAGTGACCGTCACTTCGGCGGTGCCACCGGCTTTCACCGGATCGCCCAGCTTCATCACCATCAGATGGTCGCCGCCCGGCGCGAAGGTGTGCGTCTCGCCGGCCGGAATCGAGACCTGCAACATCTCGACCATGTCCTTGTTGTGCATCGCCGCGCTCTCCGCGCCCGCGACCGAGACCGCGCGGATGACCATGGTGCTGGTGCCGGCGTTGGCGATGGCGAAATAGGCGGCGCCGGGATTGCCGGCCACGGCGGGCAGGGCCAGCATCCCGCCAGTGGCGGTGATCCCGGCGGGCGCTTCGGGGCCGGTATCGGCCGGCGCTTCGGCTTCGCTGCAAGCCATCGGCCCCAGCGCCGCCAGGGCCAGCGCCAAAGCCGGCCAGATGTTCTTCGTCATATCCTGTTCCCCTGCCGTTGATGTGGCGATTTTTGTAGCCGGGACGCACCCTTGTGCCAAGCCGATCGGCACCTATATCCGCCGCGTAAATCGAGCCGCCGAAGGGTTTCGCCACAACGGGAAACCGGCCGCGCGGCGTCCAATGCTCTAGAAAGGGATGTGGGGAAACCTATGGCCAAAGTAATCGGTATCGACCTCGGCACCACCAACAGCTGCGTTGCGGTGATGGAGGGCGGCAAGCCCAAGGTGATCGAGAATTCGGAAGGCGCGCGCACCACGCCGTCGATCGTCGCCTTTACCAAAGACGGCGAACGCCTGATCGGCCAGCCGGCCAAGCGCCAGGCGGTGACGAATGGCGACAACACCATTTTCGCGGTCAAGCGCCTGATCGGCCGCCGCTTCGACGACCCGGTGACCAAGAAGGACACCGAGCTGGTTCCTTATACCATCGTCAAGGGCAAGAACGGCGACGCCTGGGTCAAGGCCGGCGGCGAGGATTATTCGCCTAGCCAGATCAGCGCCTTCACGCTGCAGAAGATGAAGGAGACCGCCGAAAGCTATCTCGGCGAGAGCGTCACCCAGGCGGTGATCACCGTGCCGGCGTACTTCAACGACGCGCAGCGTCAGGCGACCAAGGACGCCGGGCAGATCGCGGGCCTCGAAGTTCTGCGCATCATCAACGAGCCGACCGCGGCCGCGCTCGCTTATGGCCTCGAGAAGAACGACGGCAAGACCATCGCGGTCTATGACTTGGGCGGTGGCACTTTCGACGTCTCGATCCTCGAGATCGGTGACGGCGTGTTCGAAGTGAAGAGCACCAACGGCGACACCTTCCTGGGTGGCGAGGACTTTGACAGCAAGCTGGTCGAATGGCTGGCCGACAAGTTCAAAGCCAAGGAAAACATGGACCTGAAGACCGACAAGCTCGCGCTTCAGCGTCTCAAGGAAGCCGCCGAAAAGGCCAAGATCGAACTGTCGTCGACCGCCACGACCGAGATCAACCTGCCGTTCATCACCGCGCGCATGGAAGGCGGCAGCACCACTCCGCTGCACCTCGTCGAAACGGTCACCCGGGCCGATCTCGAAAAGATGGTCGCGTCGCTGATCGAACGCACCAAGGAACCGATGAAGAAGGCGCTCGCCGATGCCGGCCTCAAGGCCGCGGACATCGACGACGTGGTCATGGTCGGCGGCATGACCCGCATGCCGCGCGTGCGCGAAGTGGTGAAGGAATTCTTCGGCAAGGAGCCGCACGTCGGCGTCAACCCCGATGAAGTCGTCGCCATGGGCGCGGCGATCCAGGCCGGCGTGTTGCAGGGCGACGTCAAGGACGTGCTGCTGCTCGACGTCACCCCGCTGAGCCTCGGCATCGAGACGCTGGGCGGCGTGTTCACCCGGATGATCGATCGCAACACCACGATCCCGACCAAGAAGAGCCAGGTCTATTCGACCGCCGAGGACAACCAGCAGGCGGTGACCATCCGCGTGTTCCAGGGCGAGCGCGAGATGGCCGCAGACAACAAGCTGCTTGGCCAGTTCGACCTCGTCGGCATCCCCTCGGCGCCGCGGGGCGTGCCGCAGATCGAGGTGGTGTTCGACATCGACGCCAACGGCATCGTCAACGTCAGCGCCAAGGACAAGGGCACCGGCAAGGAACAGCAGATCCGCATCCAGGCGTCGGGCGGTCTGTCGGACGCCGACATCGACCAGATGGTCCAGGACGCGGAGAAGTTCGCCGAAGAGGACAAGAAGCGGCGCGAATCGGCCGAAGCAAAGAACAACGCCGACAGCCTGGTCCACGCGACTGAAAAGCAGCTGCAGGAACATGGCGACAAGATCGAAGAAGGGCTGAAGTCCGAGATCGAAGCGGCGCTGGCCGAAACCAAGACCGCGATCGACGGCGGCGATGTCGAGGCGATCAAGGCCAAGGCTCAGACGCTGACCGATGTCGCCATGAAGATGGGCCAGGCGATCTACGAGAAAGAGCAGGCCAGCGCCGCGTCTCCCGGTGGCGAGGGCGCTGACACCGCCTCTGCCGGCGCGGGCGACGAGGACGTGGTCGACGCCGAATTCTCCGAAGTCGACGAAGACAACAAGGGCTAGTGAACAGGACAACCTCCACGCTCGTCATTCCCGCGACCGCGGGAACCCAGTTGGCTCTCGTGGCCAGACTGTAACTGGGCCCTCGCTTTCGCGGGGATGACGAAGGGAGGGGCAGGGGGCGCCCAACTCGATGTCGTCGATGGAAACCGATTTTTACGAAGTGCTCGGCGTCAGCCGGGACGCGGATGGCGCGACCTTGAAGTCCGCCTACCGCCGCCTGGCGATGCAATATCACCCCGATCGCAACGCCGGGTGCAAGGAGAATGAGGACAAGTTCAAGGCGGTCAGCGCCGCCTACGAATGCCTCAAGGACCCGCAGAAGCGCGCCGCCTACGATCGTTTCGGCCACGCCGCGTTCCAGCCGGGCGGCGGCGGGCCGCAGGCCGATTTCGGCGACATCGGCGACATCTTCGAATCGATCTTCGGCAGCGCCTTCGGCGGCGGTCAGTCGCGCGGTCGCCCGCGCCGCGGTGCCGACTTGCGTTACGACATGCAGGTCAGCCTCGACGAGGCGTTCCACGGCAAGAGCGCGGAGATCAAGGTCGAAGTCTCGGTGGCCTGCGAGCCGTGCCACGGCTCGGGCGCCGCGCCTGGCACCAGCCGCCGCACCTGCGAGCTGTGCCGCGGCCACGGCAAGGTCCGCGCTAACCAGGGCCTGTTCGTGATCGAACGGCCGTGCCCGACCTGCCACGGCAGCGGCCAGATCATCGAGAGCCCGTGCCGCGAATGCCGCGGCGAAGGGCGAGTCGACCGGATGCAGGCGCTCACCGTCGAAGTGCCGCCGGGCGTTGACAACGGCTCGCGCATTCGCCTCACCGGACGCGGCGAGGCCGGGCCAAACGGCGCGCCGGCGGGCGACCTGTACATTTTCATCCACGTCCAGCCGCACGCCGTGTTCCAGCGTGAAGGGACCACGCTGTTCACCCGCGTGCCGATCAGCTTCACCACCGCCGCACTCGGCGGATCGGTGGAGATTCCGGGCTTGGACGGCGAGGTCAGCACGATCGAGATTCCTGCCGGGATCCAGTCGGCCAAGCAGTTGCGCCGCCGCGGCGCGGGGATGCCGGTGCTGCAGGGCCGCGGGCGGGGCGACCTGGTGACCGAGATCGTGGTCGAAACGCCGACCAAACTGTCGAAGCGGCAGAAGGACATCTTGGCCGAATTCCGCGACACCGAAACCGGCGAGGAATGCCCCGAGAGCGCCGGATTCTTCGCCAAGCTCAAAGGCGCGTTCAAGGGCTGACAGTCGCGCGGGTCCCCGCTAGTCTTCTCGCTGGGGGAGGACGACCATGAATCATCGCATTTACCTGTTCGCCGGAGCAGCGGCGCTGTCGCTCGCGGGCGCGGGGTTCGCGCAGCAGAATTTCGACGCGGTGCAAGTGCGCGCCGAGACCATCCGCCCGGGCGTGGCGGTGCTGTTCGGGAGCGGCGGCAACATCGGTGTCAGCCATGGCCCTGACGGGACGCTGATCGTCGACGACCAGTTCGCCCCGCTCGCCGGCAAGATCCGCACCGCGATCGCCGGCCTCGGCGCGACCCCGGTCAAGTACCTGGTCAATACCCACTGGCACTTCGACCACAGCGGCGGCAACCAGCCGTTCGGCGCCGACGGGGCGATCATCGTCGCCCAGACCCGCGTGCGCGACCGGCTGATCGCCGGCGGCACCGTCGCCGGCAATGCCTCGCCGCCCGCGCCGCCCGAGGCGTTGCCCGACATCACCTATGACCACGCGGTCAGCTTCCATCTCAACGGCGATGTGATCGACCTCGTCCACGGCGGTGGCGGGCATACCGATGGCGACACCGCGGTCTATTGGCGCCGCGCCAACGTGCTCCACACCGGCGATATGATGATGAAGAATTCGGGCTATCCGTTCATCGACACCAGCTCGGGCGGCAACGTGTTGCACCTGCTGACCTCGCTCGACCAGCTCATCGCGATGACCGATGCCGATACCGTGATCATCCCCGGCCATGGCCCGCTGGCGCGGCGCGGTGACTTGATCGCCTGGCGCACGATGATCGCCACCGCGGTCGACCGCATCCGCACGCTGAAGGACGCCGGCCGCACGCTCGACCAGGCCAAGGCCGCCAAGCCGCTCGACGGGCTCAACAACGACCAGGGCACCTTCTTCCCCCCGGAGAACTTCGTCGAAGGCGTGTGGCGGAGCCTCGAGGCGCACTGAGGGTTGTGTTCCGCGTTTGTTCCGTATAGCTAGCGGGCATGGCCAAGCCGAAGCGCCGCTATATCTGCACCGAATGCGGCAGCGTGTCGTCGCGCTGGCAGGGGCAGTGCGACGATTGTCAGCAGTGGAACACGCTGAGCGAGGAAACGCCCGAAACGCCGTTTTCCGCCCGGCATGACCTGTCGAGCGGCGGGCGCGCAGTGCACTTTGAGCCGCTCGACGCCCCGGCCGAGGCGCTGACCCGGCGCAGCACTGGTCTCGCCGAATTCGATCGCGCGCTGGGCGGCGGAGTGGTGCCGGGCTCGGCGATCCTGATGGGCGGCGAACCGGGGATCGGCAAGTCGACCCTGCTGCTCCAGGCCGCGGCGCAGATCGCGCGCGGCGGGGCGCGGGCGGTCTATATCAGCGGGGAGGAAGCGACCGGCCAGGTGCGGCTGCGCGCGGCGCGGCTCGGCCTCGCCGATGCGCCGTTGCAGCTCGCCGCGGCCACCTCGGTTCGCGACATCCTGACCACGCTTGGCGCCGGCGCGCCGCCGGCGCTGCTGGTGGTCGATTCGATCCAGACCATGCATTCGGACCTGATCGAAGGCGCGCCGGGCACCGTCAGCCAGGTTCGCGCCAGCGCGTTCGAGCTGATCCGCTATGCCAAGGACAACGGCGTCGCGCTGGTCCTCGTCGGCCATGTCACCAAAGACGGCAGCATCGCCGGGCCGCGCGTACTCGAACACATGGTCGACGTGGTGATGAGCTTCGAAGGCGAACGCAGCCATCAGTTCCGCATCCTGCGCGCGCTCAAGAACCGCTTCGGCGCGGTCGACGAGATCGGCGTGTTCGCGATGGACGGGGCCGGCCTCGCCGAAGTGCCCAACCCTTCGGCGCTATTCCTGTCGGGACGCGAGACGGCGCTCGCCGGCAGCGCGGTTTTCCCGGCGCTCGAAGGCACCCGGCCGGTGCTGGTCGAAATCCAGGCGCTGATCGTGCGGCTGCAATCGGGCGCCACCCCGCGCCGCGCGGTGGTGGGGTGGGATAGCGGGCGCCTGGCCATGCTGCTCGCGGTGCTGGAGGCGCGCTGCGGACTCAATTTCTCCTCGGCCGAAGTCTATCTCAACGTCGCCGGCGGCTATCGCCTGGCCGATCCGGCGGCCGATCTGGCGGTGGCCGCCGCGCTGGTCTCCGCGCTCGCCGACAAGCCGCTGCCGTTGCGTTCGGCGTGGTTTGGCGAAGTTTCGCTCGCCGGTGAAGTGCGCCCGGTCGCCCATGCCAGCTTGCGGCTTCGCGAAGCGGCCAAACTCGGCTTCGACACCGGCTATGGGCCGGAGGATGGGCTGAAGGACTTGGCCGGATTAACCTTCTTTGGGCTCGCCAGCCTGCCCAAGCTCGTTGACCGGGTCATGGCGGCGGCGTAAAATCGGGGCCGGATGACGGGTTTCGATATCATCTTGTTCCTGATCGTCGCGGTCGCGGCGGTGGGCGGGTTCATGCGCGGGTTCGTGCAGGAAGTGCTGTCGCTCGCCTCGTGGGTGCTGGCGATCCTGGCGGTGCGCTTCCTCCATACCGATCTGACCGCGATCCTCTATGGCTTCATCGGTACGCCGTCGGGCGCCGCGGTGCTGGCCTTCGCGATGCTGCTGCTGATCCCCTATGCGGCGATGAAGCTGATCGCCAGCCGCATGGGCCGTGCCACACGCGCCTCGATGCTCGGGCCGTTCGACCGCGTGCTCGGCTTCGGCTTCGGCGCGGTCAAGGGCGTGATCATCGCGGTGATGGCTTTTTCGGTGCTGGTGCTGGGGTATGACACCGTCTGGGGCCCGGGAGGGCGGCCGAGCTGGATCACCACCGCGCGCACGTATCCGTTCGTCAACGCCAGTGCCGATGCGATGGTCCAGCTGATCGACGAACGGCAGCGGCGGCTGCGCGCCGAAGGGGCATGACCGCCGAACGTTTGTACACGCCCGAACTGCTGGCGCTGGCGGTCGAGCTTGCCCGCTGGCCGGCGCGGCCAGAGGCCGAGGCGCATGGCGCGGCCCGTTCCCCCACCTGCGGCAGCACCCTGGCGCTCGATCTTGATCGCGATGCGCACGGCCGCATCTCGGACTTGGGCCTGACCGTTCGCGCTTGTGCAATCGGACAGGCCTCCGCGGCGATTTTCGCGCGCGAAGCGGCGGGGCAGGACGCACCCGCCCTTGCCGCGGCGCTGGCGGAAGTCGAAGCCTGGCTGGCCGATGCCGGGCCGCTTCCCGCCTGGCCGGGCTTTGCGCCGCTCGCCCCGGCGCGCGCCTTTCCGATGCGCCACGGCGCGCTGCTGCTGCCGTGGAAGGCCGCCGCCGCCGCCCTTTCCACCGCCGCGCCCGCAAGCTAACCCACCCGGCAAGCGAGAGGGGAGCGAGCCATGGCAAGCACAGCGGCAGCGGCGCACCAGCCGAGCGCGAAGGACATGCGGCTGGTGATTGCCGCTTCGGCCGCCGGCACGGTGTTCGAATGGTACGACTTCTTCATCTACGGCACGCTCGCCGCGATCATCGGCACCGCCTTCGTGCCGTCGGACAACGATCTGGTGCGCCAGTTGACGGTGTGGGCCGGGTTTGCGGTCGGATTCGGGTTCCGTCCCTTGGGCGCGATCCTGTTCGGCTTTCTCGGTGACAAGCTGGGCCGCAAGTACACCTTCCTCGTTACCGTCACGCTGATGGGCATAGCCACCGCCGGGGTCGGGCTGATCCCGTCGGTCGAGACGATTGGCCTGGCCGCGCCGGTGCTGGTGATCTTTTTGCGCATCCTCCAGGGCATTGCGCTGGGCGGTGAATACGGCGGCGCGGCAATTTTTGTGTCCGAGCACAGCCCGCCGGGCAAGCGCGGTTTCTACACCGGGTTCATCCAGGCCGGCGTCATCGGCGGCTTCGTCCTCAGTCTGGTGGTGGTGCTCGGCTGCAAGGCGACGATGAGCGCGGAAACCTGGGCCGCGTGGGGCTGGCGCGTGCCGTTCCTGCTCAGCGTGCTGTTGCTCGGCATCTCGCTGTGGATGCGGATCAAGCTCAGCGAAAGCCCGGTATTCGAAGCGATGAAGGCCGAAGGCCATGTCGCCGCCAATCCGTTCAAGGAAAGCTTCACCTATCCCGGCAACAAGCGGCGCATCCTGATCGCGCTGTTCGGCATTGCCGCCGGGCTGACGGTAATCTTCTATACCGCCTCGTTTTCGGCGCTGTCGTTCCTGACCGGGCCGATGCAGGTGCGCGAAACCACCGCGCAGCTGATCGTGGTGCTGGCAATACTGGCGGGATCGCCGGCGTTTATCCTGTTCGGCGCCTGGTCGGACAAAGTCGGGCGCAAGCGGCCGATCGTGTGGGGCTATGCGCTGACGCTGCTGCTGTTGTTCCCGCTGTACTGGGCGATGGGCTGGGCGCTGCAGCCGGCCACCGCGATCGGCGCGATCACTCCGCCGGGCACGATCGAGCCGAGCGGTTCGCAGATCGCGGTCGTCGCGTGCGCTATCCTGGCGTTGACGACGCTGTCTGGCGCGACATTCGGCCCGGTTGCGGCGCTGCTGTCGGAGATGTTCCCGCCGCGTATTCGCTACAGCTCGATGTCGATCCCCTACCACATCGGCACCGGGTATTTCGGCGGCTTCCTGCCGCTGATCGCCACCGCGATCGTGGCTCGCACCGGCGATCCTTATTCGGGGCTGTGGTACACCTGGGGCGTGGTCCTGATGGCGCTCTTGGTCAGCGCCTGGGGCCTGCCGTCCGGTCCGCCACGCGATTTCGCCGACGAGATATGAGCCTGCGCGGCCCGCCCTGTCGATGAGCCAGTCCTCCTGCCTACGCCTCCGGCTCGATCGCCAGGCACTGGCCGACAACTGGCGCGCGCTCGACTGCATGTCGGGCAGCGTGCCGGCCGGCGCGGCGGTCAAGGCCGATGCCTATGGCCTGGGCGTGGCGCAAGCGGTCCCGGTGCTGCGCGCGGCGGGCGCGCGCGACTTTTTCGTCGCGCACTGGTGCGAGGTCGCCGCGGTGCTCGCGCATGTGCCGGCCGGCGAACTGGCGGTGCTGCACGGGCCGCTCGGCGATGATGACGTTCGGTTCGCTCACGACACCGGCGTTCGCCCTGTTATCAACAGTTTGCCGCAAGCCAAGCGCTGGCTCGACGCCGGCGGCGGCGCCTGCGACCTGATGGTCGATACCGGCATCAACCGGCTCGGCCTGCCTCTGGCGCAGCTCGGCGATCCGCTGATCGGCCGGCTCGAAGTGGTCACGCTGATGTCGCACCTGGCCTCGGCCGACGAACACTCACCTCAGAACGAAGCGCAGCGCGCCGCGTTCGATCGGGTTTGCGCCGCTGTACCCGCCCAGCGCCGCAGCCTCGCCAACAGTGCCGGGATCGGCCTTGGGTCCGCCTACGCCTATGATCTGACGCGTCCCGGCCTGGCGCTTTATGGCGGCGTGCCGCGCGCCGATATGGCGGACGCGCTGCGACAGGTGGCTTTCCCGCAAGCCGCGGTGCTGCAGTTGCGCGACCTCGGGGCCGGAGACCAGGTCGGCTACAACGCCACCTTCACCGCGCCCGCGCCGATGCGGGTGGCGACCGTTTCGCTCGGTTATGCCGATGGCTTCCTGCGCTGCTGGGGCGGGGGCGGCGCACTGCGCTTCGGCGATGCCGTGCTGCCGTTGCTCGGCCGCGTATCGATGGACCTGGTGGTAGTCGATGCCGCCGCCGTGCCAGGCTTGCGCGAAGGCGATTGGCTCGATGTGCCGTACGATCTGCCGAGCGCCGCGGCGCTGACCGGACTGTCGCAATACGAATTGCTGACACTTCTTGGAAAACGTTTCGCGCGCGGGGTGTGAGCGACTTTTGTTGCACTGCACCTTTCGCAAGTGCTAGCGCAGCATAAAGCCCGCGCCAAGGAGTCGCCGCGATGGCCAGCACCGCACAATCGCCCGAAACGATCACCATCAAAAAATACGCCAACCGGCGGCTCTACAACACTGCGTCGTCGAGCTATATCACGCTGGACGATCTCGCCCGAATGACGCGCGAGGGCATCGATTTCCAGGTCCTCGACGCCAAGACCGGCGCGGACATCACCCACCAAATTCTCACCCAGATCATCATGGAGGAAGAAACCCACGGCGAGCAGATGCTGCCGATCAGTTTCCTGCGCCAGTTGATCTCGATGTACGGCCATTCGATGCAGTCGATGATGCCGCATTACCTCGAAGCGACGATGGACAACTTCCGCGCCAACCAGAAGAAGCTGCAGGAAGGCTGGACCGCGAGCATGAACCCGGCCTCGCTGGCCAAGCTCGCCGAAACCAATATGGCGATGTTCAAGGCCGCGACCAGCGCCTTCATTCCCGGCGGGAAGCCTGTCCCGAGCAGGGCCGAGGGGGCGGCCGAACCGGCCAAGCCGGCGGCGGGCGGAGACGATCTCGGTGCGCTGCGCGACCAGATGGCCGCGATGCAGAAAAAGCTCGACGAGCTGAGCAAGTAGCGTCCTTCGAGACGCGACTTCGCTCGACTTTTCCCGACCCAAGCGGCTAGGGGCCGCCTATGTCCGCCATTCGCCACGCCCTCACCGTCAAACGCACTGACGATTTCGCCGCCTGGTATCAGGAAGTCGTTTCGGCGGCCGACATGGCCGAGGAGAGCGGCGTGCGTGGGTGCATGGTGATCAAGCCGTGGGGCTATGGCATTTGGGAACGGATGCAGCGGCTGCTCGATGCGCGGATCAAGGCCGCCGGGGTCCAGAACGCCTATTTCCCGCTGTTCATTCCGTTGAGCAACTTCGTGCGCGAGGCGGCGCATGTCGAAGGCTTCGCCAAGGAAATGGCGGTGGTCACGCACCACCGGCTGATTACCGACGGCAAGGGCGGGCTGATCCCCGATCCCGAAGCCAAGCTCGAAGAGCCGCTGATCGTGCGGCCGACCAGCGAGACGATCATCGGCGACGCGATGAGCCGCTGGGTGCAATCGTGGCGCGACTTGCCGCTGCTGCTCAACCAGTGGGCCAACGTCGTGCGCTGGGAAATGCGCACCCGGATGTTTCTGCGCACCAGCGAGTTCCTGTGGCAGGAAGGCCATACCGCGCATGCCAGCCGCGAGGATGCGCTTGCCGAAACGATGCGCGCGCTCGAAATGTACCGCGCCTTTGCCGAAGACGACGTCGCGATTCCGGTGATCGCCGGCGAGAAGCCCGAGAACGAACGCTTCCCCGGCGCGGTCGGCACCTGGTCGATCGAGGCGATGATGCAGGACGGCAAGGCGCTGCAGGCCGGCACCAGCCATTACCTCGGTACCAGCTTTGCCGAGGCGGCCAATATCCGGTTCCAGGACAAGGACGGCGGCCAGCAGCTGGCGCATACCACCAGCTGGGGCGTGTCGACGCGCATGGTCGGCGCGCTGATTATGACCCATGGCGATGATGACGGGCTGCGCGTGCCGCCGGCGCTGGCGCCGCAGCAGGTGGTGATCCTGCCGATGCTCCGCGAAAACGACGGCGACGCGGCGCTTCTCGGCTATTGCGAGGCCTTGCGCGCGTCGATCGCCACGCAAACCGCGCTCGACGAGAAGGTCCGCGTGCTGCTCGACAGCCGACCCGGCAAGGCCGCGGCCAAGCGGTGGGACTGGGTGCGCCGTGGCGCGCCGGTGATCATCGAAGTCGGCCCGCGCGATATGGACGCCGGCACCGTCAGTCTGCTCAGACGCGATGCGTTGTGGACGCCCGACGGCAAGCCCGCATTCCAGACGCCCGCGCGCGACAGGGTGGCCGGCGCGATCGGCGCGCTGCTCGAGGAAATTCAGCAGGGTCTGTTCGCCGAGGCGCAGGCGCGCCGCGATGCCAATATCGCCACCGCCGACAGCTTCGAAGCGCTTGCGGCGCATTTCGCCGAGGACAAGCGCTATCCCGGCTGGGTCGAAGTGCAGTGGTCGCGCCCGACCGGCGCCGCGCTCGACGCGGTGACCGAACGGCTCAAGGCGCTCAAGCTGACCTTGCGCAACGTCGCGCTCGACGCCGCGCCGGCGAACGGCGCCTGCGTATTCAGCGGCGAGCCGGCGGTCGAGCGGATTTACGTCGCGCGGGCTTATTGATCGATGCCGCGACGCCCTGTCCCCGGCTTGCCTTCGCGCGAGCAGATCCTCGAATTCATTGCGGGGTCCGACAAGCCCGCCGGCAAGCGCGACATCGCCAAGGCCTTTGGCCTCAAGGGCGAAGAGAAGATCGCGCTCAAGCGCTTGCTCCGCGACATGGCCGACGAGGGCCTGATCGATGGGTCCAAGAGCGCGTTCCACCGCCTCGGCGGGGTACCCAAAGTGACCGTGCTGCGCGTGGTCGAGGTGGAGGACGGCGAGGCACTGGCGATCCCCGACAGCTGGCACCCCGATGACGGCGCCCCGCCGCCGCGGCTGCGGCTGGTCGAAAGCCGCAAACGCGCCGCGCTCAAGCCGGGCGACCGGGTTCTGGCGCGCACCGAGGAAACCGGGCGCGGTTGGACCGCGCACCCGATGAAAGTGCTGCCGGCGCGCGGGCAGGGGCTGCTCGGGGTGGTCGAGCTCGACGGCAGCGGCAAGGCCTGGCTGGCGCCGACCGACAAGAAGGTGCGGCAATCCGCGCCGATTGCCGATCTGGGCGGGGCGGAGGCGGGGCAACTGGTGCTCGCCGAACCGGGCCGCACGCCGCGCTCGGGCGTCAAGGTGATCGAGGTGCTCGGCGATCCGCTGGCGCCCAAGAGCTTCAGCCTGATCGCGATCCACAAGTACGGCATCCCGCACGTGTTCGGCGACGAGGCGCTGGCCGAAGCCGAGTTGGCGGCGAAACTGCCGCTGAGCGAAGAGCAGCGCGAGGACCTGCGGCATCTGCCGATCGTCGCGATCGATCCGGCCGACGCGCGCGACCACGACGATGCGATCTGGGCCGAGCCTGATGGCGAGGGCGGCTTCCGCGCCGTGGTCGCGATCGCCGATGTCAGCTTCTACGTGCGGCCCGGCGGCGCGGTCGACCGCGAGGCGCGCAAGCGCGGCAATTCGGTCTATTTCCCCGACCGCGTAGTGCCGATGCTGCCCGAAGTCCTTAGCGCCGAGGTCTGCTCGCTCAAGGCCGGGGCCGACCGCGCGGCGATGGCCTGCCATTTGCACATCGATGCCCATGGCCGGGTCAAGACTTGGCGCTTCACCCGCGCGCTGGTCCGCATTTCGGAGGTCATCGCCTACGAGGACGCGCAGGCGGGGATCGATTCGGGCGAAGTGGGCGAGAACCTGCAGAACCTCTGGGCCGCCTGGCGCGCCCTGTTCGCAGCCCGCACCGCGCGCGATCCGCTCGAACTCGAGCTGCCCGAACGCCGCGTCGTGCTCGACGAGCGCGGCCGCATCGCCGAGATCGCGATCCGCGAACGGCTCGACGCGCACCGGGTGGTCGAGGACTTCATGATCGCCGCCAATGTCGCGGCCGCCAAGGCTCTCGAAAGCAAGGCCAGCCCGGTAGTGTACCGCGTCCACGAGCCGCCGACACGCGAGAAGCTGATCGCCTTGCGCGATTACTTCAAGTCGATCGGAAAAAATCTCGCGCTCGGCCAGGTGATCACGCCCAGCCTGTTCAATCGCATGATCAAGGACATCCCCGACGAGGGCGAAAAGGCGCTGGTGATGGAAGCGGTGCTGCGCAGCCAGACGCAGGCCTATTACGGGCCGACCAACGCCGGGCATTTCGGCCTCTCGCTCGGCAGTTATGCCCACTTCACCTCGCCCATCCGCCGCTATTCCGACCTCCTGGTCCACCGCGCGCTGGTCGATGCGTTCCACCTCGAACAGCCGGCGCCGCAGGCAAAACTGCCGCCGAAGTCTGGGCTATCCGAGCAGGACCGCGCCGACCTGTCGAAAGTCACCGACGCGATCAGCCAGACCGAGCGCCGCGCGATGGAGGCCGAGCGCGACACCATCGACCGCTATGTCGCCGCCTGGCTTTCGGGCCGCGTGGGCGAAACCTTCCCGACCCGCATTACCGGGGTCCAGAGCTTCGGCTTTTTCGCCACCATCGTCGGGCTCGGCGGTGACGGACTGGTCCCGGTCTCTTCGCTCGGCCGCGAATATTTCCGCTACGACGAGGCCGCGCGGGCGCTGGTAGGAGCCGACAGCGGGACGCGCTATGCGGTCGGCGACCGGCTCGACCTCAAGCTCGGCGAGGCCAACCCGTTGACCGGCGCGCTCAAGTTCGAAGTGCTGGGCGCGGACGGCGGCAAGCCCATCGAACCGCGCGGCGCGCGGCCGGAGGGCAAGGGCAAGGGAAAGTACCAGCAGGGCCCGCGCGGGCGGCCGGGGAATATCCGCCACCAGGGCAAGGGAACGCGAAAGTAGCGAGCCTCAATCCCCCATTTCGTTATTCCCGCGAAAGCGGGAACCCAGTCACAGTTCGGCGCCAACGAGCCGACTGGGTCCCCGCTTTCGCGGGGATGACGCGTTCCTGGTTGGTTGCATAAACCTCAACTAATCCGGTCAATCGCCGCGTCATCCAATCCGCCCGGCACTATGAACAGCGGGCAGGGCAGCCCGCCGGCCATGCCCGAAAAGTGCGTCACCAGCGGACCCGGATTGCCCTCCGCCGCGGCACCCAGGACCAGCGCGGCGACCTCCGAATGCGCGGCCAGGTATTCGTCGATCACCGCCTTGCCGTCGCCGACCCGGACCGAGATCTGCGGCACCAATCCGCTTTCGCTGATCAGTTCGCCCGCGGCGCTGTTGGCGAGCACTTCAGCGCGGTCGCGCGCTTCGTCCTCGATCGTCGCCTGGACTGCGCCGAACGCGCTGAAATCCTGCTTGGGCACCAGCGCCAGCAGATGCACTTCGCCCCCGGTATCGGCCGCGCGGCGGGCGGCAAAGCGCAGCGCGCCGTGCGATTCCTGGCTTTCGTCGATCACCACTAGATAGACGCGCACCGCGATCTCCCCCCTGCCGCGGAAATATCCGCCAGAAGGCCTGGCCACGCAAGAACCTTGCGGCACCCCGGCAAATTGGCTTTAGACGCAAGCGGCACTCAAGCCCCGAGAGGACTACGCGAGCCCCATGCCGATCGCCATCAAGATGCCCGCCCTTTCGCCGACGATGGAGGAAGGCACGCTCTCCAAATGGCTGGTCAAGGTCGGCGACAGGATTTCGAGCGGCGATATCATGGCCGAGATCGAGACCGACAAGGCGACGATGGAATTCGAAGCGGTCGACGAAGGCACCATCGCCGCGATCGAAGTGGCCGAAGGCACCGAGGGGGTGAAAGTCGGCACCGTCATCGCCACACTGGCCGAAGAGGGCGAGGATGTGGCGGCGGCGGCGGCTCCCAAGGCAACGCCAAAACCAGAACCCACCCCAGAATCCGTCCGTGCTGAGCTTGCCGAAGCACCGCCCTTGTCTTCCAGCGCTGCCCCCGAGGTGAAGAGCGGCCCTTCGACAAGCTCAGGGCAAACGGTTCAGGGAACGGTGGCGAAGGGAGCGGGCGACCGCGTGATCGCCTCGCCGCTCGCCAAGCGGATCGCCGCCGACAAGGGCATCGATCTCAGCAGCGTCACCGGCAGCGGTCCCAACGGTCGCATCGTCAAGGCCGACCTCGAAGGCGCCACACCCAGCACCATTCCCGCTCGTCCTGAGCCTGTCGAAGGACGCGCCGCTCCGGCTGTTTCAGCCCCCGGAGACACCCCGCACAGCGAAGAAAAGCTCAGCGGCATGCGCAAGACCATCGCGCGCCGCCTGACCGAATCGAAGCAACAAGTCCCGCACATCTACCTCACGGTCGACATCCGGCTCGACCCGCTGCTCAAGCTCCGGGCTGAACTCAACGCCGCGCTCGAGGCGCGCGGGGTCAAGCTTTCGGTCAACGACATGCTGATCAAGGCGCTGGCCCAGGCGCTGCTGCAGGTGCCCAGCTGCAACGTCCAGTTCGCCGGCGACACGCTGATCAAGTATAGCCGCGCCGATATCGCCGTGGCGGTGTCGATCGAAGGCGGCCTGATCACGCCGATCGTGGCGGACGCCGGCAACAAGGCGATCAGCGTGATCAGCACCGAGATGAAAGATCTCGCCACGCGCGCGCGTGACGGCAAGCTGGCGCCGCATGAATACCAGGGCGGCACCGCCAGCTTGTCCAACATGGGCATGTTCGGGATCAAGCAGTTCGAAGCGATCATCAACCCGCCGCAAGCGATGATCATGGCCATCGGCGCGGGTGAAAAGCGGCCCTACGTGGTCGACGACGCGCTGCAGATCGCCACGGTGATGAGCGCCACCGGCAGCTTCGACCACCGCGCCATCGACGGCGCCGACGGCGCGCAGCTTATGGCCGCGTTCAAGGCACTGTGCGAAAAGCCGCTAGGGCTGGTGGCTTGAGCCGAAACCATTTTCCTACACGCCGCCGATTTGCAAACACCTTGCGCATGCCGATTCGGACACCTCTGAACAATTGCCGACCCCAAACCACTGGCAGCCAAGTGCTGCGTGGTGATCGGGTGCTGCGTAAGTGTATCTTTTGTGTAACCTTTCGACCGGTTGCGGCATGACAACCAAGCGCGACCCCGCGATCCGCGTCGTCGCCATGCCGGCCGACGCGAACGCCTATGGCGACATCTTCGGCGGGTGGCTGCTGGCGGTAATGGACAACGGCGCCGGCCTCACCGCCGCGCGACGGGCGCGGGGCCGGGCGGTGACCGTGGCGATCGACGCGATGCAGTTCCACGCGCCGGTCAAGGTGGGCGACGAGGTTTCGGTTTATACCCACATCGACAAGGTCGGCCGCACCAGCCTGACCATCGCCGTCGAAGCCTGGCGCCGCCACCGCAGCGAGGAGGAATCGGTCAAGGTCACCGAAGCCAAGTTCACCTTCGTGGCGATCGACGAAGCGGGCAAGCCGCGCGCAGTAGATGATTAGGAGCGATTAGTGGCAGACCAATACGACGTCATCGTGCTTGGCTCGGGCCCCGGCGGCTATGTCGCGGCGATCCGTTGTGCGCAGCTGGGGCTGAAGACGGCCATCGTCGAGCGCGAGCTGCTCGGCGGCATCTGCCTCAACTGGGGGTGCATCCCGACCAAGGCGCTGCTGCGTTCGGCCGAGATCTTCCATTACATGCAGCATGCCAAGGATTATGGGCTTGTTGCCAAGGGGATAGAGGCCGATCTTGATGCGGTCGTGAAGCGTTCGCGAGGCGTCGCCAGGCAGCTCAACCAGGGCGTCACGCACCTGATGAAGAAGAACAAGATCGCCGTGCATATGGGCGTGGGCATGCTGACCGGGCCGACGTCGCTGACGGTAAAAGGCGAGAAAGGCGAGGAAAAGCTCACTGCCAAGCACGTCATCGTCGCCACCGGGGCGCG
>JANOAH010000285.1:0-4847 GCA_031411075.1 Erythrobacteraceae bacterium
TCATCACCGGCATGTTCCAGTCGAGCAGGATCAGATCGGGCATCCCGCCCGCGGCGCAGCGAGCCAGCGCTTCCTCGCCGTTTTCCGCTTCGCTGACGGTGAAGCCGAGCCCGGCGACGACGCGGCGCGAGACCGCGCGCATGACCCGCGAATCGTCGACGATCAGGCACGTCCGCCCCTGGCCCGCGACGGTCGTGGGCGAAGGCATCGGCGCGCGTACCGGCGCCGCCCGTTCGTGCGGTTGCGAATTGGCCGCTTGCATCGGCGGGTTCGCGCGTTTGATCAGGCCCTGAATGGGTACACCTCCCTGACGCCGTAACTCACATCCTCGTCAGGCTCACGTGCCGTGGCGGCCGCGGGCGTCAGGCGGACATGCAGATAAGGCACCCAGACGTCGCCGTATTCGGCCTTCTGGTACCACAGGTCGACCACGTCGTAGCTTGCCCAGAACCCGTCGGTGCCTTTGAGGCGAATGCCTTCGCCGATGCGCGGCACCGCGGCAAAGCGCAGCGTTTCCTGGCTCTGCTCGGTCTCGTTCTGGACTTCGATCTCGATCACCGGGCCGCAATCCTCTCGGGGTCAGCGAGCGATGCTAGGGCCAATTGGTTGCCGAATCCCCAACGCGGCGTTCAGGTTAACCGGCAGGCGGCGTCGCCCTTACGATGGCGCCCAGGTCGTCGGCCTGCGGTCCGTTGAGCACGCTCAGCGTGTGGACCGCGCGGATGCGCCCGTCGACATAGCGGAAGGTGTGCGAATCCGGCCCGCCGGTCGAGCTGCCGAAGCGGCAGAACACGTTGATCACGCCCAGTTCGTCGTCGATCAGGTAATCGCGATTGACGATGTACAGCACGCCTGCCGGAATGCCGACTTCGCAGCTGGCATCGGGCTTGTTGTCGCGGTTGGTGTAGGCCCCGCCTTCCAGCCGCGCGCAGGGCTGGCCCCAGGGAATGTCGGTAAACTTGTCGGAGAACGCATCGAGGTAGGCATTGGCGCCGCGGATCATCTCGGCCTGGTTGGTGTGCTGGTACTTGAGCACCGGCCCCCAGTTCTCAGCGGCGGTGTAGCGCAAATAGGCGTTGGCGTTGAACAGCCAGTGGCCGGGCCGGGTCACCAGGCTGTCGACCCGCAGGATCTTGCCCTGGTGCAGGTAGAGGCGCGTGCCGATCACATAGGGCGCACCGCCTTCGGTGACGATGATTTCGGTGAACGTCTTGCAGCGCCGATCGTCGTGGAAGCTCATCGCGTGGGCAATCGGCAGCGCGGTGTTCCACAGCCCGGCGGCGCGGTCGACATCGGTCATGTCTTGCAGGAACCGCGCCTTGTCGTGCAGCGGCAGCGCGGCGATCGAGCCGGTGCGCTGCGCCTCGACATAGGCGGTGGTCGCGGCCTTGAGCTCGTCACGGGTGCAGGTCGGGCGATCGACCAGCGGGGCCCACGGGCTCGGCGGCGGGCCGTTCTGGGCAAGCGCGGGGGTGGCGATGAGCGCCAGCAGCGCTCCGAGCAAGAGCTTGCGGATCATCTTGTTACCCTCTCGATCTGGCTTACCGGACGTCCTGGATCGCCTCGCTGCGGCACTGTTCGTAAGTGCCCCAGCCCGAACACACGCCATAGGGCCCGCGGATGAAGATCGCCTCGATCCGGCGGATCTGGTTGCCTTCGATCCTGAACAGTTCGCCCAGTTCCCAAGTCCAATTGATATTGCGATGGTCGAACGCGGCGAAGGCGAAAACCACGCCGCGCTCGCGGTCGACCGCGACGAAGCGGCGGTCGCGGATGCCCGAGACGACATTGCGCAAGTTGGTCTCGAACTGGCCCTTGCAGGTCATCACCGGGGTGCCGCGCAGGCCGAGCATGCCGCCCGGCCCGGCGGCAAGCATGCCGTTTTCGCGGCGCAGGCAATCGTCGGTGAACGGATAATAGCCTTGCCCGTCGTTGCGCTGCATGCCGGTGAAATACTGGTTGGCGACCGCGATCAGATCGGCGCGGCTCATCCGCTGGCGCTCGGGCACGGCGGTCAGGAACATGTCGTGCGGCCGGCCCATCGCCTCGACCGCCGCACCCGTGGCGGGGAACGGGCTGGTCGGCGCGGTAGCCGCAGCGGCGCCGAGCGGCCGTTCGGGCCGGGCGGCGATTTGCTCGATCTCGGTGATCTTGCCGTCGACGATGCGCAGGCGCAGCGACAACCCCACCGCCTCGGGCGCGCGGGCCGGGCCGGTGGCGCTGCTGGTCGCCTGCTCCATCACCGTGCCGAGAAACGCGACTTGCTGCGTCTCGATGTCGGGCACGTAGAATTTGTAGCTGCCGGGCGCCGTGGTGGTCGCCCACAGCCCCTCGTTGCCGAGCGGAAGCTGCACCCCGTTTTCGGTGAATCGGGCGTTGGCAGCGAACAGCGCGGGATCGACGGTGCCGTCGGCCATCGCCTGGAGGTAGCGGTCGACGAATTGTTCGAGACAGGCGCGTTGGCAACTAGATTGCGGCAGCGGCACCCGGCCGGGCGGGTCTTCGGCCACGGCCGGTACGGCCAATCCCAACGTCACCGCCGCCAGCGCGGCGCCGATCCATGCCCTCATCGTCCTCTCCCCTTGTTGGGTTTTGACCATGTAATCAGGCCGGGCCGATTCTTGCCAGTGGTTTCGGGCTGGACTAGCCGCCGTCTGCCTCGAGCAATTCCATCAAATCGCGCGCCGCATCGCGGTCGGCGGCGTCCTTGAACGCCACGTCGAGATCGGGCGCCTGGCCCAACAGGTGGAGCAACGCCCACAGCGCGAACCGCTGCCCGCGATCGATGGCGAGGCCGAAATCGACCCGCAGCTTGTCGATCCCCGCGGCCTGCACCGCCGGGCTGGCGGTGGCGAGATCGGCGGTGCCGAAATAGCGGACCAGAAGCTCATCGAAGTCCATCGCCGAACTCTCTAGCGCAAGGCGAACCCCGCGCCAACGCAGCTGCCCTAGTTGAGCATCCACCACAGCATCAGCAGGAACGCACCGGTGGTGGTCAACAGGCTGAAATAGGCCGGGGCCTGAGCGGCGCGGCGAGTCATCGACGCGCCCTGCGGCACGGCGACGTGGCGGTCACCGCCATGGCTCAGGCCGCCTGCAGGTTGACGGCGCTGGGCTTGCCGTTGGCATCCTGCGTGGTGTCGTACGAATAGCGGTCGTTCTTGTTGAGCGACTTCATCCCGGCCGCTTCGACCGCGGCCAGCGCGACGAAGGCGTCCTTGCCCCCGCCGTCGTTGGCGATGAAGCCATAGCCCTTGGTGGCGTCGAAAAACTTCACGGTGCCGATCGGCATGACAGTTCCTTTCTCAGCGCGGCCGGAGATCGGCGCGCGCGTCGCTAAAGAGCAGTGAGAGAAGGAAAGTGGGGCGCACAGCGGCCCCGAATGCCGACGCAAACGACTATCGCACTCCCGATATGGGGACGATGCGCTCCGATGTAAGGGCGCGGCGGACGCTCCGCCCCAGCGTCAGGGCTGCACGATCCCCGGCGCGATCGGCCATCCGCCGAGGTCGAGCTCGGGCGAGAACAGGCGGATGAACGCCTGGACCATGTGGATTTGCCCGCCGTAGACCTTGAACCCTTCCCACGCGGTCAGCCGGTTCGAGCCGGGGCCGCTGACGTTCCACGACAGCCGCATCATCACCACGCCCATCCGCTCGTCGACCACCACGTCGCGCACGGTGACGCGGCCGAGCCGCTCGAAGATCGCCAGCGACTGGTCGCCAATGCTCTCGCAGCCCGGCGCGAAAGTGCAGCCGGGGCCGGCCATCAACGCGCCGTTCTCGTGCCGATAGGCTTCGGGCGCGAACGGGGTGCCGATCGCGGCGAAGGTCTTGGCGTTCGACAGCCCGCGCGGATAGAACATCGCCAGCTCGATCGCCCGTGCGCGGGGCTCGAGCTCGCCCGGCCGCGGGGGATAGGCCATTGCGGCCGGCGGCGCGCCGGCGAGCCCGTCGATGTTGAACAACAAGCCATCGGCGCGGCTGCGCGTCGCCACCAGCTCGAGCTCGCTCAGCCGCGCCTCATCGTCGAGCTTGGCGCGTACCACCAGCATCACCGGCGCACCCGATTCCTCGACCATCGCGCTGGTCACCACTTGGCGCGCCCGCTCGTCGATCACGTCCTGCCGCCAGCCGCGCAACCTGGTGACCGAGCGGACCAGGCCGACCTGGGCGAGCGGCTTTTCGATGCCGTCTTCGGTGATACGCAGGCCCGGCGCGACTGCCAGCCCAGCCGCATTATGCCGGGCGAAGGCATCGAGCACTTCGGTCACCTTGCCGCGCAGGCATTCGCGGTCGCACGGTTCGGCGGCGTTCGCCGGAGCGGCCGCGAACAGCGCAGCCGCCACGAGCAGGTGGAATGTAAGAAATTGTCTCACGATTGTTCTCCCCGGCGGCCGAGCCGGGTAACAGCTTGGCAAGGCGGGCGATCCGATGCAATGTCGTTGCCGCACAAAAGGCGCGGGGCAGCAAGCTTTGCGCGAGGGGATCGAGATGATGCGCATACAGCCTGGCCTGGGCCTGACCTCGTTGCTGCTGCTCGCCGGCGTGATGCTCGGCCTGACCGCTCCGGCCGCCGCGCAGGATCACAGCGCCCATGCCACGGCCGAGCCGGCGCCGGTTTCGGCGATGCGCGCCGGGCGCTGGTCCGATCCGGCGAGCTGGCCCGACGGCAAGGTGCCGGGTGCGGGCGATGCGGTGACGATCGCGCGCGACGTGGCGATGACGCTCGACGTCGATCCGCCGGCGCTGCGCAGCCTGACCATCGACGGCAAGCTGACCTTCGCCGACGACCGCGACATCGGCCTCGACACCGAATGGATTTACCTGCGCGGCGGAACGCTCGAG
>JANOAH010000286.1:0-3932 GCA_031411075.1 Erythrobacteraceae bacterium
CTCGAGCGTTCCGCCGCGCAGGTAAATCCATTCGGTGTCGAGGCCGATGTCGCGGTCGTCGGCGAAGGTCAGCTTGCCGTCGATGGTCAGGCTGCGCAGCGCCGGCGGATCGACGTCGAGCGTCATCGCCACGTCGCGCGCAATCGTCACCGCATCGCCCGCACCCGGCACCTTGCCGTCGGGCCAGCTCGCCGGATCGGACCAGCGCCCGGCGCGCATCGCCGAAACCGGCGCCGGCTCGGCCGTGGCATGGGCGCTGTGATCCTGCGCCGAGACGCCAGCGGGCACCAGCAGGAAGGCCGTGAACAGTGCAACGAGGAACGGGCGAGCTTGGCTGCGCATCTTGCTGATCCCCTCTGGCGGGACGACCACGTCCCGCTCTGATTGCGGCAAGTTTCGCAATGCCGAGGGCGATTTGCAAGCTGGAACCGGTGCCGGCCGCGACGCGAAAGGGGGATATTGCCCGCCACCCGCTTGCCCCGCCCGGCGCCTTCGGGAATCCACGGCCTATGGCGATTCTCTCCGACCGCTGGATACGCGAAAAAGCTCAATCCGAAGGGATGATCGAGCCGTTCGTCGAAGCGCAGCGGCGCGACGGCTGCATCAGCTATGGCCTGTCGTCGTACGGCTACGACGCGCGCGTGGCTGCGGACTTCAAGATCTTCACCAACGTCAATTCATCGGTGGTCGATCCCAAGGCGTTCGATCCCGACAGCTTCGTCGACCGCACCACCGATGTCTGCGTGATCCCGCCCAACAGCTTCGCGCTCGCCCGCACGGTCGAATATTTCCGCGTGCCGCGCGACGTGCTGGTGATCTGCCTCGGCAAATCGACTTATGCGCGGTGCGGAATCATCGTCAACGTCACCCCGCTCGAGCCGGGCTGGGAAGGCCATGTGACGCTGGAATTTTCCAACACCACCCCGCTGCCGGCCAAGATTTACGCCAACGAAGGGGCCTGCCAGTTCCTGTTCCTTCAGGGCAACGAGCCGTGCGAGATCAGCTATGCCGACCGGGCCGGCAAGTACATGGGCCAGCTTGGGGTGACCCTGCCGAAACTGTGACCGGCACCGTTCGCCGCGCCGTGCGTTGGGGATTTGCGCGGCGGGGAGGGCCGACGCGGGGAGTACGACCATGTCCATGATCGCCGCCGTCCTTGGCCGCCTGCTGATCGCCGCGATATTTATCATCTCCGGGCTGCAAAAGGTCGTCGATCCGGGCGCCACCGCGCAAATGCTCGGCAGCGTGGGCTTGCCCGCCAACCTGGCCATGCCGACCGGCGTGCTCGAACTGGTCGCCGGGCTGCTGCTGGCGATCGGGCTGATGACCCGGTTCGTGGCGCTGGGATTGTTCGTGTTCGTCGGCCTGACGATCTTTTTTTTCCATAATCAGTTCACCGACCCGATGCAGGGCGCGATGGCGCTCAAGAACCTCGCCATCATGGGCGGCCTGTTGATGACCTTCGCCTATGGCCAAGTGCGCGGTACGTTCGATTACATGCGCGAACGACGCAAGACGTATGACGCCGAACTGCGCGCCGCGCGCGCCGAGGGCCGGGCCGACGGCGCGACCGCGGTGCCGCAAACGGTGGTCGCGCCGGCAACGCCTGTCGCGGCGGCTGCGCCGGGCCCGGTGGTCACCGATGTCGACCGCGACGGGGTGCCCGAGGTAAGGACCAAGCGCCGCTGGTTCTGACGCGGAAAGGGAGGGGACGATGACCGAGACCGAAGCGCTGCTCGAGCGGATCGAGCGGCTCGAGGCACGCGCGCAGGCGGCGGAGGACTATCGCGATCTCGTCAACCTGCAGGGCGCTTACGGGTACTACGTCGACAAGGGCTTATGGGAAGAAGCCGCGGAATTGTTCGCCACCGACGGCACGCTCGAGATTGCCGGTCGCGGCGTTTACGTCGGCCGCGAGCGGGTGCGCGCCTATCTGCGCCACCTGCCGCCCTATGGCCACGGCACCATCTACAACCACATGCAGTTGCAGCCGGTGCTGCACATCGACAGCGCGGGCGGCACTGCACAGGGCCGCTGGCGCACGCTGATGATGGTTGGGTTCCTGGGCAAGGAAGGGCGCTGGGGCGAAGCGACCTACGAGAACCGCTATGTTCGCGAGGAGGGGAAGTGGCGGATCGCCAGTTTGCACGGGGTCATCAACTTCTATTGCGAGTACGACGAAGGCTGGCACCGCGGCGGGGTGACGCTGTTGCGCTCGATCGATGGCCTCGCCCCCGACCGGCCGCCGAGCCTGGAGTATGAGGCGTTCCCAGAGCCGGTGATCGCGCCGTTTCACTACGACGAAGTTTAGGCGCGGGGACCCTCACCCTCCCACCGCTACGCGGCGGGCCCCTCCCTCTCCCCAATAAGTGAAGGAAGAGGCGGCGAAGCCGTCGAAGGGTGAGGGTAAGGGTCGCTAGCCGTGCGCCGCCGCCGCCAACCTCGCCCGCGCCTCGCTCTCGCCGATCAACGGCAGCAGGGCGTGCATGTCCGGGCCGGAGTCGCGACCGGTCAGCGCCAGGCGCAACGGGTGGAACAGCGCCCGCCCCTTGCGCCCGGTCGCGTCCTTGAGCGCGGCGGTGAGCGCGCCCCACGGATCGTCGGCCCAGGTCAGCAAACGGGCCGCTTCGGCGATGAAGGCGCGGTCCTCGGCCTCGAGCGCGGGTGGATCGATCGGGCCTGTCACCACCGACCACCACGCGGCTGCCTCTTCGACCGTCGCAAGATTGGGCCGGATCGCGTCCCAGCCTGCCGAATCCATCCCGGCCGGCAGCCGCGCAGCGACCGCATCGAACGGCAATTGGTGGACGATCGCGGCGTTGAGCCGGGACAGCTCGGCCTCGTCGAAATGCGCCGGCGCGCGGCCGAAATGGGCGAGGTCGAAGCCTTCGATCAGCTTCGCCCGCTCGGTGATCGGCTCGACCGGCTCCGAAGTGCCAAGCCGCGCCAGCAGCGCGACCACCGCCTCGGGCTCGATCCCGGCATCGCGAAACGCCTCGGCGCCGAGCGAGCCGAGCCGCTTCGACAGCTTGCCTTCCGAGCCGACCAGCAGTGCTTCGTGCGCGAACCGCGGGACCGCCGCATTGAGTGCGGTAAACATCTGTATTTGCACGGCAGTATTCGAAACGTGATCCTCGCCGCGCAGCACGTCGGTCACGCCCATGGCGATGTCGTCGACCGCGCTCGGCAGCATGTAGAGCCACGAGCTATCGGCGCGGCGCACCACCGGATCGGACATCTGCGCCGGCGCGAAATGCTGCGGCCCGCGAATGCCGTCGAGCCATTCGATCGCGCTGTCGTGATCGAGCTTGAAGCGCCAGTGCGGGGTGGCGGTCTGCGCGGCTCGCTCGGCCTCGGTCAGCGCCAGTGCGGCACGATCGTAGATCGGCGGCAGACCGCGGCCGAGCGCGATCTTGCGCTTGAGGTCGAGCTCCTGCGCGGTCTCCCAACATGGATAGACCCGCCCCGCCGCCTCAAGCCGCGCAAACGCGTCCTCGTAAAGCGCGAGGTGATCCGATTGCCGCGCCTCGCCGTCCCACGCGAGCCCGAGCCAGGCCAGGTCCGCGCGGATCGCTTCGACAAACCGCTCCTCGCTGCGCGCCGCGTCGGTATCGTCGATACGCAGCAGGAACCGGCCGCCCGCCTTCTTCGCCAGCAGCCAGTTGTGTAGTGCGGTGCGCAAGTTGCCGACATGCAGGCGCCCGGTGGGCGAGGGAGCGAAGCGGGTGGTGACCATGCGCGGCGGTTAGCCGCCGGTCACTGGCTGAACAAGAGCAGCGAGTGCCCGCCGCCGGCGATCAGCACGCCGTTGGCGCCGGTGCGGCCGATGGTCGTGGCGGCATCGATGGCGCGCGCGACATCGTCGAGCCGCTCGGGAACGGCAATCGCGCAAACCGGTGGCGGCGGGGCGCCGGGCCTTGGGGTGGCGGCGC
>JANOAH010000287.1:0-11383 GCA_031411075.1 Erythrobacteraceae bacterium
AAGCCGTACTTGTTGACCCGCGCGAAGGTCGACAGCGAGTTGATCAGGCCGATGTTCGGCCCTTCGGGCGTTTCGATCGGGCAGATCCGGCCATAGTGCGTCGGGTGGACGTCGCGCACTTCGAAGCCGGCGCGCTCCCGCGTGAGACCGCCCGGCCCAAGCGCCGAGACGCGGCGCTTGTGGGTGACTTCGCTGAGCGGGTTGGTCTGGTCCATGAACTGGCTGAGCTGGCTCGAACCGAAGAACTCGCGGACCGCGGCGACCGCCGGCTTGGCGTTGATCAGGTCGTTGGGCATCACCGTGCTGACGTCGACCGAGCTCATCCGCTCCTTGACCGCGCGCTCCATGCGCAGCAGCCCGACGCGGTACTGGTTTTCGAGCAGTTCGCCGACCGAGCGGACGCGGCGGTTGCCGAGGTTGTCGATGTCGTCAACCTCGCCCTTGCCGTCCTTCAGATTGACCAGTTCCTTGACCACCGCGAGGATGTCGTCCTTGCGCAGCGTGGTCACGGTGTCTTCGGCATCGAGGCCGAGGCGCATGTTGAGCTTGACCCGGCCGACGGCCGAGAGGTCATAACGTTCGCCATCGAAGAACAGGCCTTCGAACAGCGCTTCGGCGGTTTCCTTGGTCGGCGGTTCGCCCGGGCGCATGACCTTGTAGATCGCCTCAAGGCCTTCCTCGCGGTTCTCGGCCTTGTCGACCTGCAGCGTGTTGCGGATCCACGGACCGGTCTGGACGTGATCGATGTCGAGCAGGTCGAGCTGGTCGATCCCGGCCTTGTCGATCTTCTCGAGGTTCTCGGTGTCGACCTCCTGGCCAGCCTCGATGTAGATGCGGCCGGTGCTCTCGTCGATCAAGTCGCGCGCCGAATAGCGGCCGAACACTTCCTCGGTCGGGATCAGCAGCGCCGTGAGGCCGTCCTTTTCCGCCTTGTTGGCGGCGCGGGGCGAAACCTTCTGGTTGGCCGGGAACACTTCCTCACCGGTCTTGGCGTCGACCAACGCGAAGCTCGGCTTGGCGTTGCGCCACTGTTCGGCCACGAACGGAATCTGCCAGCCTTCGCCGGCCTTGCCCGAAGAGCGCTTCCACACGATCGTGTCGTAGAAATAGTCGAGCATCGCCTCCTCATCGAGGCCGAGCGCATAGAGCAGCGCGGTGACCGGCAGCTTGCGCTTGCGATCGATGCGGACGTTGACGATGTCCTTGGCGTCGAATTCGAAATCGAGCCACGAACCGCGATAAGGAATGACCCGCGCCGCGAACAGGAACTTGCCGCTCGAATGCGTCTTGCCGCGGTCATGGTCGAACAATACGCCCGGCGAGCGGTGCATCTGGCTGACGATCACGCGTTCGGTGCCGTTGATGATGAAAGTGCCGTTCTCGGTCATGAGCGGCATGTCGCCCATGTAAACGTCCTGCTCCTTGATATCGAGCACCGAGCGGGTTTCGGTCTCGGTATCGACTTCGAACACGATCAGCCGCAGCGTCACCTTCATCGGCGCCGCATAAGTGATGCCGCGCTGGCGGCATTCGGTGGTGTCGTACTTGGGGTCTTCAAGCTCGTAATGGACGAAGTCGAGCTCGGCCGTGCCGGCGAAGTCGCGGATCGGGAACACCGAACGCAGCGTCTTTTCGAGGCCCGAGACATAGCCGGTGCTCTTGTCCGAGCGCAGGAACTGCTCGTAGCTTTCGCGCTGCACCTCGATCAGGTTCGGCATCTGCACCACTTCGTGGATGTCGCCGAAAATCTTGCGGATGCGCTTCTTCTTGCTGCTCACGCCGGTGGGGGCGGCTGCGGACGTCTTGGCCATGAAAGAGCTTCGCCTCGTAATGGGCCGGCCCTATCGCGGGCCGGCGGAAAATGTCGCTGGCGGAAAGGGCGCGAGACGCGAACACGCCGCACGAAGGCGCGCGCCCAGGGGCCCGGCCGGTGCAGCTGCTGTCATCTCACGGATACCGCAGGCTTCCTTCCGAGACAGGCCCCCGCGTCAGGCCCGCCGTGCTCGAAGCTCTATGGCAGGCGGCGCATATAGGGAGCCGGGCCGCGCAAGTCAAACCCACTCCGTCACGCTGCAATGCTGCCGACAAAAGCGTCTGCATATCGATCTTCGATATTATCGATTGACAGTAAGATGGACTCGCAATATATCGATATTCGATACCAACCATATCGGAGATCGAGAAATGTCAGCCTTTGTCAATCGGTGCTCGGCCGCGGTCATGGTTGTCCTGGTCATGACCGTCTCGTTCGCCGCGGTGATGCACGTCCCCGCTGCGCGGGCCGCGACGCTCGTCGTGCCTGCGCTCGCTTGAAAGGAGCGCAAGCCATGTCCGCTATCAAACGCGATCCGCTGCTGATCAGCGCCAGGATCGTCCTGGCCATCCTGTTCGGCCTGCTGATTTTCGCGATGGTCATGCTGGCGATCGGCATCGCCGCCTGCGTGTTCCTTCCCGAAGCCCGCACCGAATTGATGGCCGAACTGCTCAAGGTTTCGGCACCGGCCGGGGTCTATTGGGCGATTATCGCCATCATGCTGCTGATCGAAGGGCTGCTTGCGCTCGGGCTGCTGTTCATCCGCCAGCTGAGCCGCATCGTCCGGTCGGTCGATGCCGGCGATCCGTTCGTGCCCGACAACGCCGACCGGCTCAGCCGCATGGGCTGGCTTACCCTCGGCGCCTATGGCCTGTCGCTGGTGATCGGCGTGTTCGCGGCGCGCATTCACGCCCTGGCGGCGGACGCCGGGGAATTCGATTTCAGCATCGGCAGCGACCTCGGCGGCGGCGGCATCCTGCTGATCCTGACGCTATTCATCCTTGCCCGGGTGTTTCGCCAGGGCAGCGCGATGCGCGAAGAGCTGGAAGGGACTGTGTAATGGCCATTACCGTCAAGCTCGACGACCTGCTTCACGCCCGCCGGATGACCATGACCGAACTGGCCGAACGGATCGACCTCACGCTCGCCAACGTCTCGATCCTCAAAACCGGCAAGGCCAAGGCGATCCGCTTTTCGACGCTCGAGGCGATCTGCCGCGAGCTGGCCTGTCAGCCGGGCGACCTGCTCGGCTACCGAGCCGGCGCGGGGTCAGAAGAAATAGGCGACGGCCAGGATGATCAGGATCAGCGTGCCAATGCCAATGACGACGGGACGGCCCATGATGAAGTCCTTCGCTAGATGACGATACGCTGTCAGCGGTCGGGCCCGGCAACGGTTCCCGGCCGCGGACGGCCGCGGCGCTTGACTTCCCGCCCCGCCGCGCTAGAGGCCCGCCGCTGACCGGCGGCTTCTGCTATCCGGTCATCCGTCCGAGACAGTTGCTGCCGGCTTCCGGCTTAATTCGCAGCCTAGGCGGGGATAGAGATTTTCGGCCGGCCTGGTGCATGGCCGCAAACGCGCTGCGGCGCGCTCCCTCCCCTTCAACGGACCAATGCCCACGCCGGTGACGGCTTGGGTCGTGTGAGCCGGTCGCGCGCCCGTGGCGCGCGATCATATGTGAAGGAGTAAGGCATGAATCGTTCGCAGAAAGCCGAATCGGTCGCCGCCCTCAACGCGGTCTTCAACGAGGTTGGGCTGGTGGTCATCACCCGCAACCTCGGCCTGACGGTGGCCCAGTCCACCAGCCTCAGGACCAAGATGCGCGACGCGGGTGCGACGTATAAGGTGGCGAAGAACCGCCTCGCCAAGCTCGCCCTGAAGGACACCCAGTACGCAGGACTGGAGGAGCATCTCTCCGGCCCGACGGCCCTGGCGTGGTCGACCGATCCGGTCGCCGCCGCCAAAGCCGCGGTGGACTTCGCCAAGACGAACGACAAGCTCGAAATCGTCGGCGGCGCCATGGGCAGCACGCAGCTCGACGCTGCCGGGATCAAGGCGCTTGCCGCGATGCCCAGCCTCGACGAACTGCGGGCGACGATCGTCGGCCTGGTCAATGCGCCCGCAACCAAGGTGGCGCAGCTGGTCAACGCGCCCGCGGCGAAGCTCGCCCGCGTCTTCGGTGCCTACGGGGCCAAAGAAGCGGCGTAAGCGGTTTTTCAAGTTCTCGAATTGCCGGGGCTGACCCCCGGTCCATCATTTGAACGGAGTGAATACAATGGCCGATATCGCCAAGATCGTTGAAGACCTGTCGAAGCTGACCGTCATGGAAGCCGCCGAGCTCGCCACGGCGCTCGAAGAAGCATGGGGCGTGTCCGCCGCCGCCGCGGTGGCCGTCGCCGCCCCGGCCGGGGGTGGCGCTGCTGCCGAAGCGGTCGAAGAAAAGACCGAATTCGACGTCATCCTGACCGGTGACGGCGGCAAGAAGATCCAGGTCATCAAGGAAGTCCGCGCGATCACCGCGCTGGGCCTGACCGAAGCTAAGACCCTGGTCGAGAGCGCCCCCAAGGCGATCAAGGAAGGCGTCAACAAGACCGAGGCCGAAGCGATCAAGAAGAAGATCGAAGAAGCCGGCGGTACCGTCGAAATCAAGTAAGCTGGTAGGGGCCGATCGGCCTCGCCGGTTACGACACAACGCGAAGGGGCGGTGCCGCAAGGCGCCGCCCCTTTTCGCATGGCAGCCAGATCTGGCTGCCATGCAGAGCCTCCAGGAGTTCAATTTTCGCGCAGAGGCGCAGAGGACGCAGAGGCGCAGAGGTGTTGCGCTGGCGGCGAAGCCCGCCCTCAATCGCAAACCTTACTTCTGGACAAAGGTGAAGAGGGCGCGGCTTCGCCGTGCGGGATACCCCTCTGCGCCTCTGCGGTCCTTTGCGCCTCTGCGCGAAATCCCTCCTCTTTAATGCACTCAGGGCCTCGCTGTGCCGTGATCGCCTGGACGGCGGACAAAGAAAAAGGGCGGCGCCGAAGCACCGCCCTCAATCTTGTTCGCCGTAGCGACCTTACCCGCGTTCGGGGGTCGGCGCGACCGGCGGAGGCGGCGGAGCCGGGCACGCGGCCGACACCGGGATCCGCGAACCGTCCGGGCAGGTCCGCATCTGCGGAGCCGGCGGCGGAGGCGGCGGAGGCGGCGGGGGCGGCGGCGGGACGATCACCGGCGGAGGCGGCGGGGGCGGCGGCGCGGCGCCACCGAAGTTGAAGGTCACGCCACCGAGCAAGCTGTGCGTGCGAAGGCGGGTCTCCATCAGACGCCCGCCAAAGCCGATGTAATCGAGGTCAGGCACGTTGAAGAAGCGATAGCGCAGCGTGACTTCGGCGCTGGGTCCGATCGGCTGCCGTACGCCGGCCAGAACTTGCCACGCGAGGCTGCCGTCCTTGTCGTCGAGGAACGCACCCTGGTTCGAGAACGCCCGAGCGTCGTTCACCTTGACTTCGGCGTAGCCGCCGCCGACGCCGAAGAAGCCCGTCACACCATCGTCACCACCGAGATCGACCAGCGCGTTGATCATGCCGCTAAGCGCACGCATGCTACCGCCGCCGGCGTCGCGGAAGCCCGCTGCGGCGCCGCCAGGCAAGGGGATGGGCGAGGTGATTTCTTCGAGGTCCGACTTCTTGTAGCCGGCTTCGGCTTCGAGCCGAAACCCGCCGAAATCGTGCCCGATCAGCACGCTGCCGTCGTAGCCGAATTCGTAATCGAGATTGATCCGGGCGGTCGACCCGGCGGTGAGGCCCGGCGTCACCAGCACGTTCATGTCGGCGACTTGCATCGCGCCGAAATCGGCACCGATGTACCAAGCGCCATCGCGCGCTGCGGCGGGTACCGCCGCAACCGCTGCCGTGGTCGCCAGTGCGATTGCCAACTTTCTCATCATCGTTCCCCTCAGTCACCGCCTGACAGGCCCTGACCCGTCATTGATTTGCGCAGCTTAGGCTCATTGCCTTATCAACTATCGCGTTAGGGGAAAAACAAAATTTGCCGCTGGCCGCTGTTGTTGTGCATTTGCGTCACGCTGGTGCGTCGATTGCGCAACAACACGCCGTTATCGAACCGAACCTTTCGCGAAACTGCGCGATGGTACGTAAGTCGTGGCGCACGTGCCGCGCACAAAGAAAAAGGGCGGCGCCGAAGCACCGCCCTCAATCTTGTTCGCCGTAGCGACCTTACCCGCGTTCGGGGGTCGGCGCGACCGGCGGAGGCGGCGGAGCCGGGCACGCTGCCGACACCGGGATCCGCGAACCGTCCGGGCAGGTGCGCATCTGCGGCATCGGCGGGGGCGGCGGCGGCGGCGGCGGGGGCGGCGGCGGCACGATCACCGGCGGCGGGGGCGGCGGCAGCGGTTCGGCGCCACCGAAGTTGAAGGTGATGCCGCCCAGCAAGCTGTGCGAGCGGAAACCGCCTTCGTAAGTGTTCGCACCGGCCACGAAATCGCGGCTCGGGCCGTGGAAGTAGCGATAGCGGACGGTCACGTCGGCGCTGTCGCTGATGGCCTGACGGACAACCGCCAGAATCTGCCACGCCCAACCCGAATCCTTGTCGTTGACAAAGGCGGCCTGGTTGGAGAACGCCCGCAGGTTGTTGTGATCGATCGTGGCATAGCCGACACCGCCACCGAGCGAGGCCGAGAGGCCATCGTCGTTGCCGAAGTCGAGCATGCCGTTGACCATGGCGCTCATCACGTCGGTGCTGCCACCGCCCGCAATGCGCACGCCCGGGGCAGCGCCACCGGCCAGTACCACGGTCGATTCGATTTCGTCGAGATCGGCCTTCTTGTAGGCGGCTTCGGCTTCGATGCGGAACCCGCCGAGGTCGTAGCCGATGAACAGCGCGCCATCGTAGCCATATTCGTAATCGAGCGTGATCACGTCCTGGACGCCATTACGGTCGAGGTCGATGTCTTCGACCTTCATCACACCGAAATCGCCACCGAGGTACCACGCGCCATCGCGAGCAGCCGCAGGCGTCGCAAGCACCGCCGCAGTCGTCGCCAGCGCAATCGCCAACTTTCTCATCTTGGATCCCCTTTTACCGACCGCCCCGACGGGTCCAGCACCCGTCGGTTCTGCAAAGCGGTTGATGGTGAGACTCATAGCAGCAGAATTGCGTTCCTACGAAATCATAAATTGCAGCCTGTTGTTGCACTTGGGCAACGCTTATCGCGAACAGGCCGGCCCGCGTTACTGCAGTTGCGCCAGCCCGCCCACCGGCTGTGCGGGCGGCGGCGCCAGGTCGAGCCGGTAAGGATCGGTCCCCAGCGTCAGGGTCCCGGCGTCGGGGCGAACCGACAGATAGGTGATGAAGATCGGCACCGGTTCGGGCAGGTCCAGCCGCTGTTCGGGATTGGCGGTGGCGGCGCTGGGCATCGCCCCGCCGAACAGCCAGCGGCCGAAGCGGAAAGCATCCTCGAGCCGGACGCAGCCGTTGCTCAGCTGGCGCACGTCGCGCGTCATGTACTGCTTGAGCGGCGTGTCGTGCAGATAGATGCCTTCGGGGTTGGGGAACTCGAACTTGACGTCGCCCATCGAATTGTCGTCGCGCGGCTTCTGGCGGATGCGCACCACCAGCGTACCGTTCTTGATTGCCTGCCAGTCGAGCGTGGCGGGGTTGAGCACCGCGGGGTTGGGGCCCCAGTCGTCGGCCAGCACTTCATATTCGCGGGTGCGCAAATAAGTCACACCTTGGCGGATGACATTGGGCGCAATGGTTTCGCGGATCAGGTGATTGGGCACGTTCCAGTACGGGTTGAGCACCGCATAACGCAGGTATCCGGCCATCTGCGGGGTCTGGTGCTCGATCTTGCCGACCACGATGCGCATCGAATCCACCGGCACGCCGCCTTCGTACATCCACAGCCGGGCGCTGGGGATGTCGATCACCACATGGCGGCCCCAGGTCGGCGCGGGGACCGAGCGCAGCCGCTGCAGGCTGGCTTCGGCCGCCGACAGCACCGGCGCCGTCGGCGCGGCCGCACTCAATCCGCGGCGGACCTGCGCGTAGAGCGGGTGCATCCAGCGCATGTTGGCGACGTAATCGTCGAGCGCGGGGGCGTTGGCGGCATCGTAGAGCACTGTCTGCGCGGCGACTTGCATCGGCCGTAGCACGTCGTGCTCGTACATCATCGCCGAGCCGACCGGACGCGAGGTCGCTTCGGCATAGCGCACCAGCGCGGTAGTCAGCGCCAGTTCGGCACGCACCTGATCGGGTTCGGCGCGGGTTAGCTGCGCCTGCTGCACGGCGGCCTCGACTTCGCCCAGACCGAGCGCGGCCGGGTCAAGCCCATCATATTCGGCGGTGCGGAGCAATTGGATGAGATCGTTCGCGGCCGGGTTGAACGTACCGTCTTCGAGCAGCCACAACGGCTGCTGGCGATAGAAATAGAACGACTGCAGATCCCCCGTGGCCTGGATCGCAAGCGCGGCCTGCAGCGCGCTGGCGGCCACCGGTACGGCGGTCTGCGCATGAAGCGGGGCCGCGACGGCAAGTGCCGCCAAGGCCAGAACGGAGCGGAAGTGTTTCAACATATTGCCCAATGCACCCCATTGCACCTTAAGGCGAGCTTAAGTCGCCAACTCGCTGCGCCAAGTCCACCGGCATTATCGCATAAATCGCCGATTCCGGTCCAGCGTGACTCCAGAATCACACTCGGGCGCCGGCGTCAAAGCTTGAAGGCGAGGCGCGTTCCGATCATGTCGATGCCAGGGTTCTGCTGGTAATTGAACAGGCGCCCCTGGCTGATATGGACCCAGCTCGCTTCGATTGCGAGCCGCTCGCTGGCACGATAGCCGACGGCGATCTCGGGCTCGAACAGAACCCGGCTGCCGAGTTCATAGTGCTGGCGGGTGTCCGGATCGATACGCAGCGCCGGCCCATCGTGCACCACCAGACCGATGCCGGGCCGCAGGTAGACCCGGCCCTTGCCGATCGTCCAGGCCAGCCCGGCCCCGGCAAACGAGGTGTCGCCGGCAGTGTTGAGCGAGCCGATCAGATAGGGCGCCGGGCGGCCGATCGCATGCAGCCCCTCGATCGGCGCGAAGCGATAGCCGAGCTCGAGATCGACCCCGCTCTCGTCGGTCCGCAAGGTCAGCGGCGTGTCGACTTCGTGGGCGTAGAGCCCGGCGAACACTTCCTGCGCGGCCAGCGGCGCGGGCAGCACCGCACCTGCCAGCGCCAGCAGGACCAGCCGGGCGGCGCGCGTCACAGCGTCTTCAGGTAGTTGATGATCGCCTGGCGCTGCGCCGCGTCCTTGACCCCGCCGAACGCCATCTTGGTGCCGGGCACCACGCCGCGCGGATCGGTCAGATAGCGGTCGAGCGTAGCCTGGTTCCAGGTCAGGCCCGAACTCTTCATCGCATCGCTGAATTCGAACCCGGGCACCACGCCGGCGCGATCGCCGAAGATGCCGGCCAGCGTCGGGCCGATGCCGTTCTTGCCCGGCTCGACCGAATGGCACGCCGCGCATTGCGCGAACCCCGCCGGCACGGTGGCGGCGGCGACGGTACGGGTGGCGCTCGGCGTCGGGGTCGGCGTCGGGCTGGCGCTGGGCATCGCGCTGGGGCTGGCGCCGGGCGCGGGCGTCTCGGCGCCGGTTGGTGTCGCGGCCGGAGCCGGCGCGGTATCGGTCGCGGCACTGTCGGGCCCGGCGGTTGCATCGTCAGTCTGTTCGGCGCCGCCGCCGCAAGCGGCCAGCGTCAGCAGCAAAGGGGCAACGAGGGCAGCAGACTTCGGCACGAACGACATCGAGACATTCCTTCCGGCAGCAGTGTTTGTCGCGCCTCCTATCGCCGAGACCCGCCGATAGGAAGCATTTGTGGCGTCAGCGCCGCACTCGGCTGCAAAGTTCCCGCGCCCGCCGTCACCGCGTTTGACCGCCGGCCGCACAAGCCTATCCGGGCCGGCTGCATGTTCGAGGACACCCCCTCAACCTGGCGCGGCGAACTGGCCGCGACCCTGCGCCTGGCGGGGCCGCTGGTGCTCGCCAACCTGGCGCAGATGCTGGTCCATGCGATCGACGTGGTGTTCGTCGCCCGGCTCGGCGATGAAGCGCTCGCCGCCTCGAGCCTGGCGGTGTCGCTGTTCGTCGTCTTCCTCGGCTCGCTGACCGGGATGACCGGGTTCGTCTCGGCCTTGATCGCCGCCGAGCTCGGCCGACGCCGCCATTCGGTGCGCGAAGTGCGCCGCTCGGTGCGCATGGGCCTGTGGCTGGCGGTGGCGCTTGGCTTCGTCATGCTGCTGCCGCTCAGCTTTGCGCGCACCATCATGCTCGCCACCGGCCAGGATCCGCGCGTCGCCGAATTGGCCGGGAGGTTCAGTTCGATCATCATGTTCGCCGGCGCGCCGATGTTGTGCGCCAACGTGCTGCGCAACTTCATTTCAGCGCTGGGCCGGCCGGTTTTTGCGACGATGGTGACGGTGGCGGCGATCGGCGTTTCTGCGCTGGCCAACTATGCCCTGGTGTTCGGGCGGCTCGGGATGCCGCAACTCGGGCTCGAAGGGTCCGCGCTCGCCAGCGTCATCGTCGCCACCTTCAATGCCTTATCCTACGCGGTCATCATCTCGTTTCATCGCACCTTTCGGCGCTATCGCCTGTTCGGCAACTGGTGGCGGCCCGAATGGCGCCGCCTGCGCGAACTGGTGGTCAAGGGCGCCCCGATCGCGCTGACGATGCTGGCAGAAATGGGGCTGTTTTCGGCCGCCGCGTTCATGATGGGGCGGATCGGCGGGGTCGAGCTCGCCGCGCACGCGCTGGCCCTGCAGCTCGCCGCGCTGGCCTTCATGGTCCCGATGGGCGTGGCCCAGGCGGCAACGATCCGGGTCGGCTTTCATTACGGCGCCGGCGACCGCGGCGGCATCACCCGCGCTGGATGGGGCGCGCTGGCGGTGGGCAGCGGGTTCATGCTGGTGTCGGCGGCGTTGCTGCTGTTGGTGCCGCGCGTGCCGCTGGCGCTCTACGTCGACCCGGCTTTGCCCGAAAATGCGGTGCTGGTCGGCTTTGCGGTCCAGTTCCTCGCCGTGGCAGCCGCGTTCCAGCTGTTCGACGGCGTCCAGGTGGTGGCCGCCGGCGCGCTGCGCGGGCTGCAGGATACGCGCGCGCCGATGTGGCTGGCGCTGCTGGGCTATTGGGTGCCGGGGCTGATGACGTCGGTCTGGCTCGGCTTCTACACCCCGCTCGCCGGGCTCGGCATCTGGATCGGTCTGGCCATCGGCCTCATCGTGGTGGCCGCGCTGCTGACCTGGCGCTGGGCCGCGCGCGAGCGGCTGGGCCTGCTGCCGGCATAACCGCTTTTTTCTCGATCCGAAGCGTTGACGAGGCCCCGCCGCGCTCCCATATGCGCGCCGCTGGCACTCTCCTGGTGAGAGTGCCAATCGTTTCACCAACCCTAAAGGAAGAGGTCACTCACATGGCATTCCGTCCGCTGCACGACCGCGTTCTGGTCCGCCGCATCGAGGCCGAGGAAAAAACGGCCGGCGGCATCATCATCCCCGACAGCGCCAAGGAAAAGCCGAGCGAAGGCGAAGTC
>JANOAH010000288.1:0-2693 GCA_031411075.1 Erythrobacteraceae bacterium
GGACCAGAATCTCGGGGCTCGAGCCGACCACCGCGAAGCCGGGCAGGTCGAGGAAATAGAGGAACGGCGAGGGGTTCACCCGTCTGAGCGCGCGATACAGCGCCAGCGGCGGCAGCGGGAACGGGCAGGTGAAGCGCTGCGACAGCACCACCTGGAACACGTCGCCGGCGACGATGTAGTCCTTCGCGCGGGCCACCATGGCGCGGTAATCGGCGCCGGCCATCACCGGGGTCAGCGCCATCTCGGGCAGGCCGGTATCGCGCAGCGGCTGCGGCGCGGCGCTGGCGAGCCGGCGCAGCGCTTCGTCGATCCGCTCGCCGGCGCGCTCGATCGCCTGGTCGGGGCCCAGCGCGGTTTCGGCCCACAGCGGAGCAATGCAGAACAGCTCGTCCGACAGGTTGTCGAACACGCAGATCAGCGTCGGGCGCGCGAACAGCATGTCGGGCAGGGCCAGCTCGCTCTGGGGCGCGCGCGGCAGGGTTTCGACGAGGCCGATCGTCTCGTAGCCGAAATAGCCGACCAGGCAGGCGATCGGCGGCAGGCCGGGCGTCACCTCGATGCGGCAAGCGGCGGCGAGCGCGCGCAGTTCGGCCAGGCTGTCACCGGCCAAGGGCTCGAACGCGGCCTGGTCGCCGGCCCAGCGGCGGTTGACTTCGCACGCGGCGCCGGTAGCGCGGAACATCAGGTCCGGGTCGAGACCGAGCAGGCTGTAGCGCCCGCGCACCGAGCCGCCTTCGACCGATTCGAGCAGGAAATCGCCGCGTCCCGGCTCGATCAGCTTGAGCGCCGCGCCGACCGGGGTTTCGACATCGGCGACCAACCGCCGCCACACCAGCGCCGGCCGGCCGGCGGCGAGCTGGGCGCGCGCGGCCGCGGCGTTCTCGGGCAAGGCGCCGGGCAAGCGGGCGGCCTTATTCGGCCTGATCGCCGGCGAGCTGTGCGCGCACCGCCACGATCGCGGCTTCGTTGCGCTCGACCCCGACTTCGCGCTGCGCGGCGTTGACGAACTGCTCGACGTATTCCTCGCCAGTGGTCGGGCCGAGCTGCTGCAGCGTGGCCTGGACCAGCGGATCGTTGGCGGCGACCTGCGGGGCGGTGATATTGTCGACCCGGATCACGTACCAGCCATTGTCGCGCGGGCCTTCGAGCTTCTTGGTGGTGCGCGCCGCCATCGAGAAGAACAGCGCCATTTCGGGCGGCACCCGGCCGAGCCGGGCGAGCTGTTCGCGATTGAGGTTGACCGACTGCGGTGCCGGCAGCGGGCGGTCCTCGGCGCTGACCGCGGCGGCCAGCGTCATGCCGCGGCGAACGCGGGCGAGAATTCGGTCTGCGGCCGCCTTGGCCAGCTTGGCGCCCTGGTCGCGGCGCCAGTCGGTGATCACGTCGGCGCGGATTTCAGCCAGCGGCGCGGCGGCCGATGGCGTGATTTCGCTGACGTCGAAGATCACGAAGGTCTGCCCGGCCGCCACCTCGGCGACTTGCGGCGCTTCTTCCTCCATGTCGAACGCGGTCGACAGCACCCGGCCGAGCACCGGCGGCAGCGTCTCGCTGGCGGTGCCGTAGATGCGCCCGTCGGCCAGCGCCGGCCGCGTGGTGGTGAGCGAGACCTTGAGGCCCTGCGCCACTTCGCTCAGCGACGCGCCGTCGTCGAGCTTGTCCTCGATATCTGCGGACAGGTCGGCGATCGCGGTGCGGCGCTGTTCGGTGGTGAGCGCGGTGGTGATCTCGGGCGATGCTTCGGCCAGCGTCTTGCCCGGTTGGCGGTCGATCGCATCGACCCGAAGGACATACCAGCCCAACCCACCGCGCTGCGGCGCCGCCAGTGCGCCCTGCGCGGTGGCGAACCCGGCCTGGGCGACGGCCGCCGAACTGGTGCCGCCCAGCTGGGCGCGAGTGACCGGGCCGACCGCGGCGGTCGCCAGGCCCTTGGTCCGGGCCGAAGCTTCGAGCGTAGTCCCGCCGCGCACTTCGGCGATCACCGCCTGCGCCGCGGCCTGGGTCGGCAGCACCAATTGGGTGAATCGGCGCCGCTCGGTCGGCTGGTATTGCGCCCGGTCGCGCTGAAAGCGCTGCGCGATCTGCGCCGCGGTCGGCGCCGGCAGATCGCCGAGCACTTCAGGACCGAAGGTGGCGTAACGGATGATTCGGCGTTCGGGCCTGATGTATTCGTCACTGTTGGCGGTGTAGAAAGTCCGCAGTTCGGCGGCCGTCGGCGCGCGGGTCGGCGCGAAGGCGGCGCTCGGCACCGGCGCGATGGTTCCCGCGCGCTCTTCGCGCAGCAGCGAGGCATAGCGCCGCCCAAGGCTCGCCGGCACCGTCGCGGCATAAGTGATCGGCACCAGCAGCTGGCGGATCAGCAACCCCGAACCGATATCCTCGCGCACCCCCGCTTCGCTCAGGTTCTGTTGGGCGATGGCGGCGCGAAAGGCGTTCTGATCGAAATTGCCGTCGGCGCCGCGAAACGCCGGAAACTGCCGCAGCTCGCTGTCGATCAGGCGGTCCCCCGCGCGCAGCCCGTTCTGCCGCGCGAATTCGGCCAGCGAGCTGCGCTGCAGCAGCTGATCGAGCACAGTCTTCATTCCGCCGCGCGCCAGGAACACCGGCATCGTCAGCGTGGGATCGGTTTGCCGCGCCTGTTCGAGCGCGCTGGTCATCGCTTGCGACAGCTCCGCGGCGTCGATCCGCTCGTCGCC
>JANOAH010000289.1:0-8805 GCA_031411075.1 Erythrobacteraceae bacterium
TTCGAGCGCGCCTTGCGGGCGATAGGCGGCAGCGCTGCCGGTCTGGTTGGGGACATAGTCCGCTTCCCAGATGCGCGGCGGGGCGAGGTGGCTTTCGGGCAGCTCGTCGAACGATCCGTGCAGCCAGCCGTGCCATTCGGCCGGCACGCGGCTGGCATCGTTGGCGCCTTCGTAAATCACCCAGCGCCGTTCGGGCCGGCCCTTCTTCGGCTTGGAGCGGAAGTAGGCGTTGCCGGCCGCATCGGTGCCGACCCGTTCCCCATTCAGCGCGCTGAACAGCGACGTGCCGACGGTCGCGCCATCCCACCAGGTGAAGATCTTGCCGAAAAAGCTCATCGCAGGGCCGTTAGCCGTTTCGGCCCCTGCGGCGCAAGCTTACCAGTCCACGCGTGCGCCCGGCACGATGTTGAGCGCCGCAGCGCGGCCGGCGTTCAATTCGAGCGTGGCGATCGCCGGGGCATCGGACAGGATGCTGCTTTCCGAGTAGGGCACCGCGTTGGCGGCGACGTTGATCACCCGGTGATCGGCGCCGATGAAAATGAGGTCGAGCGAGAGCACGGTGTTCTTCATCCAGAAGCTCAACACCCGCGGCGGATCGTAAGGGAACAGCATCCCTTCGTCCGGACCCATTGTGGTGCGGAACATCAGCCCGCGCGATTGCTGTTCGAGGGTGCGCGCCAGTTCGACCTGGAAGGTGTGCGTGCGGCCGAGCGAGGTGATCCTGAGCGGGATCACTTCAAGCCCGGAGACCGGGTGCACCGCGGGCCGCGGCGTGGCCGCCACCGGGGCCTGCTCAGCGGCCTGCGGCGAGCAGCCCGGCACGAACAGCAGCAAGGCGAACAACAGCGGGCGCATCGATCAGGAGTCCTCGTGGTCGGCTTCGGCGGCCCAGATTTCGGCCGCCTCTATGCTCGGCGCATCGACCATTTCGCGCGCGAAGTCGAGCGGGTGGCCGGCGCGCAGCAGCGCCGCGAGCTGCTTTTCGCGCCGTGGGCGGTCGAGCTGTTCGATCCCGAATGGGCCGAAGCCGCGCTTGCGCGCCAGCGTCAGCGCCGCCTGCCGAGCCGCGGCAGCCGAGGGCCGTGTGCCCTGGCGGATCGATTCGGCGATCCCCGCTTCGCCCAGCGCCTGGCCGATCCGCCGGGCGCCGTAGCCCCGCCGCAGCAGCCCGCCGGCGCGCGCCCGGGCAAAGGCGGCGTCGTCGATATGGCCGAAGTCGACATGCCGGGCGACCAGCGCGGCCACGTCGGGGTCGGCCTCGCCGTCCCAGCCGCGTTCGCGCAGCTTGCGCTGCAGATAGCGCGCCAGCTTGGTCGCACTGGTGGCGAATCGCGCCACATAGGCCAGCGCCAGCTCCTCCAGCCGGGCCTGGTCGAGCGGACGCGGCGGGCGCCGGCGCGCGGCGCTGTCGGGGGGACGCGGGTCCATCGCCTTATTCGTGCCACACTCGTTCCCAAATGGGTAACGCCAATTGGTCGTATTTGTTACGGGGCGCTCTGGTCGCGGGCGCCCCTTGGGCATTCGGGGAAGCGCCGCTAAGACGCGCGCACGAGAACCTAGGACGGGACGCCAGGACAACGATGACCGAGCTTCAGCCGACGCCCAACGATTGCCCGCTGCCGCGCCGCCGCGCCGACTTCGCGACCTTCACCGAAGCGGTCGACTATGCCGCGCTGAGCGCCAAGGGCCTCAATTTCCACGATGCGCGCGGCCAGCTCGAGCGGGTCTATCCCTATGCCGAGCTCAAGGCCGATGCGCTGGCGATGGCCTATCGCCTCACCGCCGCGGGCGTCGCCAAAGGGGACCGGGTGGCGCTGATCGCCGAGACCGGGCCCGAATTCGCCGCGCTGTTCTGCGCCGCGGTCTATGCCGGCGCCTGGCCGGTGCCGCTGCCGCTGCCGACCACCTTCGGCGGCAAGGAGAACTACATCGAGCAGCTCGGCGTGCAACTGGCGAGCGCCGACCCCAGGCTGCTGCTCTATCCGGCGGAGATCGCCCAAATGGCCGGCGAAGCGGCGCAACGCCAGGGCTGCGAAGGCACGGCCTGGGAAGAATTCGCCACCCGTGAAGCGCCGCCTGTCGAGCTGCCCGAGCCGGCTTCCGACGACATCTGCTACCTCCAGTATTCGAGCGGATCGACCCGTTTCCCCACCGGCGTCGCCGTCACGCATCGGGCCTTGCTGCACAATCTCTATGGTCATGCCGCGAGCATGAACATCGGCGCCGGTGACCGCGGGATCAGCTGGCTGCCGTGGTATCACGACATGGGCCTAGTCGGTTGCATGCTGTCGATGATCGCCAATCAGGTGTCGGCCGATTACCTCAAGACCGAACATTTCGCGCGGCGGCCATTGGCTTGGCTCGACATGATCAGCCGCAACGAAGGCGCCTCGATGTCGTATTCGCCGACCTTCGGCTACGACATCTGCGCGCGGCGCATCTCCAGCCAGTCGAGCGTGGCCGATCGGTTCGACCTGTCGCGCTGGCGGCTGGCGGGGAACGGCGCCGACATGATCCGGCCCGACGTGATGCAGTGCTTCGTCAATGCCTTTGCCGCCGCGGGGTTTTCGGCCAGCGCCTTCACCCCGAGCTACGGCCTCGCCGAAGCGACCCTGGCGGTGACGGTGATGCCGCCCGGCGAAGGGATTCGGGTCGAACTGGTCGAGGAAGAACGCCTCTCGGGCACTCCGCGCGACCTGTCGCGCCCGGCGCGCTATCGCGCCATCGTCAACTGCGGCAAGCCGCTGCCCGACATGGAAGTCGAAATCCGCGGCCCCGACGACAAGCCGCGCGCCGACCACCAGATCGGCACCGTGTGGTGCCGCGGGCCGAGCGTGATGCATTCGTACTTCCGCAACCCCGAGGCGACCGAGGCGGCGCTGATCGGCGGCTGGCTCGATACCGGCGACATGGGGTACAGGGCCGACGGTTATCTGTTTATCGTCGGCCGGGCGAAGGACATGATCATCATCAACGGCAAGAACCACTGGCCGCAGGACATCGAATGGGCGGTGGAGCAGTTGCCGGGCTTCAACCACGGCGACATCGCGGCGTTCTCGATCGAGACCGAAAACGGCGAGGAAGCCCCCGCGGTGCTGGTCCACTGCCGCGTCTCCGACCCCGAGGAACGGGTGCGCCTGCGCGACACCATCCGCGACAAGGTGCGCTCGATCACCGGCATGAACTGCGTCGTTGAACTGGTCCCCCCACGCACCCTGCCGCGCACCAGCAGCGGCAAGCTATCTCGCGCCAAGGCCAAGAAGCTGTACCTGTCGGGCGAGATCGAGCCGTTCGACCTGGCAGCCTAAAAGTTCACGCCACGACTTGGTGAAATTTCCCAACCAGCGGCATACGTCACTCGGCCTGTTTGCCCTGCTCCGGACAAAACCCGCAGATTTCCGCCATTTCCGCGATTTGGCACGGCCCGTGCAAACCCTGTCGTATCGGCGGATTTTCGCCGGACCAACGATGAGGGAATGACCATGACGACCGTTTCGACCTATACCCGCCAGCTGTTCGCCGCGATCGGCGCGTTCACGATTTCGGCGGTGTTGTTCGCCAATACGCTGGCCACAAGCGCCAGCGAAGTGCACTCGCTGGCCGGCATCATGGCGTGATCGCCGGCCGCAGCGGATCGCGGGGCCGGAGGGAAACCCCTTCCGCCCGCGTCCGCCTTGCGGCAGTCTGGCGCCGACGGGCGCATCTTGAAGCGCGTGTTTTGCCTGCCTAATACAGTATGAGTGCCGCAAAGGGATTGCCGATGGCTACGACCGATACGACGACGACCGCGACCAAGCCGGTCGCCGGGCTCGAACTGACCCCGCCCGATCCGGTGCCGATGGTGGTGCCGCAGGAGGCCGCGGGCCTCGTCCCGGTGGGCGAGGAGAAGAAGTCCGCGCTCGAGCAGAAGGTCGACGGCTTCGTCTCCGAGCTGATCGCGCTCGACGCCAAGTCGCCCGAATTCGGCAAGAAGGTCGATCAGATCACCAGCATGGGGCGCAAGGAAATCACCCTCGCTGCCGGCATGTCGAACCGCTTTCTCGACCGACCGGTGCGGGCGATGGACCAGGAAAGCGGCGTCGGCCGCGATCTGGCCGAGCTGCGCCGCACGGTCGAAGACCTCGATCCCGGCCGCAAGGGCAAGATGACGCCGCGCAAGCTGTTCGGGGTGATCCCGGTGTTCGGCAACAGCCTGAAGAAGTACTTCGACAGCTACACCAGCGCGCAAGGGCACATCCAGGCGATCCTCGCCCGCCTCTCCAGCGGCAAGGACGAGCTGTTGATGGACAACGCCGCCATCGACGTCGAGCGCAGCAAGCTGTGGGACGCGATGGGCAAGCTCGAGCAGATGGTGCACATCGCCAAGACGCTCGACGAGCGGCTGGAAGACGAGGCCGCCAGCCTCGACGCCACCGATCCGGCCAAGGCCAAGGCGATCCGCGAGACCGCTTTGTTCTACGTCCGCCAGCGCACCCAGGACCTGCTGACGCAAATGGCGGTCAGCGTGCAGGGCTACCTTGCGCTTGACCTGGTCAAGAAGAACAACGTCGAGCTGGTCAAGGGCGTCGACCGCGCCAGCACCACCACCGTGGGCGCGCTGCGCACCGCGGTGACCGTGGCGCAGGCGATGACCAACCAGCGGCTGGTGCTGCAGCAGATCACCTCGCTCAACCAGACCACCGCCGGGATTATCGATTCGACCGGCAAGCTGCTCAAGGAAAACACCGCGCAGATCCACGAACAGGCCGCCTCGAGCACGATCCCGATGGAAACGCTGCAGCGCGCGTTCCAGAACATCTACGACACGATGGACGCGGTCGACACGTTCAAGCTCAAGGCGCTCGAGACGATGAAGCAGACGGTCCAGACGCTCGGCACCGAGGTCGAGAAATCGAAGGGCTACATCGCGCGCGCCGAAGGCCAGGCGCAGGCCGCGCGCGCGGTGGAAGAGCCTTCGCTGCTGACTGCGGATTGAGCGCGCGCGAGTGCCAAGCGACCTGACCCGGGACAGCGAACGGCTGCTGGCCGACAGCCGGGCCTTGCTGCGCGACAACCGCGACGGTGGGCGCTTCCGGCGGATGCGCGACCCGTCGATCGGGCGCGGTTCGGCCGAGCTCAAGCGCAGGAACCTCAAGACGCGGATCAAGCTGATAGGCGGCTCGCTGCTCGGCATCGTCCTGGCCGCGATGGTGGCCGGCATCGTGCTCGACGGGATCGGCTTTACCGGGATCATGGTGGCGTTCCTGGCGGTGGTGGCGGCGACGTTCCTGTTCTCGAACGTTCCCAAGGTCCGCGTGCCCAGGCGCAGCGATCTCAACACCGGCGATGTGCGCCATATGGTCGCCCGCACCGAGCTGTGGCTTGAAAGCCAGCGGCACGCCTTGCCCGCCCCGGCGGTCACGCTGGTCGACGCGATCGGCGTCCAGCTCGATGCGCTCGGCCTGCAGCTGGAACATGTCGAGCCGCTCCATCCCGCCGCGGTCGAAACCCGCAAGCTGGTCGGCGAAACGCTGCCCGGGGTGATCGACGCCTATCGCAAGATCCCGGCGGCCTTGCGGAGCGAGGACCGCGCCGGCACCGGCACCCCCGATGCCCAGCTGAGCCAGAGCCTGACCAAGATCGGCGCCGAAATCGACCGCGTCACCCGCCAGCTTGCCGACGGCGCGCTTGACGATCTCGCCATCCAGACCCGCTATCTCGATTACCGCTACGGCGCGGATGGCACGCCGCAGGCCCAAACACAGGCCCTGCCTGCGCCCGATCCGCTCGACCAGCTCAACCGCCTTCCCCAAACCGACAAGGTCGCCCGCTGATGCAAGTGCCGATTCCCCACACCCTCGGCCGCGACGAGGCGCGCCGGCGGATGAAAGCCAACAGCCACCAGATGGGCGACGGCATCCCCGGCGGCGCCTCGCTGCTCGAGACGAGCTGGCCGAGCGAAGACCGGATGAACCTGGCCGTCGGCGCGATGGGGCAGCACATTTCCGGCCATATCGACATCGAGGACAACCGCGTCGTGCTCAACATCGACCTGCCGCCGGCGCTCGGCTTCATCGAGCCGATTATCGCCGGGGCGATCAAGCAGGGCGGTCAGAAGATGCTGGCCCCGCCGGAAGGCTGATATCGTCGGTCGGCAGCGCCGGACAATCGGGCGAAGTTGACACAGTTGACAGGGTCCAGGCGGGCTTGTCCGAAGCCTCGGCCAGCAGGCGATCGACGGTGGCCAGCGCCGCGCCATGCCAGTCGTCCCACCGCTCCGCGGTATTCGAGCAGGCGATATCGCGCGCCTCGGTCCAGCAGCTTTCGCGTTCGGCCTCTTCAGCCTCGTAATCGAGCCTTTCGACCCCGGCTTCGGCGGCGAGCTCGGCAAGAATTTCGGGCCAGCACTCCAGGCAGTCATCCTCGGCCACGGCCACCGCGTGGTCGATTGCCCTGTCGCGATCCAGCGGCAACCCGGCCGCGTCGCACGGCAGCTCGTCCGGCACCGCAGTGCCGGTGGCCAGCGCCACCAGCTCCTCGAACCGCGCCGCGTCGGCCAGCGCGCGCTTGTTGTCGGCCACATGCTGGTCGAGCCGGCCGAGGTGCGCAAGCAGCAGCCGCGAATCGAACCGGGTCTTGGTGCCCATCAGTTCGCCGCGCAGCCACACTTCTTCGGGAAAGCCATCGAGCGCGCGGGTAGCGAGCACATCGCCGGCGTGCTGGCGCGACAGCACCAGCGCGGCGTCCCAGGCGCGCCCGAAATGCGCATCGCGCCGACGTAAGCGATAGGCCGCCTCGCGCGACAGGCCGACGCGGGCGCAAGCCGCGCGCACCGTGCCGGCAACGGCCAGCGTTTCGAGAAACAGCGCCTTGCGCGCATCGGTCCAGCCATCGTGGCGGGTGGCCGTCGGAACGATGTCGGGGGAAAGGTCCATGATCCGCGTCTCCTTGATCGGAATGAAAGCGAATCGGGATCAGTATGCAGGCCGGGCGATGTAGGAAAATGGTTTTTCGCAGCGCGCCGCGAAGGTAGCTGAAGAAAGAAGGCGGTTTCGCGCAGAGGCCGCAGAGGAGCAGAGACCGCAGTGGGGACCTGGACCGGCCGCAGGCCTCTCCCTTCAAACCGAGCGACTGGGCGCGGCTATTGGCAAGGTCGAGCAGCTTCGCCGCAAAAGCACAACGTCTCCACGCCCTCTGCTCCTCTGCGATCCCTGCGCGAAATCCCTTCCTCCCCGGGACGGGGAGGCGCTTAAAGCTTGCGCTCCGGCTCGAGGTACATCTCGGAAATGCGCAGCGCCGCGGCGGAGACGCGGATTTCGCGCAGGAACAGCCACAGCGCGCCCATCAGCAGCACGATGGCGAGGAAGAACGCCGCGCCGGCCACCTGCTGCAGGTTCACGTCGAACAGTTCCTCGACGAACAACAGCGCCACGCAGGCGCCGATGGTCAGCCCGCTGAGCACCAGCAGCGTGATCGAGCGGGTGATCAGCGCGATGCGCTGGTCGAGCACGCGCATCGCGCGCACCACGCTATCGTGATCGGAGCCTTCGGTTTCGAGGTGCCGCTGCTGCAATTCGCGCGAGCGATCGACCACGCGGGCAAGCCGGCCCGACAGGATATTCATGATGTTGCCCATCGCCACCAGCACGAACACCGGGGCAAGCGCGAGCTGGATGGTCTGCGCGATCATCCCGCCGCCCGAACCGATCACCTCGCCCATAGCCCGGGGCTCTACTGGTTGGCCGCGCCGGTCAGCTTGCCGACCTTCTGCGCGCCGGCCATCGAGGTGACCAGCACCTCGTTGCCGTCGACCACCACCGCGATATCATCGAGCCCGATCACCGAAATGCGCGGCCCGTCGGTTTCGGCGAGGACATGGCGGCAATCGATCAGCTCGACATCGCCGGTCGTCCGGTTGCCGTGCGCGTCGCCCGGGCGGGCGTCGCGCAGCGCCTGCCAGCCACCGATGTCGGTCCAGCCCATTGCCACCGGCACCATCGCCGCGCGGGCGGTCGGCTCCATCACCGCGTAATCGACCGATTCCGCCGGGGCAACGTCAGCGAACGCGCCGGCCTCGGGGTGGAACACCGCGCCGTCCGCGCGCCCCTGTTCGACCGCGCGCGCCACCGCGGCGGCGATGCCGGGCCGGTGCGTGGCGAGCTCGGCGAGATAGGTCGCGGCCTTGAACACGAAGATGCCGCCGTTCCAGCTGTAGCGGCCATCGGCGAGGAAGCTTTCCGCGGTGGCTTGATCGGGCTTTTCGACGAACCGATCGACGGCGAAGCCGCCCGGTAGCGGATCGCCGCGGCGGATGTAGCCGTAGCCGGTTTCGGGCGCGGTCGCCTGGATCCCGAACGCGACCAGCCAGTCCTCCGCCGCGAGCCGCGCTGCGGCAACGGCGGCGGCCTGGAACGCGGCGACATCGGCGATGTGGTGGTCGCTCGGGCAGACCAGCATCGCCGCGTCGCCCGGCAGCCGGTGCGCGGCGAGCGCGATCGCCGCGGCGGTGTTCTGCGCGGTCGGCTCGACGATCACCGCCAGACCCGGAAACCGCGCGCCCTGCTCTTCGACATGGGTGCGATGGCCGACCCCGGTGACCACCGTGGCCGGGGCAAAGCGCGCGTCGCCGGCGGTCCGCGCCAAGGTCGATTCGAACAGCGTCGCTTCCTCGACCAGCGGCAGGAACGGCTTGGGCTTGCCCTTGCGGCTGCGCGGCCACAGCCGCGTGCCGCTGCCACCGCACAGGATCACCGGGTGAATTGGATTCATCGTGCTTGCTGTAATCAGAACCAGCGCTGGCGCCAGCGATAGATGCCGCTGACCGGC
>JANOAH010000290.1:0-3056 GCA_031411075.1 Erythrobacteraceae bacterium
CAGTGACGATGATCGCCGGCGTATCATCGGTTTCGGCGGCGCTTTCGGCCGAAGCGGGCTGATCGGCGGCGGCCTGCGCCATGGCCGGCGATGCCGCCAGGGCCAGCGCGATCACGCCCAGCGAGGTTCCATGACGGACGACCGGGGCAGACCCCCGCAGCGCGATCTTCAGCATCGACAATCCCCCCTAGTGGTTCGCTTTGTTGCAAACTCAACGCCGTTCTACCGCAGCCCTTCGCGATGGCAAGGCGCTTATCGTGTTGCTACGCTCAATCGCGCCGCCCGTTCGACCAGGTGAGACGCAGCGGCGGTTCGCGCCCGCTGACGGGGTTGGCGAAGTGGAAGCCCATTGGCACGACGCGCGGGTACGGCGCGAACATTTCCCCGCGCAGCCGGGCGTCGATCTGGAACCGGGCGAGCGTTTCGGCTGGCGGGGCAAACCGCCGGCTGGCCTCGGGATCGGCCGCGGCCCATCCGCCGGCGTAATTGGCGAGCACGGTGTAATCGAGGTCCATGCCGTGGAGCCGCCACACCCCGCCTTCCTTGATGACCTGGTTTTCGTAGATGCCGAAGATCATCGAGCCGGGGCCGGTTGGCGTCGAATTCATCTGCAGCAGCCGGGTGCGGATTTGCGCGCGGCCGGGTTCGAGCGCGGTGACGTAGGGCTGGACCTTCTGGTGCAGCGTCTGGTTCGCCGCGCTCGGCCCGCCTTCGCCGTAGCGCGTGATCAGGCTGGCGAGCACGTGATCGCGGCCGATGAAGGTGCCGATATAGCTGAGCTCCTTCCACCCCTGGGTGGCGAACAGCGCCGCGGTGTCACGCCAGGCGAACCGGTCGATGTAGTAGCCATAGGCGTTGGAGACATTTTCGGCCCCGTCGAATGCTTCGGCCAGCGCCAGCGCCTCCGGCACCACGCGCACCGCACCGCCCGGCGTGCGCGCCGGGAATACGACGCCCGGCGGCAGCGCCTGCATCGCGAAGGCGTGGCCCGGATAGGCGGTGTCGACCGGCTGCGGCGGACCGTCGGGGAACTGGCTTTCACCGATCGGCGGGGCAGCGGGCAGCGGATCGGCCCAGCCGCGGGCATAGTCGGCGCGCATCAGCGGGCGCTGGTGCAACTGCTGGATACGCCACTTCCCGTCCTCGCCCGCGACCATCAGAAAGGTATCGATCGCCGCCGACCAGTACGCCTCGCCGCCGTGCTGGCCGGTCATGCCGAGATCGACCACCCGCACCAGCGCGGTGGCGCCATCGTCGGCCACGGTGACCAGCGGCATCAGCAGCGCGTGATCGTTGAGCTCGCCCGGCTGCAGCCCCGGCTCGCCGAAGCGGCCGAGCCATTTGCGCACCCCTTCCGCGCCATTGTACACGCCCTGCCCGGCGACATCGATCGTCGCGGTGGGCGTGAACAGCTCGGCCAGGTCGTCGTTCATCCCGCGGTCGAGGTAGTAGCCCCAGGCGTTGGCGAGGTTCTGCGCGGAGCCGTGGGCAAGCAGCAGGCTGGCCTCGCGCGCCAGGTCGTCGGCGGCGCGCGGCGTGTCGGTGGCGCGCCCGGTCAGGACGGTGCCGGCTTCGTCGGGGTTGTAGTGGAACGGCGCCGGATCGGGCACAGCCTGGCTTGTCCACCCTTCGGGATAGCTGCCGCTGAAATTGCCGTGCGGGCGGATGAACGCGATCCGCCAGCCGCCGGGCGTCTTGTGATACTCGATCACGTCGGTGGTGCTGCGCCAGGTCGCCGAGACGCCGCTCTCGCCGAGCAACGCCAGGTGCCGCCAGCGCCCGGTGGCACGGTCGCCCATGGCGGAGAGCGTGATTACCGGACTGAACCACATATGCAGATTGAGCCGCCCAGCGGGAACGCCGTCGACCCCGCCGAACAGCTGGCGCAGCCCGGCCTCGACCGCCTCGCGCCCGGCCCGATTCCCGCCCGGCAGGACCATCTCGACATAGTCGGTGCCCAGGTCAGCCATGCCGTGCCAGTCGCCGGCGATGGCGCGATAGCCCCATTCGGCCTGCAACCGCTTGATCTCGCGGACCGAGCGCAAGTCCTCGACCGCGGCGGTCTGGTGCGCCAGGTCCTGCGCGTGGGCGGCGGGCGCGAAAAGCAGCGCGGCGAACGGCAGCAGCCAACGGATCATTCGCCCACCTCCAGCGCCATCGCCTCGTCATAGACCGAGCGGTCGAGCAAAGTCGCCAGATCGTCGCGGCTGCGCGCCGGGCGGTTGTCGCGCGCGGCGAGCCATTGTTCTTCCGTCACCAGCACGTCGAGCATGTTGCTCAGCCAGTTGGCGTTGAAGCGATGGTGCGCCCAGCTCTCCGCCACGTCCGCGGCCGAGAATCCGCCCGCCGCCGCGACCAGCGCCTGCGCCCTTGCGGGATCGCGGTGCAGCGCCGCGTTGGCATCGATCACCGCGCGGACGAAGCGCACGATCCTGGCGCGCCGCACCGGATCGGCCAGCGCTTCGGCGGTGGTGTTGAGGTTGAACTTCTCCGAATAGACCGCGTCGCCGTGGAATTCGACCCGATCGTCACCGAGTGCCTGCGCGGAGTTTTCGCTCTCCGGCTCCCAGATCACCACCGCGTCGACCTCGCGATTGCGCAACGCTTCGGTCATTGCCGAGAGCGGGCTCAGCGGCACCGCGACGATATCGTCGAAGCCGAGCCCCGCCTCAGCCAGCATCCGGTGGAGGAAATAGCCCGAGCTGGTCTGGGCGATGGTGGCCACACGCTTGCCTCGGAGGTCGGCGACAGTGGCGATCCCGGCGCTGCGCCGGGCGACGATGCGATAGAGCCCTTCGGTGACGTTGAGGATGATCCGCAGGTTCGGATGCCGCACCGAATAGCGCAGCGCCTGCGTTTCGGCATGGGTGGCGACATCGGCCACGCCAGCTTCGCCGAACCCCGGCACGATCGGCTCACCCACCAGATTGGGAATGCCGCCCATCCGCACGCTCGCTTCGCCCGGATAGAACGCGTCGGCCGCCAGCAGCACCGGGGCGATCTCGAAGGTCTGCTTGTTGCCGTGGACGGCGATCGGGCCGGGGTCGGCCTGGGCC
>JANOAH010000291.1:0-12744 GCA_031411075.1 Erythrobacteraceae bacterium
TCCATCAGCTGCAATTGCGCGGCGCGCAGAGCATCGGCCTGGCTGACCCCGGGGCTGGCGTGGAAGAAGCTCGAGAACAATCGCGCGGTGGCGTTGTATTCTTCGGGTGCGGGCCAATGGCTGGCGATCACCTGACGCCCGCCGGCGCCGATGAACGCACGCACCAGCCCGTCGAGCGCCTGGCCACCGCCGCTCTCGATCCCGGCCGCGCGGGTCGCTTCGAGCCCGGCGGCGCTGGCGGTATCGCAGGCCGAGAGGATGACGAGATCAGCGTCGAGCGCGAGATCGAACACATCGCTGAATTCGAGCAGTCCGTCCGATCCTGCGCCGCCGAACGAGGTCAGCAGCGCCGGCTGCGTCGGACAGCCAGGTCGCGGCGGCGTGACCACGCCGTGGGTGGCGAAATGAACGATGCGAAAGGTGTCGAGGTCGGACTTGGCCTCGATAGCGGTGTCGGTGAACGCGGCGCGGGTGATGACGTCGGCCTGGGCACCGCCGAACACTTGCGCCGCCGCCACCAGCTCGCTCGCGGGGATCGGCCGGTTCCACGAGGCGAGCGACAGGTCGCAGCCCGGATCGTTCGAACTCGCGGCCGCACGCACCCGCACCGCCTGATCGACCGGGCCGACCGGCTCGTTTTGGCCGAGGCCGAGATAGGCCTTGGCCGCGCGTGACGAAGGCGCGCGGCGGGCGTCGCGGAAGCTCGCCGCCGACAGCGCCGTGCTCACCGCCTTGCCGCGCCCGAGCCACTCGATACCGCGCAAGTCGAACTCGTCGCCACCGGCCGCGACGCGGCTGTGATAGGCGGCCACTCCGGCGGCATCGCCGGTGAGCAGGTTGACCGGCAATTGCAGCAGCGCCCCGTCGGGTTCGAACACCAGATGGTCGAGGCTCGCCAACTCGCCGGCGATCGGCGCGAACAGCGCGTCATAGAGCCGGCGCGAGGCGTCGACGTCGAACGGATAAGTCGCGGTCGCGCCGCCGATGGTCAGCGAGATGCTGTCGCGCAGGGTCTGGACAAGCTCGCCGATCTCGCCCGCGCCCGCTACGACCTGCCAGCCCGAGCGGCGGCCCTGGGTTTCGAAATAGGCGAACATCCGGTCGCCCAGCCGGACCAGTTTCAAATAGCCTTCACCCGGGCGCAGCAGCGCGCCGAGCTCATCGGCGGTCAAATAGGTGTGCGCGATCGAACGGTAGGCGGGAAACGCCGACAGCGCGTTGAACAGTTCGAGCTGCGCTTCCTCGAGCCGGGTCTGCCGCTCCTGCAATTCGGGTAGCGCTGCCGCGGCGGCGCCGGCATCGGGCGCCTGCGCCTGGGCGATGGCGAGCGTGACCCGCGCCAGCTCGCGATCGACCGCCAGCGCGCGGCGAAACAGGTCGGACGATTCGCCGGTCCCGGCCGACAGCTGGCGCGATAGCTGCGCCAGCGTCTGCGCTGCCCCGGGCCGTTCGACCAGCTGCATCGCCAGGAACAAGTCGCCGGCCAGCGCCGGGTTGCGCGGCAGCTCGTCGATCAGCATGGTGAAATAGGGGCGCAGCTGGTTCTCGATCCCGACCAGCGCGGCGCGTTCGCCGACCACGTCGTCGACGATGCTCTTGTACAGCGTCATCGCCTCGGCCCGCTGGCCGCGGCGCGACAGGTAGGCGGCGAGCCGCGCCCTGGCGGCATTGACCGAGGCGCTTTCGGGATAGCGCAGCTCGGTCAGCGCCAGCGCCTCGCGCAGCAGGCTGTCGGCTTCACCAAAGCGGCCGCGCGCCTCGTGCGTCAGCGCCATTTCGCCCATGACCTGCGCTTCGAGCCGGGCGGCGCTGAGCACGCGCCCTTCCTTGACCTGGACGATCGCCGCGCGCGCCGCGGTCAGTTCTGCCAGCGCGGCGTCGTCATCGCCCTGCAGCCGCTTGACCGTGGCGGCCAGCGCGCGGGCCTGGGCGTCGATGATCGTCGCGCGTTCGAAGCGAGTCAGCCGGGTCTGCTGGTTGACCGCGTCGGTGAGCCCGGCGCCGAGCCCCGAATTGAGGCTGGCGGCGAGCGCGCGATCGATTTCGATCGTATTGCCGGTCACCCCCGGCGCATCGACCGCGGGAACGGGCCGAGCGAGGATTGGCCCGACGGCTGCGAGATCGCCGCGGTTGAGCGCGTCGATCGCCTCGAAATTGCGGGCGAGGCGCGCCTGGATCGGATCGCGCAGGCCCATCGCGGTTGCCTCGGCGAACAGCCGTCCGGCCTCGTCGTAGCGGGAGAGGTTCGACAGCTGCAACGCGCGGTTGACGGTCGCTTCATGGCGCCGTTCGGCCACGGTCGCGCCCGAGGCGGCTTCGGCCAGGTCGAGCAGGTCGGGGCGAAAGAATTCCTCTGCTTCGGTATATTCGCCGGCGTTGTTGCGGCGATAGCCCTGGCCGATCAGCACTTCGGTGCCCAGGCCCGCGCGGGCCAGCGCCAGCGAGCCCGAACCGCCGGTGGTGACGATCTCCACCTTGCCGGGGACGACGCGGTTTTCGGCAAGGTTGGCCAGCGCCAGCCGCAGCGCCCCATCGAACGCGGCGACGCCTTCGACGATGTGCGTCCACCCGCCCGCTTCGACCGCGTAGCTGTTCCAGTCGAGCCCGGTAGCCCGTTCGCGGCAGCGGCGCAGCGTGGCGCCGGGCGCGATGGTGGCGGCGCTGGCGGCGGCGTCGCACTCGAGATCGGCATCGCGGCCGCGGCCGAGCCGCTCGGCGCTGGTCGCCCCGCGCCAGCTGTAGGCGGCGCCGATCGGCCGGTCGACATCGGCGCAGATCAGCGCCCACTTGCGGTCGAACAGCGTAGCGCGAGCCTGGCCGAGCATCACCCCTTGCGCTTCGCACAGCGCGCCTTCGGTGCCGATGCGGAAGCTTTCGCTGGCGATCGGCGGGGTCGTGGCGGCCGCCGTCGGCGGCGCCGCGCCAAGCGCGAGAGCGATCATGGTCAGGACGTGCAGACGCTTCATCACGAGACCCCTCACCCCAAGCGATTCCAGCAATCTGGCTTAGAGTGCGCCAACCGGGCGGGCGAGGCAAGCGCCCCCTATCCAGCGCCGTAGGCCGCGTTCATAATCGCCCGAGTCGCCGCGGCGCGGCGCACTGGGGAGGGGCATATGGCGGTCACCGATCACGTCGATTTTGCGACTTTCATGGAAGGCGTGAAGAAGCGCAATCCGCACCAGCCGCTGTTCGTCCAGGCGGTGCAGGAAGTGGCCGAGGACATTTTCGTGTTTCTCGAGGACAAGGAGGCCTACCACTCCGAACAGATCCTGCGCCGCATTGCCGAGCCCGACCGGGTGGTCAGCTTCCGGGTGTGCTGGGAAGACGACAACGGCAGCGTGCGGGTACAGCGCGGTTATCGGGTGCAGAACAACAATGCGATCGGCCCTTACAAGGGCGGCATCCGCTTCCATCCCGACGTCAACGAGGACACGCTCAAGTTCCTCGGCTTCGAGCAGACGTTCAAGAACGCGCTGACCGGCCTCCCGATGGGCGGCGGCAAGGGTGGGGCGAACTTCAACCCCAAGGGCAAGTCCGAGCGCGAGATCATGCGCTTCTGCCAGAGCTTCATGACCGAGCTCTATCGCCACATCGGCGCCGATGTGGACGTGCCGGCGGGCGACATCGGCGTCGGCGGGCGCGAGATCGGCTACATGTTCGGCCAGTACAAGCGCATCACCGGCGAGTTTACCGGGGTGCTGACCGGCAAGGGCCTCGAATACGGCGGCTCGCTGATCCGGCCCGAGGCGACCGGGTATGGCGCAGTCTATTTCCTCGCCAACATGCTGGCCACCAAGGATGACGACCTCGTCGGCAAGACCGCGGTGATCTCGGGCTCGGGCAATGTCGCCACCCATGCCGCGGAAAAGATCGTCCAGCTCGGCGGCAAGGTGCTGACGCTGTCGGATTCGGGCGGATTCATCCACGATCCCGACGGCATCACCCAGGACAAGATCGACTGGGTCAAGGCCCACAAGACCCATCGCCGCGGGCGGATCGAGGACTACGTCAAGGAGTATCCGGGTGCGAGCTTCACGCCCGGCAAGACCCCATGGGGTGTGCCGTGCGACGTGGCGCTGCCCTGCGCGACGCAGAACGAGCTTCTGGGTGACGATGCCCGCACGCTGGTCAAGAACGGCTGCATGGCGGTTTCGGAAGGCGCCAACATGCCGACCGACTTGGACGGGGTGCACGTGTTCAAGGCGGCCAAGCTGCTCTATGCGCCGGGCAAGGCTTCCAACGCCGGGGGCGTGGCGGTCTCGGGCCTTGAAATGAGCCAGAATTCCGAACGCCGCTCGTGGAAGGAAGAGGAGCTGCAGCAGCTCCTGAAAGACATCATGTTCGGCATCCACCAGTCGTGCCGCACCTATGGCGACCAGGGCGGCGGCTATATCGATTACGTCAAGGGCGCCAACATCGCCGGGTTCAAGAAGGTCGCCGACGCGATGCTGGCGTTCGGAGTGGTATGAGCCGATACGCCAACATCCTGGTCGAAACGCGCGGCGCGGTCACGCTCGTCACGCTCAACCGGCCCGATGCGCTCAATGCCCTGTCGAGCGCGGTGCTCGAAGACCTGATTGCCGCGTTCGCCGCGTTCGAGGCCGATCCCGGCCAACGCTGCGCGGTGGTCACCGGCAGCGGCGCCAAGGCCTTTGCCGCGGGTGCCGACATCAAGGAGATGGCCGACAAGGGCGCGGCCGAGTTCTACGCCGCCGACATGTTCGCGCGCTGGACCAGCCACTTCACCGGGGCCACGCGCAAGCCGTGGATCGCGGCGGTCAACGGCTTTGCGCTCGGCGGCGGGTGCGAGCTGGCGATGATGGCCGATTTCATCATCGCTGCCGACACCGCCAAGTTCGGCCAGCCCGAGATCAAGCTCGGCGTCGTGCCCGGGATGGGCGGCAGCCAGCGGCTAGCGCGCGCGATCGGCAAGGCCAAGGCGATGGACCTGATCCTGACCGGGCGGATGATCGACGCCGCCGAAGCCGAGCGCGCCGGGCTGGTGGCGCGGGTCGTTCCCGCCGCCGAGCTGATGGCCGAGGCGATGAAAACCGCCGAAGCGATCGCGGCGATGCCGCCGCTGGCGGTGCTGGCGGCCAAGGAACTGGTCGACGCCGCGCAAGAGCTGCCGCTGGGCGAGGGCATCCGCCTGGAGCGCCGCCTGTTCCACATGCTCGCCGCGACCAAGGACAAGGCCGAGGGCATGGCGGCGTTCATCGAGAAGCGCCCGGCGGTGTGGACAGGGCGGTGAGGGCCGAAAGGTTACACTAAAGATACACCATTGGGCGGTTCGCGCGGACGGCGTTTGGCGGAGATCCCATCGCCCTGCGTGACGGCGCCGAACCGGCCGTCGAGTGAGCCGGTCCGCACGAGCGAATCCTACAGTTCAAAAGAGCCGATGCGATGCTGGCAAATTCCGGCCGTGTAGGAAAATGGTTTCGCGTAGCTTGCTACGCGGCCTGCGGCAGCGGCTGAGCAATCAGGCTCGATCCGTCAGCCGCAAACACGACATCGGCCAGCGACGCAGCCAGGGCACACTGGCCGGGCCGGATGGTCTCGCCGCCGGCCTGAACCTCGCCCACGCGCGGGATGATCAGCAGCGGGCCGCTGTAACGTTGGGCTTGCTCGGGACTGGGCGCGCCTTGCACCTGGTCGAGCCGGAAGTACGGCCCATCGACCAGACCGACATCGCCGGCCGGGACATGGCGGCTCAGCGCCGGATCGTGTGGTTCGCCCTTGGCCACGGCGATACTTTCCTCGAGGTGCAGTTCGCGCGGGCGGCCGTAGTCGTAGAGGCGATAGGTGATGTCCGAATTCTGCTGGATCTCGATGATCGAGCAGCCGCCGCCGATGGCGTGGACGGTGTTGGCCGGGATGTAGAAAAAATCGCCCGCCGTCACCGGGTGCCACACCAGCATGTGCTCGATGCTGCCGTCGAGCGCGGCGGCGCGCATCATGGCGGCGTCCACCGGCTGCTTGAAGCCGATCCCCAGCGTCGCGCCGGGCTCCGCGTCGATCACCAGCCAGCATTCCTCCTTGCCCTGGCGGCCGAGCCCCGCGGCCTCGGTCTGTGCGTCGGACGGGTGGACCTGGACCGACAGCTTGTCGCTGGTGAACAGGTATTTGATCAGGAGCTGCGGCAACTCGGGCGGCGGCACGAACCAGATCTCGCCGATCCGCTGCCCCGCCGGCGTCACGAACGGCGCGGGCAAGGTGTCCTGGCCCCACGGTTTCTCGACGGTCTTGGTCTCGAGCAGCATTGTTCTCTCCTTGACCTCGTCATTGCGAGGGACCGAAGGTCCCGCGGCAATCCACGGCGGCGCCATGCAACCCTGGATTGCTTCGCTTCGCTCGCAATGACGAAGCGAGGGATTAGTGCCTGTTCAGACCATCAGCTTGAGCAGCGCGTCGATCTCGACTGTGGCAAAACCCACCGCGCTGTCGGAGATGCCATAGGGGATCAGCAGCCGCTCCTCCACCTTGAGCGCGCCGCAAGTGTAAACCACGTTGGGGACATATCCCGAGCGGTCGGCATCGACCGCGGTCAGCACCGGTTCGGCGGTGCGGCCGATCACCTTGCCGGGGTTGTCGCGATCGAGCAGCGCGCACCCCAACGAATACTTGCGCATCGCGCCGACGCCATGAGTGAACAAGAGCCACCCCGCATCGGTCAGGATCGGCGCGCCGCAATTGCCGATCTGGATGAACTCCCAGGGAAATCGCGGCTCCATCAGCAGCGTGCCTTCGGAATTCCACCGGTCGAGCCGCTCGGACTTCAAGAGGAACAGGTTCTTGCCGTCCTGCCGGCCGACCATCGCGTATTTGCCGCCGACCTTTTCCGGGAACAGCGCCATGCCCTTGTTGCGCCCGGCCTTGCCTTCGATCGGTTCGAGCAGGAAGCGCTTGAAATCGACCGTGCGCAGCAGTTCCGAGCGGATCGAGCGGCCCGAATAGGCGGTGTAAGTGCCGATCCATTCATAGTCGCCGCCGCCGTGGTCGAACCGGACCATGCGCAAGTCCTCGAGCCCGCCGCGCTGCTGTTCGGTGATCGGGAAGATCACCGTGTTCGACAGCGTGGCTTCGAGGTGGCGATGCACGATTACCCCGGCGTCGCTGTCGCTGAGCGAGGCGTCGTCGAGTTCGACCGAGGTGGCAAAGGCGTTTTGCGGCCACAGCTGAAATGTCCCGTCAGGCTTGGCGATGCCTTCGCGAAAGGCGATCGAGCTGATGTGGCCTTCGCCCACTGCGCGCAAGCTCATCACGAAGCGCACCGCGCCGCCCGCCATGCCGCTCTGGTCGGGGTGGCTGACGATCGACGGGTTCATCAGCGCCGCGGCCGCATAAGTATATTCGTGGCAGAAGAATGCGCCGATCAGTCGCTTGCGGGTGCGCGAAAATCGGCTGCAGTCGATGTCGACATTGGCTTCAACCTGCTCGAACCGTTCTTCGAACACCTTTTCGGTGCGCCAGTGGCGGGCGACGAAATCGGTCCGCACTCGCTCGTACTCGGTCTTGACCTGGGCTTCGCTCAGCGCCGCGACGTCGACCACCAGCTGGCGCGCGCGGCCGCCGGGCGCGTTCTGCGACTGCCAGCCGAGGTGGAACGGGCGCAGCACCACCCGCGACGGATCGGCATGGAGCCGTTCGTCGAGAATCTGCAACGGACTGCTACTACTCGGAAACCGCCCTTCCGCGCCCACCCGGCTCTCCACTCGAATCGCGCTGCACGGCGCGCGCCAGGGCTAGCATGGAATAATGCGCCAATTGAAAGGCCAGGATCGATTCCGCCCCACAATTTTCGTTGGCGCCGCGTGGATTGATCCCGTCGCGGCAGCGGCCGCTGGCAATGTCGGCCAGCACCACCCCGCGATCGTTGAGGCCGAAGAACCAGCCCCACGCCGCCTCGGCATGGGCCAGCCAGCGCGGATCGTGGGTGGCACCATAGGCGGCGCGCGCCGCCTCGATCGCGGCTTGCGCTTCGAGCGGCTGCTGGTCGAACGGCAATTGCGTATAGCCGCGGCCGAAGGTGTTCGAGCCGACCGGGCGGAAGCGGCCGCTGGCCGAAATCTGCCGCGCGGCGATCCAGGCCAGCGTCTCGAGCCCGGTATCGGCCATCGCCACATCGCCGAGCGCCAAGCCGGCCTCGATCAGCGCCTGCGGCAGGCGCGGATTGTCATAGCCGAGCACCGCTTCGAACCACGCCCAATCGGGCCGCCGCGCCTGGTCGAGCAGATGGCACAGCATGGCCCCGCCGCGCTCCAGCACGTCGCGCGCGCCGTGGTGGCCGGGAATCGTGCGCAGCACCGCGGCGCTGCCCAGCATCATGAACGCGACCGTGCGCGGGGAGGTGAAATCGGCGCAATGCGGCAGCGCGGTATCGAACCACCGCCGCGCCCATTCGCGCAAGTCACCGTCGCTCGAGGTCTCGATCGTCTGGCCCAGCGCCCACAGCGCACGGCCGTTCGAATCCGGCGATCCGCAATCTTCGCACCAGGTCCTGTCGAAGTTCATGAAATTGCGGAACTTGCGCAGATCCTGGTTCCAGGCGTGCTGGACGAACGAGGCGTAAGTCAGGCTCCAGTGCGCGCGCTCGGTCTCGTCGAGGCCCTTGGCCAGGTTCATCAGCATCAGCGCGCGAACATTGTCGTCGAGGCAGTAGCCGTGGCGCCGATCGGGCACCACGCCGATCGCGTGTTGGAACATGCCGGTGTGATCGCTCATCGCCAGCACCCCGGCGAGGCCGGGCGTGGCCGCCAGCGGCGTGGCCCCGGCGGGCGGAGCCACCGCCGCTTCGATCAGCGCGGCGGCACCGTCGGCAAAGCGCGGCCAGATCGTCTGCCGGCCCTTGGCATAGGCGCGGCGCTGCAGCGCCAGCAGCTCGGCGCGATCGTCGAGCAGGGCATTGACGGCCGCGGCGATGGCTGGCGCGCTGTCGGGCTCGATCAGCACGCCCGCCCCACCGGCCAAGAGTTCCTTGGCGTGGAGATAGGGCGTCGAAACAACCGCTTTGCCCAGCGCGACGGCATAGCTGAGCGTGCCCGAGGTCGATTGCTGCAGGTTGAAATAGGGCGTGACGTAGATGTCGCACGCTTCGAGCTGGTCGAGCAGTTCGTCGGTTTCGACGAAGCGATTTTCCCAGCGAATGTGCTCGGCCACGCCGAGCTCGGCGGCGCGGGCCTGGAGCCGCTCGCGATAAGCTTCGCCTTCGTGCGCGACGAGATTGGGGTGCGTGGCGCCGACGATGCGATAGAGCGTGTCGGGATGCTGCGCGACGATTGCCGGCATCGCTTCGATTACCCGTTCCAGCCCCTTGCCGGGGCCAAGCAGGCCGAAGGTCATCAGCACGTTCTGGCCGGCCAGGCCCTGGCGCTCCTTGAACCCCTCGCTGCGCCCGAACGGCCGGTCGGGCGCGCCGTGCGGGATGATCTGGAGGATTTCGGCAGGCGCGCCATAACGCTGTTCGAGCAAATCGCGCGAATGGCGGCTCATCACCATGATCCGGCTGGCGCGGGCGACCAGCGTTTCCAGAATGGCGCGCTGGCTGTCGCTCGGCTCGGTCAGTACGGTGTGGGGCGTGAGGATCAGCGGAGCGGCGAGCCGCTCGACGAAATCGAGCACCATCGAGCCGTCGGGGCCGCCGAAGATGCCGTATTCGTGCTGCAGCCAGACCGCGTCCACCCCGCTGGCGTTGATCGCCTCGGCCGCGGCGCGATAGGCGGCCGGATCGTCATGCCGGATGGTCCCGGCGATCGCGCCATAATCGAGCGACTGGGCGGGATCGTCGAGCGCGTAGACATCGACCGTCACATCGGGATGATACTGGGCAAGCTTGTCGAACACGTCGCTGGTAAAGGTGGCGATGCCGCACTTGCGCGGCGTGTATGTGCCGATCAGCGCGATCCGGCGGGCCGGCGCAGGGTTATGGCCGAGCGGGCGATAAATCGAACGGACATCGGCACCGGCGGCGGGAGCGGCGAAGCGAGCGGGCACGGGATCGTTGCGAATCATCGGCGTTCCTGTTTGGTCGGCCCGCGCGCCCTCCCTGACGCATGGCCGCTCTGGCTTATTGTGCAATGCAACATAGCTGCTGCGATTGCAAGACAATTCGGTCGGGCGACGCGCTGCCTTAGGTGCTAGGCCACTCGAAAAACGTGCCTGCCAGTCTCGATTGTGCAGTGCGACATCGCCGTCACCTCAAAAAAGGCGGCAATCGACAGGTGGTTCCCGGCTTGACGTTTCGCAAGTCGCCGGCGTCAGACTGGCGCCGGCGCGCGGCCAGTGGGGCCAGCGGACGGGGAAATGAAAGGCCCGCCCGTCACCATGCAAGGAACGGGCGGGCCAAAGGTCCAGGCGCGAACCCGCTGCGCCTGACCGCACCAGACGCGAGGTCGCTCGCCAAGCCAAGACATTTACGGTAATTGCCGCGTTACACGGGCGTTACATCGGGACAGGCGGGGACTTTGGCGAAACACGACGGAGCTGCGTTTGCCGCCGAAGTGGCTCGCCTGCAGGCGAGCGGCGCGCTCGGCGAAAGCGGGCGGCTGCGCGAACTGTTCGACTACCTCGCCGCCCGCGGCCCGGCCGCGGCGCCCGCCACCCAGGCCGAAATCGCCGACGCGGTGTTCGGCCAGCCCGACACCGAAGGCGATGACGCCACCGCCCGGGTCTATATCCACCGCCTGCGCAAGCGGCTCGACGATCACTACGCCGCTCACGCTCAGCCCGACGCGGTGCGGCTCGTCCTTCCGCCCGGCACTTACGCGCTGCGCTTTGCCGGAGATGAGAGCGCGGCGCGGCCGCTGCCCGGCCCGTCGTGGCTGCGCCGGCGTTGGCCCTACGCGGCGGCGCTGGCGGCCTTGCTGGTGCTGGCGTTCTGGCTCGGCCGCTCGTGGGGCGCCGAGACCAACTTGCCGCCGGCCAATGCGCTGTGGCAGCCGTTCATCGATTCGCCGCGGCCCAAGCTGATCGCGGTCGGCGATTACTACATTTTCGGCGAGATCGATCCGGTACGGCCCGAGGAAGGCCGGCTGATCCGCGACTTCCGCGTCAATTCGCCGCTCGACCTCGAACTGATGCAGGACCTCGAGCCCGATCGCTATGGCACGGCCGAGGACGTGGGTCTCAATTACCTGCCGTTTTCCAGCGCCTATGCGCTGCGCGAATTGGTGCCGATCCTGGCGCGCGGCGGCCAGGACGTGCGCATCGTGCCGGCTTCAAGCCTCGAGGCCGACATGTTCACGCGCTATGACGTGATTTACGTCGGGTTGTTGAGCGGCATGCGGCTGCTCGAGGAAATGACCTTTAATGAATCGGGCTTTACGGTGGGCGAAAGCTACGACGAGCTGATCGATAAGCCTTCGGGCCTGACCTACACCAGCGACGAGGCGCGGCGCATCGCCTCGCCGGTCTATTACCGCGATTATGGCTATGTGGCCCGCTTCCACACCCCCGGCGGCGCGCTGGTGGCGGTGATGGCTGGTGCGCGGGACACCGGGCTGCGCGGCATTTCGCCCAAGCTCGCCGCCACCGAGCTACCGCGCGGCATGGCCGGCGTCGTGGCCAGCGGCAAGCCGTTCGAGGCGCTGTTCCAGATTACCGGCCAGCAGGGCGCCGACTTGTCCGAACGGCTGCTGATCGCCCGACCGCGCAGTGCGGACCGCCGTTAGCTTGCCATTCACCCGCGCGCGCCTACATTCCGATCGAGTGACGAGGACTTCCCAATGAGCGACGAGCGCGAGCCTGAACCGGGCGGCAACCCCTGGCTGAAGAGCCTCTTGGTATGGGGCGGCATCTTCATGGCGCTGCTCCTGGTCGTAACCATGTTCGGCAGCCCGCGCGAAGCGGCCGGCAGTCAGCTGCGCTATTCCGATTTCCGCGCCAAGGTCGCCGAAGGCAGTGTCGAGGAAGTGCAGATCGCTTCCAACCGCATCACCGGCAAGCTCAAGAACGGCACCACCTTCACCACCATTCCGGTCGCCAACGACACCCAGTTGCCCCGGCTGCTCGAGGAAAACGGCGTCGAATACGCCGGCTCCGAGCCTGAGCAGATGAGCCTGTTCTGGGTGGTGCTGATCCAGGCCTTGCCGTTCCTCTTGATCCTGGGCGTGGCGTTCTTCGCGCTGCGCCAGGTGCAGAAGGGCGGCGGTTCGGGCGCGATGGGCTTCGGCAAGTCGAAGGCCAAGCTGCTGACCGAAAAGCAGGGCCGGGTGACGTTCGAGGACGTCGCCGGCATCGATGAAGCGCGCGAGGAGCTCGAAGAGATCGTCGAATTCCTCAAGGACCCGCAGCGTTTCGCCAAGCTCGGCGGGCAGATCCCCAAGGGCGCGCTCTTGGTCGGTTCGCCCGGCACTGGCAAGACGCTGCTCGCCCGCGCCATCGCCGGCGAGGCGCGGGTACCGTTCTTCACCATCTCGGGTTCCGACTTCGTCGAAATGTTCGTAGGCGTCGGTGCGAGCCGTGTTCGCGACATGTTCGAGCAGGCCAAGAAGAATGCGCCGTGCATCATCTTCATCGACGAAATCGACGCCGTCGGCCGTCACCGCGGCGCGGGCCTCGGCGGCGGTAACGACGAGCGCGAGCAGACGCTGAACCAGTTGCTCGTCGAGATGGACGGCTTCGAGGCGAACGAGGGCATCATCCTCATCGCCGCGACCAACCGCCCCGACGTGCTCGACCCTGCGCTGCTGCGTCCCGGCCGCTTCGACCGCCAGGTCGTGGTGCCGAACCCCGACGTCATGGGCCGCG
>JANOAH010000292.1:0-1789 GCA_031411075.1 Erythrobacteraceae bacterium
GCGCTATTCGCGCCGCGCCGCGCCCTCGCCTGCCGGGGCGGCGCTGACTTGCACCGCGCCGCGGCTGACGTTGAGGCTGGCGCCCGCGGCGAAGGCGCCACCGGGGCCGGGGCCGACGGTGCTGACCCCGGCGCCGACGCGGCCGAGCTGGACGGTGGCGCCGGCGCCATTGTCGACCACCAGCTTGACCCACAGGCTGTTCTCACCCTTGAACCATGAGGTCATGGTGGCGGCGCGTAGCGCTTCGAGGGTGGGTTGTGCCACGCCGCCGGCAGTGGTGGCGAAGCCGGGCAGTTCGACGATCACCGCCGAGCCGTTGTCCATTTCGTTGAGCGTGAGCGACAGGTCGTTGCGGGCAGTTTCGACCCTTACTTCGGCTCCGCTGCGCAGCGTGGTCTGGCCGGTATATTCCCAGCGCCGGCCGTTGCGGCTGAGCATGACCGGGTCGGGGATCGCCTCCCCCCCGAAGCCGAAGTTGCCGCCGACCGCCAGGTGGCCGAAATCGCCACGGCACACCGCCGCGTGCCATTCGGGCTTGATCTCGCAGGCGTCTTCATCCGAGGCAATGCCATTGTCGAGCACGATGTACGCGCCCGGGACTCCGCCGACCGAGCCGTCCTTGTCGTGGATCGCGGCGCCCCGCCAGGCGTTCTGTCGGCCGAAATCGGAGGCCCAGCGGCGCACCACCGGCGGGAAATCGACCCGCTTGGCATTGATGAACCGGGCGCCTTCGATGGCGTTTTCGGTGCTCATCCCGAAGCTGGTGTACATCAGGTACGAAATCGCCGCCGCGTCGCGCGTGGCGTTGGGCACGAAGTTGACGAACGTGGTGTCGACCACGTCGTGGCGCATGTCGTAGTATTCGTAGCCGCGGATCGGGAAATCGGCGATCGGGTTGGGCCGCGTGCGGCCATAGGCGATCTCCTCGGGCGTGGTGGGCGTACCGACGTTGTCGCTTTCGCCGACGAAAATGCCGTTCTCGATGCGTGACGTGTAGGCGGCCCGGCCGACCGCCGCGGCGGCGTGGGTGAAGCCGACCGCGTTGTCGGCGACATGGAGGTTGGGGAACAAGTGCAGCTCGCCCCGGCCCCACACCCCGCCGTGGCGGTTCTTGTAGCTGGTGAAGTTGGCGAAAGTGGACCCGCGCGGCGCGCTATTGGGGTCGGCCGGATCGGTGTAGGCGAAGTGGTAATTGCTGCCGCCGACGCTGAAGCGGCCGTTGGGCTGGGGCCCGCGGTCGAACATGAAGCCATCATAGTTCGAATGCGCGGTGTTGCCGCTGAACGCGCGCACTGCGGTGCGGCGCGGCCAGATATTGGCGCTGCCTTCGGTGCCTTCGTGCGCGCCGGTGGGATGTTCGGGCAGCGCAAACCAGAAGCCCACCTCGTCCGACCCGGCAGCGACGTTGTCGCGATAGATGTTGTCGGGATTGGTGATCCAGAAGGCCGAGGCGGTGTTGTCGCTCGGGATCAGGATGTTGGGCGAAGCCTGACCGCCGTTTGACGCGGCGATTGAGGGCCGCGTGCCGTTGGGGCCGAGATTGGTCGGCTCGCACGGCAGGGTCGGGTGGCACTTCACTTGGATGGCGAGGTTTTGCACGAACTGGTTGCCGTGCTCGACCGCGTCTTCGAGGAAGAAACAGTGGCCCACGGTGTTGAACGTGACGTTGTTCTCGACCCGCAGGTTGTTGGTGCCGTGGACGGTGACGCAGCGGCTGTAGGTATCGTGGATCGCGGCGTTCTCGATGTACTGGCCCTGGCCTTCGCCCAGGATGTGCCAGTGGATCGGA
>JANOAH010000293.1:0-13085 GCA_031411075.1 Erythrobacteraceae bacterium
ATGCGCTCGTTATACCGGACAAGGTGCGGCTTGATCGCGGTGTGGACTGTCAGCCCCTCGGCCTCGAGCATCGCGCGCAAGTACGCGCAGGTCGAGCCCTTGCCGTTCGTTCCAGCCACGTGGAACACCGGCGGCAAGTGCAGTTGCGGATCGCCGAGCCGGGCGAGCAGTTCGCGGATCGTCTCCAGCCCGAGCCGCCCCTGCGGCAGCGACAGCGCCCCCAGCCGATCGAGCTGGGCCTGGACCCCGGGGTCTTGCGAGGCGGCGAAGTCCTTCAAACGGGGGGCCTCAAGAGGTCGAAAGGTTACGCAAAAGATACACCATTGAGAGCTATCAAGGCGTTGTAATAACTTAATTTGTCTTGTGGCGGCCGAATCGAATCACGCCAAGTTTGCAGCCTGCAACGCCAGCACGAAACGCAGCTTGTAGGAAAGAAGAATCCGCCCCGCCCCGGGGAGGATTTACGCCGCCTGCGCAGGCGCCAGGTAATCGAGCAGGGTAGCGAGCGTGGCCTTGAGGTCACGCCGGTGGACGACCATGTCGACCATGCCGTGGCGGTGGAGGTATTCGGCGCGCTGGAAGCCTTCGGGCAATTGTTCGCGGATGGTGTTCTGGATCACCCGCTGGCCGGCAAAGCCGATCAGCGCGTCGGGCTCGGCGATCTGCACGTCGCCGAGCATCGCATAGCTGGCGGTGACGCCGCCGGTGGTCGGATCGGCCAGCACGACGATATAGGGCAGGCCGGCCTCTTTGAGCCGCCGGGTCATGACCGTGGCCTTGGGCATCTGCATCAGGCTCAAAATGCCTTCCTGCATCCGCGCGCCGCCTGCGGCGGTGACCACGATGTAGCCGCAGCCGGCCTCGATCGCCTTCTGCGCGCCGGCGACGAACGCTTCGCCCACCGCCATGCCCATCGACCCGGCCATGAAGTTGAAATCCTGCACCCCCACGACCGCCGGGCGGCCGTCGATCGTGCCGAGCGCGGCGGTGAAGGCATCGTCATGCGGATTGTCGGCGCGGGCCTGTTTCAGCCGGTCGGTGTACTTCTTCGAATCGCGGAACTTGAGCGGGTCCTCGCGCACTTGCGGGGCGGGGAGCAGCGCGTAGCCTTCGTCGAGCAATTGGCTCAGGCGCGCATCGGCGCCGATCCGGCCGTGGTATTCGCAGCGCGGGCAGACATAGAGGTTCGCCTCGTATTCCTTGGCGAACAACATGTCGTGGCAGCGCGGACAGCGCACCCACAGGTTGTCGGGGGTCTCCCGCTTCTTGACGAACGGAAGCGAGTTGCGGACGCGGCTGAGCCAGCTCATGCCGGGGCCTTTGCCGCCGAATGCACGGCGTTGGCAAGCACGCTAACGAGCGCCCGCAACTGCTGCGGCGCCCCGTCGCCGGCCTGGGCGATGATCTCGACCAGCGCCGAGCCGACCACAACCCCATCGGCGACGCGGGCGATCTCGGCGGCTTGCTCCGGGGTCCGTACACCGAATCCCACCGCGACAGGCAGGTCGGTCGCCGCCTTGATGCGGCCGACGTTACTGCGGATCGATTCGATCGACGCCTGCTGCTTGCCGGTGATTCCGGCCACCGCCACGTAGTAGAGGAACCCGCTCGAGCCTTCGAGCACCACGGGCAGCCGCTGGGTGTCGGTGGTGGGGGTGGCGAGGCGGATCAGGTCGACCCCGGCGGCGCGAAGGGCGGGGCCGAGCGCATCGTCCTCCTCGGGCGGGATGTCGACGCAGATCACCCCGTCCACCCCGCATCCGGCGCATTCGCCGGCGAACCATTCAGGCCCGCGGCGGACCATCGGGTTGGCGTAGCCCATCAGCACCAGCGGCACGTCGGGATGCCGCTCGCGGAACTCGTTGGCGATGGTGAAGACTTCGGCGGTGGTCGTGCCCTTGCCGAGGCTGCGCAAGTTCGCCGCCTGGATCGCCGGCCCGTCGGCCATCGGATCGGTGAACGGCATCCCCAACTCGATCACATCCGCCCCGCCCGCGACCAGCGCGTCGAGATGGGCCGCCGTGTCGCCATCGCCTGCGGTGATGAAGCAGACGAGAGCGGGGCGGCCGCGCGAGAAAGCGTTGGAAAGACGAGTCAAAGCGTGCCCCTCTCCCCGACCCACTCCCCAGAAGGGGAGAGGGAGAATTCGTGCTCAATAGCCCTCTCCCCTTCAGGGGAGAGGGTTGGGAGAGGGGGTAGTCTCATTTCTTCGATGACGCCCGCCAAATGGGTCACGACCCCATCGAGGTTCTGCATGATTTCGACATTCGAAAACCGAACGACTCGGTAGCCTTCGCCTTCGAGAAAGCGCGTCCGCGTCGCATCATAGCCTGCTTGGAAAGCGTGCGTGTCGCCATCGAGTTCGACCACGAGTTTGGGATCATTGGCTGCAAAGTCGACGATGTAGCGGCCGATCACTTTCTGATTGCGAAATTTGACGCTTTCAAACCGCTTCGCGCGCAACTGAAGCCACAACCGCGTTTCCGGCTCTGTCTTTTCCCGCCGCATCGACTTGGCGCGCTTGGTCAATTCGGGGTCACGCCCTCTCCCCTGAAGGGGAGAGGGCTTTTGGGTACGGCTGTCCATGGCAAAAGCCGAGCTGTGCCGCCGCCTCACATCTGCACTCCCAGCGCATCCGCCACGGTGAAGATGTCCTTGTCGCCGCGCCCGCACAGGTTGGCGAGGATGATGGCGTCCTGCGGCATCTCGCGCGCCCGCTTGGCGACGGCGGCGATGGCGTGGCTGGGTTCGAGCGCGGGGATAATGCCCTCGGTGCGGCACAGGAGTTGGAACGCGTCGAGCGCTTCGGTGTCGGTGGCGGAAGTGTATTCGACCCGGCCGATTTCCTTTAGCCACGAGTGCTCGGGCCCGATGCCGGGGTAGTCGAGCCCGGCCGAAATCGAGTGCGCTTCGGTGATCTGGCCGTCTTCGTCCTGGAGCAGGTAGGTCTTGTTGCCGTGGAGAATGCCCGGGAAGCCGCCGGCGAGGCTCGCCGCGTGCTGCTTGTCGAGCCCGTGGCCCGCCGCTTCGACCCCGAGCATCTTCACGTCCGCATCGTCAAGGAACGGGTGGAACAGGCCGATGGCGTTCGAGCCGCCGCCGATCGCCGCGACCAGCAGGTCGGGCAGGCGCCCGGTGCGGCTCAGCATCTGCTCGCGCGCCTCGCGGCCGATGACGCTCTGGAAGTCGCGGACCAGCTCGGGATAGGGGTGCGGGCCGGCGGCGGTGCCGATGATGTAGAAGGTGTCGTGGACGTTGGCGACCCAGTCACGCAGCGCCTCGTTCATCGCGTCCTTCAGCGTCGCTGCGCCCGCCGTCAACGGGACAACCTCGGCGCCGAGCAGCTTCATGCGGAACACGTTGGGCTGCTGGCGGGCGACGTCGGTGGCGCCCATGAAGATCGTGCAGGGCAGGCCGAACCGGGCGCAGACCGTGGCAGTGGCGACGCCGTGCTGGCCGGCGCCGGTCTCGGCGATGATCCGGGTCTTGCCCATCCGCATGGCGAGCAGGATCTGGCCGACGCAATTGTTGATCTTGTGCGCGCCGGTGTGGTTGAGCTCGTCACGCTTGAGCCACACTTGCGCGCCCATGCCGGCGGCGGCGTCGTCGCGCAGCGCCTCGGTCAGCCGTTCGGCGAAATAGAGCGGGCTGGGGCGGCCGACGTAGTGTTCGAGCAGGTCGTCGAACTGCGCCGCGAACGCCGGATCGGCCTTGGCGGCGCGATATTCGCGTTCCAGGTCGAGGACTAGCGGCATCAGCGTTTCGGCGACGTAGCGGCCGCCGAACTGGCCGAAATGCCCGCGCTCGTCAGGCTGGTTGCGGAAGGAGTTGGGCTGCTCGGTCATACTGATCGCGCCGCTTGGCAGAACGCGCGAATGAGGTCCACATCCTTGACCCCGGGCGCAGATTCGAGGCCCGAGGAGGCATCGACCAGCGGCGCGCCGGTCAGGCGGATCGCCTCCGCCACGTTGCCGGGGTTGAGCCCGCCGGCGAGGCCCCAGTCCATCTCCGGGCGGAAACCCTGGAACAGGCGCCAATCGACCGCCAGCCCGGTGCCGCCCGGCATCGCCTGGGCCGGCGCATCGAACAGCACCCGGTCGGCCACACCCTGCCACTGCCGGGCGCGGTCGAGCGCGGCGGCATCCTTGACCCCGACCGCCTTCCACAGCTCGGGCAGACCTGCGGCCTTGAGCAGCGACAGCATCTGCGGCGTTTCGCCGCCGTGGAACTGGACCACATCGGGCTTGATCGCGTCGATCGCCTGCAAGGTTTCGGCAGGCGCTTCGTCCATCACCACCACCAGCACGATCCTGACCCGGTTGGGCGTGCGCGCGCGCAACGCCGTGGCCTGCGCGATGGAGACAAAGCGCGGGCTCGGCGGATAGAAGTTGAGCCCGATATGCGTCGCCCCCGCGGCGACCGCGGCATCGAGCGTTTCGGGCGTCGTTAGTCCGCAGACCTTGATCAGCGTTTCAGGCATCGGTGCGCGCCCTAGGGGAGCGCGGCGGCTTGGAAAAGGCCTAGAGCGTCGCCTCGATCGCGCGGGCGGCGGCGAGCGGGTCTTCGGCGCGGCTGATCGGGCGGCCGACGACCAGCACGCTAGCGCCGTCGTCGCGCGCCTGGCGCGGGGTGACGACGCGCTTCTGGTCGCTGTGGCCGCCGTCGTTGAGCCTGAGGCCGGGGACGACGAAGAAGCCGTCCTTCCACTGCTTGCGTACCCCGGCCACTTCCTGGCCCGAGCAGACGACGCCGTCGAGCCCGGCGGCGTGGGAGAGTTCGGCCAGCCGCATGACCTGCTGGTGGGCGTCACCATCCACCCCGGTGCGCTGCAGGTCGCGTTCGTCGAGGCTGGTCAGCATGGTGACCGCAACCACCCGGGTGCCGGTGGCGGCGGCCGCCTTGGCGTCTTCCATCATCGCCCGGCCGCCGCTGGCGTGGACGGTGACGATCGCCGGTTCGAGCACATGGATCGCCTGCATCGCGCCGGCCACGGTGTTGGGAATGTCGTGGAGTTTCAAATCGAGGAAGATCGGCAGGCCGAGATGGGCGATTTCGTGCACTCCGTGGTGGCCGTGGGCGCAGAAGAATTCGAGTCCGAGTTTGAGCCCGCCGACATGCGATTTGACTTTCTCGGCCAGCATTTTGGCTGCGTTGAGCGTGGGGACGTCGAGCGCGAGGTAAACCGGGTTGCTCACGCTGCCGGATCGGTCGGCGTCAGCCGGTCGGGCGCTGGCGTCACCGGCGGGACCGGCTCGACCCGCGGTTCGACCACCGGCGGCGGCGGCGGGGCGGCGAGCGCGGCCGATCGAGCCGAATTTTCGAGCGAGGCGATGCGGCGGTCGTAGTTCCACCGACTGGTGCGATAGACCAGCCAGGTCGGCACCAGCCCGATCAGGAACGCCACCACCACCAGCGCCGGGATCTTGGTCTCGACGATCAGGTTTTCCCAGATCTTGACGTCGACGGTCTGCCAGTTGTTGTACGAAAAGATCAGCAACGCGACGAGCAGCAGTACCCAGACGATCGTGCGGACGATTTTCATTCGGGCGCTCCCTCGGTGGCTCGCTGCCGATGCTAAGGCCAAGCGCGACGGTTGGAAAGGGGCCGAACTAGCCGCCGAACACCCGCGCGAAAATCCGCTCCACTTCCTTGAAGTGATAGCCAAGGTCGAACTTGTCTTCGAGCTCGGCGGGCGAGAGCGCGGCCGTCACCTCGGCATCGGCCTTGAGCAGATCGAGCAGCGACAGCTGACCGTCGCTTTCCCACACTTTCATCGCGTTGCGCTGGACCAGCCGATAGGCCTCGTCGCGGGCAAGGCCGGCCTGGGTCAGCGCCAGCAGCACCCGCTGCGAATGGATGAGGCCGCCCATCCGATCGAGATTGGCCTGCATCTGTTCGGGATAGACCACCAGCTTGTCGATCACCCCGGCGAGCCGCGCCAGTGCGAAGTCGAGCGTGATGCAGGCGTCGGGGCCGATGAAGCGTTCGACCGACGAATGGCTGATGTCGCGTTCGTGCCACAAGGCCACGTTCTCCAGCGCGGGTAGGGCAGAGGCGCGGACCATGCGGGCAAGGCCGGTGAGGTTCTCGGTCAGGACCGGGTTGCGCTTGTGCGGCATCGCGCTCGAGCCCTTTTGCCCCGGCGCGAAGTACTCTTCGGCCTCGAGCACTTCGGTGCGCTGGAGGTGGCGCACTTCGATCGCCAGCCGCTCGATCGAGCCGGCGATCACCGCCAGCGTGACGAAGAACATCGCGTGGCGATCCCGCGGAATCACCTGGGTGCTGATCGGCTCGACCGCGAGGCCGAGCTGCTGCGCAACATGCGCTTCGACTTCGGGCGCGATGTTGGCGAAGGTCCCGACCGCGCCGCTCACCGCACACGTCGCGATCTCGGCCCGCGCGGCGATCAGCCTGGTGCGGCAACGGTCGAATTCGGCATAGGCCTGCGCGAGCTTAAGCCCGAAGGTGACCGGTTCGGCATGGATGCCGTGACTGCGGCCGATGGTGGGCGTGTGCTTGTGCTCTTCGGCCCGGCGCCGGAGCGCGGCGAGCAGCGCGTCGAGGTCTTCGAGCAGCAGGTCGGCCGAACGGGCGAGCTGGACCGCCAGCGTGGTGTCGAGCACGTCCGAACTGGTCATGCCCTGGTGCATGAAGCGCGCCTCGGGACCGACCTGCTGCGCCACCCAGTCGAGGAACGCGATCACATCATGCTTGGTCACCGCCTCGATCGCGTCGATCGCGGCGACGTCGATCGTGGGATCGGTGCGCCACCAGTCCCACAGCGCCTGGCCGGCGCTCTCTGGCACAACACCGAGATCACCCAGCTTGTCGGTGGCGTGGGCTTCGATCTCGAACCAGATGCGATAGCGCGCCTCGGCGTCCCAGATCGCGGTCATCGCGGGGCGGGCATAGCGGGGGACCATCGGTAACTCCGTTCGGGCGTGCGGGCATCCGCTAGGGCGGCGGCGCGCGCATGGCAACCGCGCGGGCGATCGGGCCGGCAATGCGCCGGGCACCGGCCGGGGTCAGGTGCGAGCCGTCGCTGTAGAGCAGCACACCGCGGTCGATGATCCGGCAGCGGCTGTCGGGACAAAGCGGCGCGGCGGCATCGACGTAGGTCACTCCGGGCGTCGCGGCGGCGTAAGCGCGCAGCACCGCGTTGGCGGCGGCTTCGGCTCGTTCCTGCGGATAATCTGTCGGGCAGGCGACATTGAGGTACGCACGGCAGCGCAGCAACCCGTCGCGCATGGCGTGCCCGGCGGCCGCGGCGGTCGGCACGTTGCCGACCAGCACCAGCGCCACGTCTGCCGGCAAGGCCGCACGCAAGCGGGCGACATTGTCCCGCAGAAGCGGAGCGTCCGCCCCCACGGTCGCCCCGAGCAATCGCCCGTCGCTATTGGCAAACAACGGCCGTTCCCACCGCTGCGCCCAGATCACCGCGCCGATGCGCCGTGTCGACGCCAGCGATCGCAACTGCGCGAATTGCGCGATGCAGTCCGCACGGCGGGCATCGCCCGGTGGCAGGTTCGTCACTCTGGGCGCCGCGAAGCAAGCCGATCCCGCCAGTATCGCGCCCTGGCCGAGCTGTTCGACCAGCGCCGGATAATATTGCCGGGCGTGACTATCGCCGTAGAGCACGAAGGTCAGATCGGGTGCGGCTGGAACGATGGGAGTTTCGGACTGCGGCCCGGCGTATACGGCGTTCAGCCGCCGCGCTGGCTCCGCCCCGCGGGGCTCGATCAGTTTGCCGTATCCGGCCAAGCCGAAGGCCACCGCAACCGCCAGCCCGCCCGCACATACCGCCACGAGCGCGCGGCGGTTCGCCAGCGCTTTGCCGCTGCGCACCGGGCGCTCGATCCAATGGTACGATCCTATGGCCAGCAGCAGCGCCGGCCCCAACGCCGCGGTCAGGATCAGCGGACCCGGCGCAAAAACCGCATAGCGCACCATCGCCAGCAGCGCCTGGTGCCACAAGTAGAACCCGTATGACACGAGGCCGAGCAGGACCAGCGGCCGCCAGGCGAGACATTTGCCGGCGACCGTCCGGCTGGTCGCGTAGCGAAGCGTCAGCGCCGCCCCCGCGATCGGGACGGCGAACAGCGGGCCGGGCGCCGGCGTTTGCCGGTCGATCAGCGCAAACCCGGCGGCGATCAGGGCGAGCCCCAGCAGTCCTGCCCACCCACGCGGCCGGGTTGGCGCGGGGAGTACGGCGCAAGCGGCCCCCGCCATCAGTTCCCACGCGCGCGTGGGCAGGAGGTAGAACGCCGGTCGCGGCGTGATGACTGTCAGCACCAGTGCCATCGCGAAGCTTGCCCCGAGCATAGTCAGCACCGCGGGCAGGACCCAGCCGCGCCGATATCGGACCAGCCCGATCAGCAGCAGCGGAAACAACAGATAGAACTGTTCTTCGACCGACAGGCTCCAGCCATGGATCAGCGGCGCGAACCCTTCGTCTCGGATGAAGTAGTCGCTGCGCAGCGCGAACAGGATATTGGAGGCGAACAGCGCGGTGGCTGCAAGCGCCTGGGCGTAGCTGCCGAAATCGTCCGGCGTGAACAGCCACCAGGCCCCTGCGCACGTCATCGCCAGCACCGGAAGCAGCGCCGGCAGGATGCGCCGCGCGCGCCGCTCGTAGAACGCGGCCAGCGCGCCCGGCCGCACGGCATCGCGCAGCAGGATGGCCGTGATCAGGTAGCCGCTGATGACGAAGAACACGTCGACCCCGATGAAGCCGCCGCCGAATCCTGACACTTGTGCGTGAAACAGCGCCACCGGCACCACCGCCAGCGCGCGCAGCCCGTCGATCTCCGGCCGATAGGCGAGTGTCGACGAGGGGAGGGGCGGGGGCGCGGGCATCGGCGTCGCGCCGGGCTAGCGGTAGCGGTTCGGGGCGACAAGCAAGCCGTTGCTTTCGCTTTGCAGGCATGATGTTATTCGGCAAGGAAAGAGGGGCGCACCACTCGCGCGCCAGGGGGTTTGCATGAAAATTGCCGCAGGGTTGATGGCCGCCGGTGCGCTGGTCTGGACCGCGCCAGCCATCGCGGGCGAGACCGTGCTCTATGCGCCGCCGCCGGCCTGGGTGGCACCAGCCGATCTCGCCGCCGCGCTCGCCAAGGGCCAGCCGCTGGTGCTCTACGACAAGCAGGTCCGGCTCGACGATGGCACCGTCAACGCGTTCAGCGACGTCGCCTTTCGCATCGGCAGCCCGGACGAGTTGACCAATCTCGGCACGATCAAAATCGGCTGGCTGCCCGACAAGGGCGATCTGACCGTCCACCGGCTCGAAATCGTCCGCGGCGGTGAGGTGATCGACCTCCTGGCGCAAGGCGTGCGCTATGAAGTGCTGCGGCGCGAACGCGAGCTCGAACGGCGCAGCATCGACGGGTCGCTGACCGCGACGCTGGCGGTGCCGGGCCTCAAGGTCGGCGACGTGCTGCGTTACAGCCAGACCACGACCAGCCGCGACCAGGCGCTGGACGGCGCGGTGCAATCGCTCGACGGTCTGATCGCACAGCCGACCGAACTCGGTTTCGGCCGGGTCGAAGTGTCGTGGCCCACGGACGAGCCCTTATCGTGGAAGGTCGGCCCCTCGATCGAAGGGATCGCCCCGGTCGAGCGCGCCGGCTACAATGTTTTGACGGTGCCGCTGCCGGTGGCCGAACGCGAGGACCCGCCCGCCAATGCCCCGGCGCGCTATGCGATGGCGCCGCTGATCCAGGTCGGCAGCTTCGCCTCGTGGGCCGATGTCGCGCGCAAAATGGCGCCGCACTTCTCGACCGAGGGCGCGATCCGCACCGGCGGCCCTATTGCCGAACAGGTGACGCGCATTGAGCGCGCCAGCCGCGATCCGCTGACCCGCGCGGCGATGGCGCTGCGGCTGGTGCAGGACCAGATCGGCTATCTGCTCTATGGCATGAACGGCGGCAACTACCTGCCGCAGGCACCCGAGCTGACGTGGGAGCGGCGGTACGGCGATTGCAAAGCCAAGTCGCTGCTGCTGCTGGCCATGCTGCGGGCGATGGATATCGAAGCCGAAGCGGTGCTGGTGCGCAGTTCGCAGGGCGACGTGGTCACACAGATGCTGCCGGTGCCGGGCGCGTTCGACCACGTGATCGTGCGCGCGGTCATCGGCAGCAAGGACTACTGGCTCGACGGGACCAGCGCCGGCACGCGCCAGGACACCATGCTCGAAGTGCCGGACTTCCGCTATGCCCTGCCGCTGCGCTCGGCCGGCGCGGAGCTGATGCCGATCGAACAGCGCTGGCCGGCCGTGCGCGATCGGATCCTGCGGGTCACCTACGATTATTCGGCCGGGATCGACATGCCGGTGCTCTATCAGGCCGAGGTCGAGGCGCACGGCGTGGTCGGCGCGCAGATCCGCCCGGCGGTGAGCGAGACCGATCCCGAAAAGCGCCGCCAGTTTGCCGCCGAATACCTCAAGCCGCTGATCGGCGAAGGCATCGTGTATGCCACCCAGGTCACCTACGATGAGGACACCGGCACCGCGCACCTGACCGCCTCGGGGCTGATGTCATCGGGCTGGCGGTTCGAGCGCGGCCGCGGCGCGCTGGCGCTCGACACGCCGAGCACCGGGTTCGAATTCAACCCCGATCGCGCCCGCGCTGCGTGGCGCGAAATTCCCTACCAGGTTGAGGGGCCGCTGGGGTATCGTGAGGAGACCACTTTCCTCCTGCCCGACGCCGCCGCCCAATACACGCTGAGCGGCCGCGGCGATGTCGAGGAAGTGGTCGCCGGCGTGCGCATCACGCGCCACGCACAATTGACCGGCAACCGCCTCGAAGTGAGCGACGACGCGGTCAAAATCCCGCGCGAAATCCCGGTCGCCGAATTCGCCGCCGAACGCGCCCGCGTGGCGCGGTTGCGCAGCGGCGATCCGGTGTTGCGCGCGCCGGCCGACACCGTCCGCTATTGGGAACATGGCGCCGGCGCCGATGGCGCGCGGCTGGCGCGGCTCGAAGCGGCTTATGCCGCGATCATCGCCATCGCGCCGGACGAAGCGTGGCGCTGGGCGCTGCGCGGCAACCAGCGCGAATCGCATCCCGATCAGGCTGGCGCGCTGGCCGATTACAATCACGCGCTCGAGCTCGAGCCCGGCGCGCAGACTTTCGCCGACCGCGCCGGGCTGTTGCTCGACCTCGCCCGGACCGACGAGGCCCTGGCCGACGCGCGCCAGGCTTATGAGCTCGAACCCAACCTCGATCACGCCTCGCTGGTCGCCCGCGTGCTGGCCGAACGCGACGATTACGACGGCGCGCTGGCGGTGCTGGGCGAGCTCGACTTGTCGGGCGACGACCGCATCGAACAGCTCAAGACCCGCGCGGATCTCCTCGGCCAGGCCGGCCGGCTCGAAGAGGGCTGGGCGGTGCTCGACAATGCGCTGGCCGAACGGCCCGGCGATCCAGCGCTGCTCGATGCGCAGTGCTGGTTCATGGGTGGGTGGAACTATGCGCTCGACCGCGCGCTGGCGACCTGCGACCGGGCGGTGCAGAGCGCGGACTATGGCGTTTCGCCGCTCGATAGCCGGGCGCTGGTGCATTACCGGCTGCGTAGCACGGACGCCGCGCTCGACGATCTGCGCGCCGCGCTGACCAGCGAGCCGGGTTATGGTTCAAGCCTGTACCTGCGCGGGATCATCCGCCTCGAACAGGGTGACACGGCGGGCCGCGAGGACATCGCCCGCGCGCTGCGCGTGTGGGGCGGGGTCGGCCGGCTATACAAGCACTTCGGGATCGTGCCCGGAGCTAGATAAGGCCCTTTGCCTTGAGCGAGACATGGCCTTCGCGCCCGACGATGACGTGGTCGAGTACCTGGATGCCGAGGTTGCGGCCTGCTTCGACGATGCGCTGGGTGACGGCCAAGTCCGCCCGGCTCGGCTCGGGATTGCCGCTCGGGTGGTTGTGGACCAAGATCAGCGCGCTTGCGCCGATGTCGAGCGCGTGGCGGATCACTTCGCGTGGGTGGATCGCGGCCTCGTCGATCGTGCCTTCGGCGGCGAGGTGATCGCGCACCAGCCGGTTGCGGGTATCGAGATAGAGCACCCGGACGCGCTCCACCGTCAGGTCCGCCATGTCGATGGCGAGGTAATCGAGCAGCGCGCTCCAGCTGCTCAAGAGCGGGCGTTGCCCCAATTCGCTTCGCGCCAGGCGGCGGGCGGCGAGCGCAGCGATCTTCAGCGCACCGATGCTGGCGTCGCTCACCCCCTTGACCTGCCGCAACGCGCCCGCATCGGCATTGAGCACCGCGCCGAGCGAGCCGAACCGCGCCAGCAGCGCCTTGGCCAGCGGCTTGGTGTCGCCGCGCGGGTAGGCGCCGAACAGCAGGTATTCGAGCACTTCGTAATCGGCCAGCGCTTCGCTGCCGCCCGCCAGCAACCGCTCGCGCAGCCGCGCCCGGTGGCCGGCGCCGGGCGCCGCCGGCTTTATCGCGGCTTCAGGTTCCTCGCCGGACATGCGGAGCCATTTCCATCGCCCATGCATTGCCTCTGCGTGGGTTGAGGCGCAAGGGTTCCGGCGATGCGGGCTGACGATCTGGACGAGCCGCCGCCGCCGCGCCGGGCGGCCCGGCGCATCGGTTGCCTGGCCTCGCTGGTTGTCCTTGCCGTGCTGGTCGTCGGTCTGGTGGTGGTGTGGGCCAACCGCAAGTCGATCGCCGACGATTTCATCGCCAGCCAATTCGCCGATCTCGGGATCGCCGCGACCTATGATATCGAGCGGATCGGCGGCCGTTACCAGGTGCTCACCAACATCGTGGTCGGCGATCCGCGCCGTCCGGACCTGACCATTGCGCGCGCCGACGTATACATCAGTCCTCGCCTTGGCTTTCCGCGGATTTCCGCGGTCAAGCTGACCCGGCCGCGGCTCTACGGCACGCTGCGCCGCGGCACGCTCAGCTTCGGCGCGCTCGATCCTCTGCTGTTCCCGCCTAAGACCGAAGAGCCGTTCCGGCTGCCCGACTGGTCGCTCGAAGTGGTCGATGGCGGTGGGCGGATCGACAGCGATTACGGCCCGATCGGGTTGAGCCTGAAAGGCAAAGGCAAGCTGCGCGGTGGCTTCGCCGGCGAGCTG
>JANOAH010000294.1:0-9455 GCA_031411075.1 Erythrobacteraceae bacterium
CCGCGCCACCGATGCCCAGCGCCAGCCCGGTTCGGCGTGGAAGCTGTTCGTCTATCTTGCCGCGCTTGAGGCCGGCTATCGGCCCGATGACAAGGTGGTCGACGAGCGCGTCACGATCGGCGGCTGGACCCCGCGCAATTCTTCCGGGCGCTATGCCGGCGAAGTCGATGTGCGCACCGCGTTTGCCTATTCGATCAACACGGTGGCGGCGCAGCTCGGCAACGAAGTCGGTTTTTCGGCGGTGGCCGGGATGGCGCGGCGGTTCGGCATCTCGACGCCGATCTCAACTTATCCCTCGATGGTGCTGGGCAGTTCTGAAGTGCGGGTGATCGACCTTGTCCGCGCCTTTGCCAGCGTGGCGGCAGGCGGACGTTCGATCGATCCTTACGGCATTACCCGGGTGGTTACCGGGGCGGGCGACGAAATCTATCGCCGCCGGGCCTCGAGCGACAGCCAGCTGGTGCCCGATTACGTCGCCGCCGGGATGACCGACCTGTTGCAGACCGCGGTCAGCACCGGCACCGGCCGGGCGGCGCAGATCGGGCGGCCGGTGGCGGGCAAGACCGGCACCACCAGCTCCAACAAGGACGGCTGGTTCGTCGGCTTTTCAAGCGGGGTGACAACCGGCGTATGGATGGGCCGCGACGATGCCAAGGCCGTCCCCGGCCTGCAGGGCGGCACCGCCCCGGCGCGCGCATTTTCGGCGTTCATGCGCGTGGCGGTGAAGAACCGCCCGGTCGAGGAATTCCAGACCGACGTCGAACTGCCCGAATGGCAATTGGAGCCCGACGAGGAATGGATGTACGGCGAGCCGGGCGACGAGGGCTATTACTACTCCGACGAGCAGGGCAACCTGGTCGAGCCGGCCGGCCCCGATCCGCGGCGCGGGGAGGATTTTCCGTCCGAGAGCGAACCGTTCCCCGGCGATCCCGGCGGTCGCAAACCCGATCCGCGTCTGCCCCCGCCGCCCGCGCCCGCTGCCTCACCCCCGCCCGCGGCGAACGACGACTTCCTCGATCGCGCCACCGGGCGGCCGGACGGTCAATAGGATTGGGGCCGGCCGGCGTTTAGCCGCTAGCGCATCCGCACCGGGATCGAGAGTTCGGGCTGGCCGCGCACGCGCACCCGCAACAGCAGCGCCTCGCGCCCGCCGGACTTTGCCGCGCGCACCGCGCCTTCGAGCGCTTCGACGGTCGGCACCGGGCGGCCGCCGGCGCTGACGATCACCGCACCGCGGCCGATGCCCTTGGCGCCGGCGTCGGAATTGGGATCGGCGTTGGCCACGACCAGACCTTGCGTCCCGGCCGGCATGCCGAGCTGCGCGGCGATTTGCGCGGTCAGAGGCAGCACCTGCAGCCCGAGCGCCTGTTCGACCGGGCCAGCGGCCTGGCCCTTGGGCGCATCGAGCGGATTGGGCTGTTCGTCCGGATTGAAAACCTGCGCGGCGAGCGCTTCTTCGCTCGGCCGGCGTCCGACCGTGGCCGACAGCGTCTGACGCCGGCCGTCACGCACGATCTCGAGCGGGATGCGCTTGCCGGGCTGGATGTTGGCGACGATGAACGACAGCGTCTGGTCGGGCGTCACTTCCTTGCCGTCGACTTTCAGCACCACGTCGCCTTCACGCAGGCCCGCCGCTTCGGCCGGTTCGCCCGGCTGCACCGACTGGACGAATTCACCGCGGTTGTTGGGCAGGCCCAGCGCATCGGCGAGATCGTCGACCATCGGCTGCACCCGCACGCCGAGATAGCCGCGCAGGATTTCCTCGCCGCGGATCAGCTTGTCTACGATCGGCGCGGCGGTTTGGGCGGGAATGGCAAAGCCGATCCCGATACTGCCGCCGGTGGTCGAGAAAATGGCGTTGTTGATGCCGATGACGTTGCCCTGCATGTCGAACAGCGGGCCGCCCGAATTGCCGCGATTGATGCTGGCGTCGGTCTGGATATAGCGATCGTAGGCGCCGCCGCCGGTGTTGCGCAACACGGCCGAGACGATGCCGGAGGTGACCGTACCGCCAAGGCCGAACGGATTGCCGATGGCGATCACCCAATCGCCGACGCGGGCTTCCTCGCTGCCGCCGAAATGGACGAACGGGAACGCCCCGTTGCCGCCGATCTTGAGCACCGCCAGGTCGCTCGCCGCATCGCGGCCGACCACTTCGGCCGGGTATTCGGTGCCGTCCTGCGTGGTGACGGTGACCGATTCGAGCTGCGCACGGCCATCGGGCTGGATGACGTGGTTATTGGTGACGACATAGCCGTCGGCCGAAATCAGGAAGCCCGAGCCGAGCGACTGCGCCTCGCGCGTGGTCGGCTGACCGCCGCCCTGCTGGCCCTGCTGGCCCTGCTGCTGGCCGAACAGCCCTTCGAGCGGGGTGCCGGCGAACGGATTGGGCTGCTGTTCGACCGTGATCCGCTGGCGGGTCGAGATGTTGACCACCGCCGGCTGCAATTGCGCGGTCAGGTCGGCGAAGCTTGCCGGCGCGCCCTGGCGCGGGACCACCGCGCCGATCTGGCGCGAATCGTTCTGCGCGACCTGAGCGCCCGCGGGCATCCCGGTGATCAGCGAAATGGCGGCACCGCCGGCCAGCAGCGCGCCGGTGAAGGCGTAGGAATAGCGCACGGGCTTCACGTCCTTTTGTCCTCTTCAATACGCGGCGCCACAGGGGCGCCGGTTATCGCAGTCTCGTACCGGATTCAGGCTCGCAGGCCTGAACGCCGGTTTAACATATCAACGCGCGCCACCGCGGAATTGTCGCAAATAGTCATTGCTCTGATCGAGAATGAACGAGCTTTCGCCGGTTCCGCTTTCGAAGGTGGTGCGATAGCTCTGCATGGCGCGGTAGAAGTCGTAAAATTCGGGATCCTTGCCATAGGCGGCAGCATAGATGCGCGCGGCTTCGGCATCGGCCCCGGCCTGGACGATCTGTGCCTCGCGCAGGCCTTGCGCGCGGATCGTTTCGGCGGTCTGCTTGCGGTCGGTATCCATGCGCCGGAACGCCGCGTCGAGCGGGGTGCCGGCGGGCAGGTCGGCGCGCTTGATCCGCACGTCGATCACTTGCGCGCCATACTCGCGCGCCTGGCGGTCGAGCGTGGCGCGGATGTTGGACATCGCCTGCCCGCGCTCGGCGGTGAGCATCGAAGCGAAGGTGCGCCGGCCCAGTTCCTGGCGCAGCACCGAGCCCAGGATCGGCGCCAGCTGCAAGGCGACGTTTTCCTCGTTGCCGGCGTTCTCGACCATCTTGACCGGATCGATGATGCGGAACCGGGCATAGGCATCGACCTGGAGCCGCTGCTGGTCGCTCGACAGCACTTCCTGCGGCTGCATGTCGAGATCGAGCACGCGCTTGTCGATCAATTGCACGCGTTCGAGGAACGGGATGCGCCACACCACCCCCGCGCCGGTCTGGCCGAACGGTTCGTTGGGCTTGAAGCGGTTGATGGTGCGCACCGGCTCACCGGTTCGGACCACCACGCCCTGCTGCGTTTCGGGGACCACGACCACGCTCATCATCAAAGCGACGATCGCCACGGCAAGCGCGATGAGCGTCAGCTTGTGCTGTTCCCACACGCCGGTCATCGCGCCGCTCCTGCGGCCGGGGCCGCCGGTTCCGCGGCCCGCGCCCGCCGCCGGATTTCGGGCAGCGGCAGGTACGGCGTCACCCCGCCCGATTCGACGATGGTCTTGTCGGTCTTGCCCAGCACCCGCTCCATGGTTTCGTAATAGAGCCGCCGCCGCGTCACCTCGGGGGCGAGCTTGTACTGGGTGTAGATCTGGTTGAACGCCGACGCGTCACCCTGCGCGCGGGCCAGCACTTGCTGTTCATAGGTGCGGGCCTGGTTCATCGCGGTGTTGGCGTCCTGCTGCGCGGCGGAGACGTCCTTGAACGCCTCGACCACCCTTTCGGGCGGATCGGTCTTCTGAATTTCGATGCCTTGCACCGCGATGCCCGATTTGTACGCGTCGAGGATCGCCTGCATCCGGCGGCGCACCGCCTGTTCGATATCGGCGCGCCCGGCACCCGACAGCACGCTGTCGAGCTCATGCTCGGCGGCGGACTGGCGCATCGCCGCTTCGGCCACTTCGGCCAGCGTCACCTGCGGATCGGCGAGCTGAAACTTGTAGAGCTTGAGGTCCTTGATGTTCCAGCGGATCAAATAGCTGAGGTCGACCAGGTTCTGATCGCCGGTCAGGATCAGCTTTTCGGCAGTGCCATCAGGAATCCGTTCGAGCCGGATTTCGCTGACATTTTCGACATCGACGCTTTGCAGCGGCCACGGCAGCGTGAAATTGGTGCCCGAGCTGAGGGTGCGGGTGTACTTGCCGAAGGTGGTGACAACCCCCTGCTCGCGCGGCTGGATGAAGTGGGTGGAGCTGACCGCGACCCACAGCAGCGCGATCGTCACCACCGCGATCGGGAACCAGCTGCGCCCGCCGGGCGCTTGCGGCAGGCGGAAATTGGGGCCGCCCGGGCCGCCGAACCGGCGCTTGGGCCCTTCGGGTCCGCGCTGGCGGAAGATGTCTTCGATATTGGGGGCGCGGCGGCCGCGTTCTTCGTCACCGCTTCCGCCGCCCGGCAGCCAGGGATTGCGCGGCCCGCGTTTGGGCGCTTCGCCGCTGGGCGGCGTGGCGGGCTCGTCAGGGGCCGATCCCGGCTCTTCCGGCTCGCCGTCGCCCGGCTCCTTGCCCCAAGGGCTGCGCTTGCCGGCCATTGCCAGCACGATCCTTTCGTACCATCCGCCCGAACGTTCCATGCCGGGTGTTATAGGGGCCGCGAACGCAAAAAACAGGGGAGGGCGCGGCAATTTTCGCTGCGCCCCGCCAAGAGACGCGCTAGCGACGTCGCGATGACCTCCGCCGAAATCGAGCAGCAGCTTCCCGCCGAACTGGCCCGCTTCGTGCGCTCGGTCCGCCTGACGGACGGGGTGGCGACCGTGGTGGCCGACGCCAGCGGCCTCGCCCGCGCGGCTGCCGCCGAGCTGCAGCAACGGCTGGAGACCGCCGTCGGCGCGATGGCGGGCGTGGCGCAAGTGCGCGTGGCGCTGATGGCCGACAAGGTGCGGCGCACCGTGGTCGCGGTCGGCTCGGGCAAGGGCGGGGTGGGCAAATCGACGCTCACCGCCAACCTCGCGGTGGCGCTGGCGCGGGCGGGGCGCAAGGTCGGGGTGGTCGATGCCGACATTTACGGCCCGTCGCAGCCGATGCTGCTCGGCGCCGCCGACAAGCGGCCGATGGCCGAAGGCCAGCAACTGATCCCGGTGGCGAGCGACTTCGGGGTCAAGCTCCTGTCGATGGGCCAGCTGGTACCGCCGGGGAAAGCGATCGCCTGGCGCGGGCCGATGACCGGCAACGCGCTCGGCCAGCTGATGGACGCGGCGTGGGACGATACCGAGCTCTTGCTGGTCGACCTGCCGCCCGGCACCGGCGACGTTCAGTTGACGATGCTGCAGAAGTTCAAGCCGGCGGGCGCAATCGTGGTCTCGACCCCGCAGGACCTGGCGCTGATTGACGCCACCCGCGCGATCGACCTGTTCCGCCAGTCGCAGGTGCCGATCATCGGCCTGGTCGAAAACATGGCCGGGTACCTGTGCCCGCATTGCGGCCAGCCGAGCGACCCGTTCGGTACCGGCGGCGCCGAAGCGGCGGCGCGCGCGCTGGGTGAGGAATTCCTCGGCCGGATTCCGCTGGCGATGGCGATCCGCGTCGCCAGCGACGCCGGCCAGCCTCCCGCGGCGAATGACGGCGGCGATGGCGCGGCCTTTACCGGTATCGCCGCACGGCTCGGACAATGGCTCGACGCTCGGTGAAGCTGGCGTGCTCCTTTCAGTCCTCCTCCCGCTTGCGGGAGGTGTTAGGGGTGGGCCAGCGCGCCGATCCCTCACAGGCCCACCCCCGGCCCCTCCCGCAAGCGGGAGGGGGGAAGTTCGCCCTATGAAGCTGCCGTCGCTCGACACCATGCACGTCTCGCGCCGCGGGCTGCTGGCGGGCGCGGCGGTCGGCGGCGGTTTGCTGGTGGCGTGGATGCTGCTGCCGCGCGCTTATGACGCTCCGCTGTCGCCCGGGCGCGGCGAGACCGCGTTCGGCGCCTGGCTCAAGATCGGGCAGGACGGGGTGGTGACGGTGGCGGTGCCGCAGCTCGAAATGGGCCAGGGCGTGACCACGCTGCTGCCGCAGATCGTGGCGATGGAATTGGGCGCGGACTGGCGCCAGGTCGCGGTGGAACCCGCGCCGGCGAGCGGAGCCTATGCCAACCTGCCACTGGCCCAAGCGTGGCAGCCGCTGTGGCGGCCGTGGCTGACCGACGCCTACTTCACCCGCCGCTGGGCCGAGCGCGAACGCTTTACCGTCACCGCCGGCGGCACCGCGCTGGCGGCTTACGAGCAGCCGTGCCGCGAGGCCGGTGCGGCGGCGCGGGCGATGCTGGCGATGGCCGCGGCGGATCGCTGGGCGGTCGATTGGCAGGAATGCCAGGCGCAAGGCGGGTTCGTGACGCATGGGCCAAAGCGGCTCAGATTCGCCGAGCTGGCGGGCGAGGCGGCGGGGTTCACGCCGCCCAGCCCGCCGCCGCTGCGCCCCGAACCGCCGGCCGATCCGGCCCCCGCGCCCGAGGACTTGGGGCTCGATGTCACCTGGCCGCGGCTCGACCTGCCCTCGAAGGTCGACGGCAGCCACCTTTTTTCGGGCGACGTGCGGCTGCCGGGCATGGTCTATGCCGCGATCCGCCATGGGCCGCAGGGCCAGGCCGAGCTGTCGAGTTTCGAGGAGAGCGCAGCGGTGGGCCGGCCGGGTCTGCTCGCGGTAGTCAAGGGCAAGCGCTGGCTCGCCGCGGTGGCCGAAACGACCTGGGCAGCCGAAGCCGCGCTCGACGCCATGGCGCCACGCTTCAAGGTCGCCCGTCCGGTCAATTCGGCGCGAATCGACGAAGCGCTCGACCGCGCGGTGCGGCGGGGCGAACCGCAACGCGTCGCCACCCGCGGCGAGGGCGACGCGGCGATGGGCAAGCCGAGCCTGGCGCTGCGCTATGACGTCATGCCCGCGGTGCATGGCACGATCGAGACGGCGACGGCCACCGCGCGGCTGGCCGACGGCCGGCTCGAACTGTGGCTGGCCAGCCAGGCCCCCGAAGCGGCGCGCGCGGCGGCGGCCAGGGCGCTGGGGATGAGCCTGACCGATGTGGTGCTCTATCCGCTGCCCGCCGGCGGCAGTTTCGACGCCCGGCTCGAACACGAGTCCGCCGTCGAAGCGGCGCTGATCGCGCGCGAGGCCGGACGGCCGGTGCAACTGACCTGGTCGCGCTGGCAGGAACAGCTCGCCGCCCGCCCGCGTCCGCCGGTCGCCGCGGTGCTCAGCGCAAGGTATGGGCCGCAGGGCACGATCGATACTTTCCGCGCGCGCCTCGCCCTGCCGCCCGCCGCGCTCGAGTTCGGCCGGCGGCTGTTCGACAACCTCACCCCCTGGGCCGCGATCGACGCGGTCGAGGACGAAGCCGATGTCATGGCGCTCGAAGGGCTGCTGCCGCCCTACGGCATCCCCAACGTGGCGATCGACCATGTCCCGGTGGCGATCCCGCTCGCGAGCGGGCGCTTGCGCGGCAACGCCCACGGCTACACCTGCTTCATGATCGAAAGCTTCATCGACGAGATTGCGCACCGCGCCGGGCAGGAGCCGCTGGCATATCGCATCGGCATGTTGGGAGGCGACGTCCGGCTGGCGACCTGCCTGCAGCGCGCGGCGCGGATCGGCGCCTGGGGCGGCGGCGTGGCGGGGACCAGCCAGGGGCTTGCCTGCCACCGCATCGATATGGCCGACCGCAGCGGCCGCATCGCGCTGGTCGCCACCGCGGCCGCGGGCGAAGGCGGGGTGCGGGTCGAAAAGCTCGCTGCCGCGGTCGACATCGGCCGGGTGGTCAACCGCGACATCGCGCTGCAGCAGATCGAAGGCGGGCTGATCTACGGGGTCGGCCTGGCGCTCGGCTCGGGGGTCGAATATGCGCGCGGGCTGCCGGTCCAGGGCCGGCTCGCCGCGCTCGACCTGCCGACGCTGGCCGATAGCCCGGCGATCCAGGTCGACCTAATCGAAAGCGATGCGCCGCCGTTCGACCCTGGGGAGCTGGCCGTCGCCCCGGTCGCCCCGGCGATCGCCAACGCGCTTTATTCCGCCACCGGTCTGCGCCTGCGCCGCCTGCCGTTGCTATCGGGCGGGTTATGACGGCCAAGACCGGCGTCCTGCTCGTCAATCTCGGCACCCCTGACGCGCCGACGGTCGAGGCGGTCAAGCGCTACCTGGCCGAATTTCTCGCCGATACGCGGGTGGTGACGCTGCCCAAGTGGCTGTGGTGGCCGATCCTCCACGGCATTGTACTGCGCACCCGGCCGGCCAAGTCCGCGCATGCCTATGCACAAGTCTGGACCGAGAACGGCTCGCCGCTCGCCGCGATCACCGCCGGGCAAGCCGATGGCTTGCGCAAGCGGCTTGGTCCGGACACGCCGCTGGTCCACGCGATGCGCTACGGCAATCCGTCGATCCGCGCCGGGCTGGAGGCGTTGCGCGCGGCCGGGTGCGGGCGGGTGCTGGTCGTCCCGCTCTATCCGCAATATTCGGGCGCCACCAACGCCAGCGCCGACGACAAGATCGCCGAGGCGCTGGGGGCGATGGGCTGGCGGCCGGCGCTCCGCACGCTGCAGCCCTACTACGCCGAGCCTGCCTATATCGAAGCGCTGGCGAGCGACCTTTCGGCCCAGATGGCCGCGCTGCCGTTTGCCCCGCAGGCGCTGCTGCTCAGCTTCCACGGGTTGCCGCAACGCGCAGTCGACAAGGGCGATCCTTACTATCGCCACTGTCTCGAAACCGCGCGGCTGCTTGAAGCGCGGATGGCGCGGCCCGGCTTGCGCGTGGTCACCAGCTTTCAGTCGCGCTTCGGGGCGGGCAAGTGGCTCGAACCCGCGACCGACGCGGTGCTCGCTGCCGAAGCGCGCGCCGGCACCCGCCGCCTCGCCGTTGCCGCGCCGGGGTTCGCCGCCGATTGCCTCGAAACGCTCGAAGAGCTGGCGATCCGCGGGCACGAGCAGTTTATCGAGGCAGGAGGCGAGGACTTTGCGGTGCTCGCCTGCCTCAACACCGGCGAGGCGGGCATGGCGATGCTGGAAACGCTGGTGCGGCGCGATCTGGCCGCGTGGGCCTAACGCTCACTCGCCCCCCGCGAAGCAAGAAAATTTGTTTCGCGCAGAGACCGCAGAGGAAAGAAGGACGCAGAGATGGTGCGCTGATTCTCTGCGGTCTCCGCTCCTCTGCGATCTCTGCGCGAAACCCCTTTTCTTGAAGCCGCTTCGCGGCGGAGGGTGACCCGGCCTTGACACGATCCCTATCTAGGCAGCGAACCGACAAAGGACCGAGACGATGATCGAACTGCGCCCTTTCGCCAGCCTTGGCGGCGCCAATCACGGCTGGCTCGACACCAA